>JAYZPA010000128.1:0-48648 GCA_036150515.1 Planctomycetota bacterium
CGGGACCAAACCGATCCCTAAAAAACCGTCAAATCCACCGACGTCGGTGTCCGCATCAAAATCCAAATCAAAATCCAATGCATCTAAGCCTAAGCCCGTTAGTAATGAAATCACCCAATACATGACTACAAAAATCACCGCGCCCGAGGCGAATGTCATTTCGCCCGTGAACAGATATTCCTGGATTTCAGTAAGGTTACTCATGGTATGGTCAATTATCGTTAAAACTGTAGGTGGCTATGCCTGCATACCTAATGGCATGTGACAAGTATGAACCCTATTTTTAGTGTTTTCCAATCTTCTGACTTTAACAGTTGGAAAAACAGGCAAACCTGGTAAATGCTTGACGGTTGTATCAGGTTTAACGATTAGTTAACCAAATCCGACCATCGACAACCCTAAGGTGCCTATTTCTCACTGCTATGGGTTATTCGCTGAACCCGCCCATATATTGGGAATAATTCCAGCCCACCGCAAACGCCCTAAGCCCCAAGCGACTCCCACAACTGCTCAAAATGCCCGTTATACGCACGTGTAATCCGTGGTTCGTCCGTAACTAAAAAATTCTCATCATTGTGCTTGTCTGCACTACGCGTCCAGTTATAACTCCCCGTCAATGTCGTCGTTTGATCAAAAACCGCATATTTGTGATGCATGTGGTGCTCCGTTTGATCAATTCGAACCGGTATACCCAGATTGATCAGACGCTGAATGTCCGAACCGGCATCCAATGACTTGTCATTATCCGTAATGATTCGTACCTGAATATCACGGGTTGCAACATCCCGAATCGTATCGGAAATCTGATTATCGGTAATCGTGAAAACACAAATATCCACACAACGTTCCGCCTTCTCCAATAATCGTCGAATCACTGCCGGACAATCATCACCCGGGCTAAAATACACCTCAGCTGCATTTTGAGATACCTTGTCGCGCCGCTGAAATGCTTTGTTGACATCTTCCAGCCATTGCACAACCCGGATCCCTTCCGGACCCACTAAGTCCGCTCGCGCAACTGCAAAAGCCCGGTGACGCAGGAATCCTAACTGCTGCTCTGAATCACCATGCTCCCGAACCATGCCATCCAGTATCTTCTTCTCGCCACGCGACACTTTGTAATCATCAAGAGTACGCCGCAGTAAATCATCAATCTGTTCCTGATCCATAAAACCATTACCATTTTTCGTAAAAAGGGGAATACCGCCCTAAATTCAAGACCTGAGATCCAAGCCATTAAATAATCTCACCCGTCTCCACGCAGTCGTATCCTGAAACCAACCAGACAGCTTACTCTTGTAACTATAGTTGCCTGAATAAATACTTCAACTTAATTACAGCGGAGTTCGTCATTACGCTAATACGCTGTTGTTCATCATCGTGAATCCAGACGTATCCCATTGAAACAAGTGGCCTCGAAGACATCGTGATTGCAGGAAGATGCTGCATCTCTCTTGAAATACGGCCATGTGTCCGGATCAAGCTGAACCGGACGTTGGGTGCTAATTCACGCGTCGGCAGTTTGATTTTTTCCCGACACGGAAAAGAAAACAGCTGCCCCCGGGTAAGCGTGGAGCTGTAGGAAGTCCATCCCGAACTCCGTTAACCAAAAAACTCATCCAATGCAATGTCATTCAGCAATCCATCCGCATGGGCCTCGTTTAAATCTTCAGCCATCTCAGCCAACAGGTCTTCCAGCACTTCCCCGCGAACCGTACTTAATCCGGAACCGCGCATATCGCGTAGATCAGTAAAGCCCGAATCGGAACGTGCGCTTTCCAAAATCTGTATCGCGGGCTGAGAGGACAACTCTTCGACAACCGGGACAGCGGGGGCAGGGACAAACGTATCTTCCCCTTCTCCTGATTCCCCGTTCGCATTGGCATTCAGGAAGTTAATTATCTGGATAGCATCACTTGGAGCTACATCTCCATCCTCATTCACATCGTAGTAAGGAGGAGGACTGTTACCCGACGTCGGTGGCAGTAGCTCGTATGATCCGTTCTCATTCAACTCGAGAATGACCAACAACGCATCGATTGATGAAACGAATCCGTCCGCATTAACATCCAAACCATTGCCGCGGTTGTGCCATGGAAACGGATCCGGGATCACATCAAGCGTCACGGTTGCCGCGTCGGAAACCGCACCATCATTATCCTGGACAGTATATTCGAAGCTGTCCGCACCCAAATAACCAACATCCGGTCGGTATTCCACCGGGTATTCCACTACCGAACCATCACCAAGCACATCCACGATCGTTCCATGAGACGGAAGCACCGTAATTTTGATCGATGTCGAATCAAGCGTACCGTCTTCATCATCATCGTTCGCTAATACATCGATCTCTGTCGGCGTATTGGCAACATCCTGGAAGACCTGAGAGGAATCATCCACCGCCACCGGCTCATCGTTGACCTCCACCGAAACCGTCGCTTCGGCGGACGTGACACCCTGATCATCCGTTATCTGGTATTGGAAGGTCACATTTCCACTAAACTCGGGAGTTGGAGGGGTAAAGGTAACGTGACCATAAGTTGACGAAAGAGGGTCGTCATCTAAAACAATCGTCGCTTCCGCCGGGACGGGTCCTGCGGTAATTTCGACAGCTGCGACCGAGCTACTTGCATCAACATCAATATCGTTGGCCAGTAGGTCGATTGAGATCGTAGTATCTCGCGGAGCGAGCGGCTTCAAATTCCCATCAACATTGATCGTATCATCGACAGCGACTGGAGGGTCATTTAAACCCGTCAGATTGATCGTCACTGTGCCCGTCGTAAAACCATCTAAACCATCGGTAACGACGTAGTTAAACGTATCCTGCGGAGTCGAATCTCCTGCATCAAACTCCTGTATCAAAGGGGCATTCGTCGGGTCGTAGGTAAACATTCCACCACCAATATTCGTATCGACGGTCACGGTGGCACCAAGGGCACTGGTCGCGTCAAACGAAGAGACTCGGGGGGTAACATCCTCGACATCCGGATCCGTAACCCCATCGAGAACATTTCTTGAAGCATCCTCTGGCAAGAGCGTATCTTCGTCGGTACCAACAGTAATCCCAGGAACCACGGGTGCTTTGTTCGTGCCGGAAACTGTCACGGTAACTAAAGCCGTTGCCTGCAGGTCACCATCGCTGATTTCATAAGTGAAAAAATCGTCTAGCGTTTCGGTTCGAGCCAATGCCAGCAAGGACGTAGAAAAGGAAGGATCATAGCTAAACCCACCATCGGCATCCAGTGTGACGACGGCGCCTTCGGTACTGAACCCATTCATCGTTTCGCCCGCCACAGAATCGATAAACTCCGAAACAAATGGATCATCATTATCATCCGGATCGGAATCGTTAAGCAGCAATCCGGTCGGACCCACATCCAGAATTAGGTCGTTGCGGGTTGTATACGAATCGGGATTCGCGATCGGGGCATCATTGACTCCATGGACAGTAAACGTCAACGTGGCAATGGAGATTTCCCCCTGAAGATCAGTCATTGTGTACAGAACGCTATCATTTATGGGATCATCCCCAACATCCAACGCTTTCAAGATTTCCGATTCTCTTGGATCGTAGGTAAAGGAACCGTCTTCATTAAGCGTTAGCTCCGCATCCCGAATTGTAGGGATGGTCATCGTCGGAGGACTTCCAACCAAATCATTCGACGCTAACATGGTAACGGTCAAAACATCATCAGGAGCACTTCCATCGATATCATCGTCAATATCGTTTGCCAGAACGCCCGGTGCTCCTTCCACCGTCTCAACATCTTGATCCACAATATAATTGTCATCGACGGCGAGAGGTGAATCATTAATGCCGGTCACCGTTATCGTCACGACGCCATCGACAGGAGAATCTGCTAACGTGTCATTCGCTTTATAGGTGAAGACCACATCCTGCGTTTCGCCCAGAGGAAGATTCTGGAAATCTGACCCCGGATCAAACGTAAACGTGCCATCTGAGTTATTAACCACGCTTCCCTGGTTTGCACCAAGATCATTCACGATGTGATAGGTCAGCGTAGCGCCATTATCGACATCATTGCCAACGAAATTACCATTGACCGGACCTCCATCTTCAACAGCGCTAACAGCAACATTCGAAACCGTCGGTGCGTCATTAACCCCGGTGAGTGTAATCGTAACGGTTGCCGGCGTTTGGGATACGAATCCATAGCCGTCATTAGGCACGTCGATTTCTTCGATCAGTGTATAGGTGAACGTGTCAAATGCGATTTCACCCGCAGCAAGTGCCTGCGTGGGAAGGCCTGCGAGAGTAGGATCATAGGTAAAGGTACCACTACCCGATCCCAGGCTCTTCCAATTCTGATCGACCACTACGGTAGCACCCATGGCACTAAAGCTGTCATACGAATGTACTTTAATATCGTTATTATCGGCATCCACGTCGTTGATCAACAAAGAAGGATTAAACGGCGTTTGAGGCAGTGGAAGCTCTTCGGTAGTCGCAAACCCATCGGCTACTCCCGTGGGATCATTATTTGCTTCTGGCGGTCTCCCACCAACGATCTCAATTTCATAGTCTTCCACTTCACCGTTTACAGTCAGGCCGGTTGCCTGTAAACCACCAACATCGCTAAATCGGAAACGGGCGAACGTCAGGCCGTCGAGCGATTCAGGCGGAAGAGGTGCCTGGATATTCAATGTATTGATTCCGGCGGTAAGCTGTTGGCTATAAACAATTTGTTCAAATTCATCATGCCAATCGCCATCACGATTAAAATCGATCCATGCATCCAACATACCGTACGCGGATGCATTAACTTCAATCACCGTTCCCACATAAGGATTAAAGAATCCGATGTCACCACCGTTTTCACCGGTTACCCCATCTGCATCATCGCCGGTCAATTCAACACGACCACCATCGCGGGCAATCGGATTTAAATTCATTCTGATATCCGCGTCAAGGATCGCCTGTACGATAGAAGCAGCAACCGCATTGGCATCATCCGTTGGAGTAAATGGAATTGCAATATGCTCCAACTCAACAGAACTGCCAGCCGTCGTATCATGGAATTCCAAGATAACATCATCAATGGTGAAGGTCTCTTTATCACCTATGTTACTACGCGCTGCCGCGGCACTGAATCCTGTCGCACTGTTATCATTAACGACATCCGCACTGGATCGCGTAATCGTGATCACATCGCCGACGGCTACCGCGTTGACGCCTGCAATACTCGCCCCATTGATGGCCGCGGACATCGTTGTAGCAATCACCGCCTCGGTATCGGCACCGTTGACGGCCACGGAAACGCTTCCGGGAGTCACACCATCCGCATCCGGATCCAATTCGAACAACGTCGAACCAATCGTCAGGAATTCGCCATCGACCGCCGTTGAACCTGTGGCTGTAACCGTCACGTCAATCAGGTCATCAACGACCAGATCACCAGACGTTTCAGGTGCTACACCTACGCGCGGGACAAACTGTAATCCGGAGACAAGGGCAGGATCAATGATGACCTCATATCCTTCACCGTCAAGATCATCCGAAATGCCCATTTCATTATCCGGATCACGATCAACTCGTTCACCCAAAAATACGGAACCACCGTACATGTGCAGTGCCGGGTCGTGCCCATTTTTCGTCGGATAAGCATTTTGAGGTGGTACCCCCATGCCATCGGGTGCATCCCCGGCATCATAGTCCACCGTACCCATTTGTACAGAGAAGAGCGTTTTACCTGAATATTGATTCGGTTGGAGCGTATTGGTTGCTCTGTCTTCGATCGGGAACATTTCTCTTGGTGTGGCCTCACCCCACGCATCGGCAACAAACAGATACGGTTTCGATTTGTTAACCACGTTGGCCTTCGTCACAATAACTTCATTAGCACCATTGGGTCGGGCAACAACACCATCAAAACCTGTTGCATCATTAATAGCCCTAACCACCTGAACCGCGGTTTGGACATCATCAAAAAAGTTCATCGGTACTACGTTCACCGGGAACGCCGCAGGAAGCCCTGGTGTACCACCTACCTTTAATAGACTGGTGTTTGCAACACTCAGAGTATGAACAGTCGAAGAACCAATATCAATTAATGTCGTTCCCGGGACAATCTTGGGATCAAGTTCGAGCGATTCACTTCTGATGGCTACCACAATCTCATTCATAAATTGTGTAACGGTCGTCGTGCTATTGAAATTAACAGGCGTATTTGCAACGTTGTAATTTGGATTGGAACCACCGGTATCGTTAAGCTCAAATGTGACACTAAACGTTGGCCCATAGCCTATGGTAAATGTTTCGCCATCAGAAATAATTGGATCTAGCTGTCCGGCAACCGTTGGGACTTTAAGACCAAATTCCGGACGAACCCCTGGTTCTCCGGTTACCAACAAAACAGAAGCGGACGCATCTAATTGATGGTTAACTTCTCCACCTACATACACGCACGCATCATTACCTAGCGGAATTGAGGTGACATTCCCATCTAAGACAAAACAAGGCAAACCATCATCCAATGCCGTTGCATTATCGAGACCGATGTTAGCACCCCTGAGCGCCGTTTCAATTTTTACGGCGATCTCATCATTCGTGTCTGCTGCCGAATAATCAATTTGCACATCGCCACTGGCAAGGTTTGCTGTCGTGAGCCCATTGGGCGAAATTTGATCTTCAAACTCAAAGAAAACACGGCGGTTTGAATCATCAACCCAGAAGAACTCTCCATCAGCAATTCCACCGGCAACACCCGACGTCGCCAAACTAGGGGCCGACCCCGTATTTAAGACATGAATCCCTTTTGTGCCAAGATGTATGGCTCCGTCACCCAAATACTTAGGATAGATATCAAGGTTTATGTTGTTATTTAATACATCCACCACTTCCTGGGCAATGGTATCCACACCATCATTCAGCGTAAAGGGGATCGGAATTCGGCCAAGCAGAGGCGCGGCCGATCCGACTAGATCAAATTCAAACAGTTCCGGAATGGCGGTACCTTGTCGAATCGTGAAAGTTTGACCGTCCGTGATACCGCCCAATCCCGCCGCCTCCGGAGGTATATGCATTTGAAGCGTCTGGGGTACTTCCATTGAAAACCCACGATCAAATTCAAAATCAACCGTTACACCGAATTCATCCGTTACAAAAAATGCATCCTGGTCCAATATACTGATGCCGGGCTGTGTAACCAGTTTCCAGTGGTGGGCATTGGACAATTCGACTGTATAGATCCGCGAGGGCGTCCAGATGCCGGAAAGCGGAGTCAACCGAATCGTATCATTTGTAACATTGTAACTAAACGAGTAATCAATTCCATCTTTCAGTAATTGCCCGTCCTGCTTCACAATTACCTTTTCGGTCGTTACCGTTTGATCCCAAATTCCAATACCTTCATGTGGGTCTCCCGGTTCACCGCCATCGTTCAGGCGAATCTCAAAACTGGAAACAATCTCGTTCGCACCTACCTTCACATAGGTTAAAGCGTCATTGAGATCAACTCCAAGGGGATCATTATCAAAGGGGACGATTAGCTCAGACCTGGGGCCTGCAAAATCGGACCGATCCAACGCCCCGCGGTCAATAAATACATTCTCACCGATACCACCGATCGGCTCCGTATTGGGATCATCAATTCGTAATTGTCCTCTGATATCCAACGGAGGCGCAATCACCGGCGAGCGACTAATTCCGATAGGATCTTTGACCAATACGTAATCATATCGATCCTCAAGGGACGCGATCGCACTGTCGATCGCCGGATTTACATTTACACCATCACCTCCACATAGATAAAAATTCCTGCTTGGCCTCGTTGCATTAACAAATAATGTTGGACATGCCGAACCTGCCGTTGGGGAATAATCAGCAACAAACGTTTCATTCACCACATTTGAATTGTTATTGTTGCCGTGATAAACCGTTCCACTGACAACCGTGGTATCCGAGTCGGGCGCCACGATGATCCCATCTTCCAGGTTCACGATGATGTTGTTCAGGAGAGTTGGGCTTGCCTCTTCATTTACCAGGATCCCCGTTTCGAGTTGATCATCCTCAAGTCTCGTACCATAAATGGTATTGTTGACAATACGCCCGTGCGGAACGGATCCCAGAGGTCCCGCTCCTGCAGAACCGCTGTACCGAATACCACCACCCTGATTGTTGAACAGCACGTTGTTGATAATCGAAACACCGGGCACAAGACGGCCATAGTTTAACTCGTCAATGTTCCTGACTGGACCAGGGTGGGTGTGATTACCTTCAGCAGGATCCCGCCCTCCATCGTCACTCAGGATTCCCCAGTCAGCCGAGTCGGAAATTTGACTTGATGTAATGTTTACCTGACCCTGTTCGCGGAATAGATTTCTGCCGTTACCGCCACCGTTGGAATCATACGGGGTACCCGTATAAAACACTTCGTCCACAAAAATCTCCGCTGCATCAAGGTCAAGAAATCCTAACGGAGGATCCGTTTGTTCCTGCCTAAACCCAAACGAATTAATCGAAACGGCTTCCAGATCGTCAAATACAACTGACGATGGTATTTCCACAGAATCTATCTGACCGTCAACATTCACGGTCAATTCTCCAAATCCTTCCAGCCCGCCAGAGGGTACATAAGTATAGGACCAATCCACTCCCACATTCGTTTCCAGCGGGTGTAACGTACCAAACTCATCCCCAAGTCGAGCGCGCCATGCCAGCTTATCGGTCGCCTCATCATTCTCCAGACTAATACCGAGCGATATGTCTCCGTCTCGGTTAAAGTGACCGAACAATAATGGGGCTTCAAATCCTGGATCCCAGGACGTATGATCCAGTCGACCACGAGCTGAAATATTGGATTTAATTGTCAAACCTGAGATCTCGGTATCCGCGTAGATAAGCGGAAGGTTTTCAATGAACCGTCCTCCAATCTCACCAGGGACTTCTTCACCTGTCGCGTGAGACGTGTCACCTTGATATCCGACGAACGGATTTAACGGGGGGACGACTGTCCATTGAATGGGGTTTGCGCCAATCGCGACCGGGGCGGGATCATAATTGAAATTGTGATAGGTGAAATTCTTTTGATCCACAACACTATCAAACGTCTTTCCATCGACTCCGACTGTGAACGCAATCTGGTAGTGCCCGACTTTTTCATACAACAAGTCACCCACGGGGTTCCTCTGATATCTACCAACTTCTCGTGCTGTATCACTTTCTGGATCATATAACGGGTAAGTATCAAATGTGACTGGATCGTATCCTGGGAGATGCTTACCAAGGTTGTCTGGAGCACTGCTTACCCCGACATAATAAACCTGTCGGCTACTTAACGGATCCACAGGAGTAAAGGATAGGAAAGGATCGTTTTGATTGGGAACCGGGGTCGCTGGAGTATCGTCTACACGCGCCAATTCGACTCCATCCGCATTAAACACACGCAACACTGCATCCAGTTCGGAGGACAGCGAATATGCTCTTAAGTCCACGAATAACGTCTCGCCGCCCGCTATCTGAACTTGGAATAAATCCACATCCGTTGAAGATTGATTACTCCAGTAAGGATTATCACCAATCATTCCGTTAGCGATAAAACTTGTTCGATTACCCGTAATTTTCGTGGGCGTGGCCGTGAGAATCGTATCGTTGAATTCCCCCACGAGTTCTGGTTGTGGCACACTATCGCTACTTGGATTGGCCGCTATATACACCTCACCAAAAAGATTCAGAACATTACTGGACGTGGTTGGGCTATAAAGTATATGTCCCGGAAGTTCCAGGTTTCGCAAATCCGGAAACCCATCATTATTGGTCAAATCAATGCCGGCCTGGCCTGCGACAGCCGCAAAGGTTGCGAACGCACCCAACTCCGATTCAATTTCAGGTCGGTTAATCGCATCCCGAACCAATCGGGCAATTTCCCAATCTTCCATTTCGGAATGGTACGAGATAGGAAGATTTCCACTTGCGACACCCTCACAATCAAGGCCTACGCACTGAATGTCGTCAAATTCGAACCGCAGCGTCGTGAATCCATTGGAAATATCAAAATACTCGCCATCATGTATAAAGGCACCCGAAGAAAGCACTAAGCTCGGTCCGTCAGCAAGTCGATCATTAAAGTCCCACGACCGAATTGGAATTCCGTTCGCATTCCGAAAGCCCTCTTCCGGGCGGATTTCAAGCTGATAGGTTCCTTCTTCAATTCCGCTTGGATTAGCGTTAGGATTTGTAACAAAATTGGAATTACTAGTGCTACCGCTGACTAATTCACCCCGTCCCGCCATACCGATGACAATATCATCGATAAATACACCTGCCGTGGAATTTGCCCAGAACCTGCGATTATCCGTAAGCGAGCCCTCAGGTGTTAAGACATCGGTATTTATCGGTCCGTTGTCACCAGGTAATGGACCTTGATGATATCCGAGTGGTCCCTGCTGATGTCCCAAAAAAGGTAACTCCAAAATATCAATTCCAACGAGCGGCACCATGTCATTCCATATTTTAAAGCTATCCGGTTCAGCAACATTTCCCAGCACCACTTCCTCGAGATAGGCTTCATCCGTTACATTCCAAACATAGATATCTTCCAAATCATGATGAATTGCCTCAGCAACTTCGACGCGGGTCATCCCCTCGTGGACCCAGACCGGCACATTATCAGCGCCAACGCCATCACCTCCCTCAATAAAACCCGGGAATAGGCCCGTTATAGCGGGAGCGGTAACCGCAGTTACACCGGGAATATCAAGCTCAACTGCGAGATCATAGTCTGGCGTGAGATCGCGACGATTATCTATTTTCACGGCCTCAAAATTGAGTCGTTCACCATTTAAATGGTGTCTTATTTGCTCACCCGTTAACGGATCCACCGGCAGACGACTTGCCAGTTTCTGCACCACATCCGCTGCATCATCGTTCTCGTGAATGTAGATCGTATTTCCGCCATCCAGAGCGGGATCCCTGACAAACGTAAACGTTTCGGACCCGGCGCTGGAATGATCGATGGTCACCTGAGAACCATCCGGAATCATCCCGCCGGCGGGGGAGACGATCGTGAATCCGGACTCAAATTCAAAACTGTTGACAAGGGCGTCAAAGCGGTCACGCCCGGGACTGTCAAGTTGGAAAACGTCACCATCACGCAGATAGGATCCGTCGATACCATACAATTCCGTTCCATTTACATCATCATAACCACTAAATCCACCCGTGCTAAATTCGAAACGCAGACGTAGATGATCTGCCCCCGCAAATTCACCCAAAGAAGCACGAACCTGACGCCAGGTACCCGTACTATCAAACGTCTCTTGACGAGCCGGTTCTCCGCCGCTGATATTCGTTGTCAGAAGATTCCACTGGCCACTGTTATCGGAAATGTAAACACGGAAGGAGTCTGCAACGGTCCCTGCAACGCCCGGTATGGGTGGTGTGACCGTGGTGGTGTTTTCTGTGAAATAGTTAAAGTATAAGTTGGGAACATTGGACTCGCTGATATCACGCAGACTAAATTCATTCGAGATAACCGTTCCATGGGCTCCCCCGACAAAACCTGTCAGCGTACCGGGGGCGTTATTGGGCGAAAATTGCAAACTAACCCCACCAGCCGAACCAGGAATACCGTGCCCGAGATCGTCTCCCTTATCGGTCGTGGTTGTCCAGGGATTTTCAATATTGTCATCAAACGCAAGACCACGAAAGCCAGCACGGCCCGGCGCAATGCCGGAATCTAAAAACCACGCATTGTCCTGGAACACCCGCATCAATTCACCGAAGCTATCCTCGTCCTCAGGGTTTTCAACGTTAATTGCAACAACCTGTCCATTATTGGTAATTGCAAACAGCAGATGTTCATATCGCCCTCCTTCAAGAGCAAGGTTGTCAGGAATCGCTGTAAGACCCTGAAATTGCAGCAGTGGATCTCCACCCGGGCCGATAAACTCGTTTTTGGTAAAACCACCCGTACCATCCGCTTCTCGTAACCAAACTTTAGTCTGACCATCATGACCGGCGCGCAGCGATACGGGTTCCAGGATATTATGGGGTTCACGATTGGTACTCGTGGGATTCGGCATCTCACTTATGGTTTGCCCAAGAAACGGCCGACTCGGTTCTAACTGATAAATATGACCCCGGTCATCGACAGCATACAACTCGTCCTCCAGCCGATTCTCCGGATTTCTTATAAGATTCTCTAGTCCTGTTACAATATGCACGGGGGCTGCGATGGGGCCTCCTTCTTCGTTGAACTCGACTTCCGTAGTGTCGGGACCGGTAGCCACTGCCGGGTCATCATAGGCGCTTAAGTCAATCCGCGTTAAAGGCCAATGACTTGTATGGGCATGATTCCGCCTCGCATCATAACCTCTAGGCACATTGCTCGACACCGCCGCGCCGGAATTCGGATCATGCCTAAACACAATATTTCTTATCCATTCATCAAATGGACCACCAGATCCATTATCCGGATCGGCATGGTGTGGGTGGTGATTCGATGGCGATTCCCATGGTCGATATCCGGAAAAACTATCGGGGCCGTCTCCTCGCCGACCAACCGTATATACAAACCCGTCGTCGAGGAACATCATCGCGTCCATGTTATAACCAACACCTTTTTCATCCTCATCCGGGTCGCGGCTTGTACATTCCGCTTGAAGTTCCACGTCAGCGTTATCGTCCATAGGTCCGTTATGGGTGGCAATGCCATCATCTCCAATGGCTACAACTCGGGATTGACCGGTTGTCCCTTGCCTTGTTTCCGAATCAAATTCGTAATAGACTCCTGTACCGGCATCAATGGGGAGACAGGGATTTCCCATTGCCGCATCCGTGGAAAAGGATCGTAATTTCCCATTGACAACTTCAATATCATTAAATCCACGACCACCAGGCATCGCAAATATATTGACAACTTCCGGGACTCCAGTAAATGGATCGATCGTATGTACATTACCACCTGCATATTCATTGGTTTGGATGAAAAGCGTTAAATCACTAAGATCCCAATCAACATCTCGCAGAATTTCGGCATCTGGTTCAAAGGACCGATCGCCAGCCGGATCAAAGAACAGATTCGTTACCTCCGCTCGTTCGGCAACGGTAAGTTCATGCTGCTCCAGGCGATCTTCCACAATGCGGTTAAGATGTTCAGGCGGTTCGACGCGGAACAGGGGATTGACAGGATTCCTATCCGTAAACTGACGGAACCCTTCTGGCAATAAAGCATCGGACATGACGGTAACTTGGTATGTCCACCCTTCCTGTAGTGCACATTTTTCAAGATAGGGATCCAGTACCCCCACCGAACCGCGACTAAGATCCGCTACTTTGTTCTCGATGTTTGGCAACGCCAGATCCTCCGGATGAGTTGAATTGCCTCCATAACAACTGATAGCCCCTCGGTCTCCAAAATCAGGCGGTGTTGCGGGATCCCCATCATTATCAATCGGTTCGACGTAGACGGTCATATCCGCACGAGCGAGTCCATCGGCCCAGTCCAGATCGAAGGTATACAAGTATTCGTCACCGTCTGACGGTGGATCATCTATTTGAGCATTCCTCAGATCCCGGCCGATGACCTCAAACTGATATGTATCGGTTTCACCTGCAGTTGCAATAAACCCGGCAATGCTGGTTGACCCCCGGTCGACTTCAAGCACATTTCCAATGGGGGTCACGACATTACCGGGCAATTCAATTTTTTCACCCCCCAGTGGTGTATGGATCGGTTGCCCAAGCACCGTCACGCCCACGTCGGCAAATGCAATATTGGCATAGCGTACCGTTGTCCCCGGCTTCGTTTCCGTTTCTCGTAACCGAATGCTCATCTGATACGAACCGCTGCTGATCCCGGCATCCAGCAAATGAATTCGGTCGGGTGCCGTATTACTACGAACCCGAAGATGATAGGTACGGGTTGTTCCCACGGGCCCTGGTAATTGCAATCGCATTGCCGGGTCACGTGGATTGGTGGCCCAAAAGTCACCTCCCCCGGTGCCATCGGTTAATCTCGACAGAATAGACGGTGGAGTAGCTAAGCCAGTGCTGGTAAACAGGACAGCGTCCGTGTTCTTTTCATCCACAAAATTTACGGAGCGTGCAAGAACATTTCCCGTACCATCAATTAACTCCACAACCGCATCAAGCGAATGGGTTGTCTGATCCAGGTCGATCCACACGACCGTGCCCGCATCGGCTTCAAAACTATAGACATCGAGATCTTCAGGGTGATTAATAAGACCGTGCACTTCAAATCCGAGATGTCGATTCTCATCTCCGGACTTCTCGTTAACGGCAAGTGACCCCAGGTATTCTGCTGACGTTGCAAAAGCGTTCGGACCTGGATAGGTGGCATGGCGATACTCAGATCCAATGACGACTTCGACATTGGCATCATGGGCATAGCGGTCGAATAACACTGTACCCCAGTCTCCCGGCTGAGGTCTTGCGGCAGTGCCGGACCTGGGATCAAACGGATCCGTCCAGTCACCATCGTTATTGGTGTCCACCATCGGATCACCATCCGTTTGAACTCCCGCACCATTTAAATCATCCAGCAGGGAAGTCAGAACAACGGGGGATTTTGGCTGACCAACAATCTGGATTGCCCCGCCAATCCGATCATCTATTTCCAATGGATCACCCGTAGCATGAAATCCAGCATTATCACCAAAAAGTTTTACAACCAGGCTCGAATCACCGGAACTTTGCAGTCTTAATCCACCATATGTATGAAAATCATCAACAACGATTTGATCCAAAAGTACATGGGTGATCGAGTGATCATCCCAGACCCCCTGAGTTGTGAGCGTTTCCCCTCGAACGAGCACACCATTAATATCATTTCGTTGTAACCGATTGCCGATAATCAGAGGACCAAAATTATCTTCATATCCTGGCAAGGCATCTGCAAAGCCCGTACTCCGGCCGCGATCCGTTACCAGCCTGTTCGTCATGGCATTGGCATTGATATTAATTGCTGCAGCATTCGTGCTGCCGTCCACGCCTGCATTCTCATAGATCAGGTTATCCAAAATAACCGGTTGTGAATTACGAACAAATATTACCGACGGTGCATTCACTCCCCGACCGAAACGATTTGCGGGCCCCTGAGGTGCTCGTCCGTTGGCATTGAATTCAAATACACTATTGGTGATACGGGCATCTGCCTGATGGATTTCAACAACATTGAATCCGGCAAAATCACCCTCAATACGATTTACCGAGCCGCCAAATGCCCATTTGGTATGATCCAGACTAATACTACTTCCCGGATGGGCATATAATCCGCCCCAGTTTCCGGGAGCCGCTGCTATGGGACCATCATCGGTCGTGTCAAACGTTCCACCAAATCCATAACGGTCATCTAGAATACTGGTGAAAACCGCTTCCATACCATCGGTTGCTTCGGCAATAAACTGACCACTCACCTCAATCTCGATCCGACTGCTATCGAATTTCATGATTACCAGCGGGTCAACTATCAATCTCGCATCCAACTTTGGGCGAAGCCGGAAATCACTCTCTTCCAGTAGGCCACCAATGGTCGTACCGTCATCAATATATTCCTTGTCAGACTGGTTTATTTGTGCGATAAGCTCCCAGGGTCCGTTAACCGGATCACCTGTGCTGCGATAGATACGACGTGCTACAAAATCATCAGGCGCAACATGTAATTGAGCAAGACGCAAGGCATTTTGCGAACCCGTCGTCGTAAATGGGGCTGTCGTTGTTGTTGGTATACTTTCAAATCCATCGGAGTCAACAAAGACCATCCGGTAACTGACGGTTCCAATCGGCAGATTGCCATCCGGCAACTGCAGCGGTGTACCTGTAACCAAATCCAGGCTCAGTTCAACGGTCTCCTTAAACGGACCTCCCACGGTTGTCTCAACGATCAGGTTTTCCTGAAGTACATGGACGATATCCTTATCATTCATGCGGCCAGCCACGGTGAGTTTCTCTAGTTTCTCGGTCGCCGGTGTGGTAATCCGAATGAACAATCCATTGATGGTATTATCAACAATGTAATTAGCATAAATATCCGGTCCGATTCGATCGTAATCGTAGGTAAAAGGTATCGGCGCTTGTTCCTGGTATACAGGCGCATGGAAATTCGTCTCTTCGAAACTATCCGGGGTAGCACCTATCGCCGCATCGCGACTGTTTGTAATGTCGTTGTACGAAATGCTGGGACGGGCGGAAACCATCGTAATCGGATCGATAATCTGAGCAACCGATTCAAGGAGCACTTCACCACCCCCATACGCGATATCTGCATGATTGAAGTAGTCCAGGAAGATACCCTGACGTTCATAATCAAATCGACTTTGATCTGCTCGGTCAATATCCCGGCTGAGGATGATCCCACCCCAATCACCTCTGTCTGGTGTCGTGACAAACGAATATTCATCCAGACCTAAGCTTTCATCATTATACGAGGTAAAGTGTACGCTACCCTCATTGCCGGCCTCTCCAGAAGTACCTTCGGCCAGCGGCTCAACAAAACGATCGAGCACGGAGAATCCCGTCGCACCGTTGTCTGATAACAGTTCCCCGTTTGCCCGCGTAATCGTGATAGCCGCTCCGTTTAAGGTGGTTTGCACACCGGGAATACTCGCACCATCAATGGCGGCTTTAAAGGCAGCGGCAATATCTGCGTCCGTATCCTCTAAATCAACCGTCACCGGAATATTCCCGGGAGTTCCTACGCCATTGGATATTGCTACTGCAGAAAATCCGGTTGCTGTTCCGGATCCCGCAGAATCATGGTCGGTTATCGGTACCGCATCGGTTTGCATAATCGTGACAACCGCTCCGACAGCGGTGGTTGTCACCCCGGCCAGAGCTTCACCATCAATGGCAGCTTTAAAGGCAGCAGCAATATCTGCGTCCGTATCCTCTAAATCAACCGTCACCGGAATATTCCCGGGAGTTCCTACACCATTGGATGTTGCCACTGCAGAAAACCCGGTTGCCGCTCCGGATCCCGTAGAATCGTGGTCGGTTACCGGCACGACAGCGGTTTGTATAATCGTGAGAACCGCTCCGTCAAGCGTTGTTGTCACACCCTCCAGTGCCTCGCCATCAATGGCAGCTTTAAAGGCAGCGGCAACCTCTATATTGGTAGCTACGGGATTTACCAGAACCGGAATATGCCCGGCAGCTACGCCGTTGTCGTCAGGGTCAAGCTCAAAATTGGTACTGCCAATGGAAAGATACTCGCCATCCGGTATGCTGCCGGAATGGAGGTCGCCACCGCTGGCAGTCACCGTAACATCAAACACGTCTTTCCGGTCCACCTCAAAATTGGTGCTCCCAATGGAAAGATATTCCTCATCGAGCGCGGTAGTGCCGTCGGCCGTGACCGTAACGTCAGACCAGTCTTTCCGATCCAACTCAAAATGAGTACTACCAATGGAAAGGAATTCCTCGTCGAGCGCGGTCGAACCGGTCGCGGCCACAGAAACATCCTGAATATTCGGGTCAAAACGGAACAGGCCAGGATTAAGATCGGCTCCTAGCGGCACGAGATTACCACCTGGATCTACGAATGAAGGAGTCCCCAGAACCTGCAGAGCACCTGCACTATGGTCAAGTAATGGACTGTTGGAAACACTCCCAGCGGCTATCCATGATCGTCGCATTTTAAAGATAGCGCCAGCATCAACCATGACGGTTACATCACGAGGAATTTGAAATGCAGGACCATCACTAAGAACTTCTCCGAGAGAATTAAACCCCAGATTATAGGCAAGGTTATCAAGCTCGGTACGAATATCCCCATCCAAACCGGTATTGGGAAGAATACGCAAGATATCACCACGCCCGGGCTGCACGGCATCGGGATTACCGAACGGAAGTGGCTGGCCGGTAACACTAACACCCAGTGCGTCGTGTATCTTATTAAACGGCGAAGCCAGAGTCCCATCCCCATTGGGAGCAGCTGACTTATCCACGTAAATGGTTCGGGGGTCATCAAACCGTGGGTCACTTGCCAACATCCCCACGAATTCATCACTGGGGGCAGCGGCCTCAAACCAGAAATTATAGACACCACCGGGGTTCCCATCCGCATCCCCATCGAGTTTCGTTTCCACAATTAACGGTTTCGTGGCATCCAGCGGATTGTCGGCGTCAACAATTCCGGATGAATTGAATGGTTGATGATTCAGCCGTAACTCATAATCGCCCTGGCTGAGTCCACCAATACCAGAGTTTTCGACCATCGGATCGTATGCAGAGTTGCCACTGGCACTGACGCCGATATAGTATTTACCCGGGCGTAATTGTAATTCGATATAGGAGTCATTACTAAAGTAATCATCATTGTAGGCAATGAGATCTTTGACTTCGCTGCCATTGGAATCCAGAATAGGGACTAACTTCCCATCGATGAGTTCCGGCAATCCTGTATTGTCATCCGTCTCGACTCGTACCTGATACAAATTCAACGATGTATCCAGAACCTGTTCTTTGTCAGCAATGTCGATCATACGCTCCGCCATCGTCTCTGCGGTGAAAAGTCCCGCTTCGCTGACTTCAAATTCGTACATATCAATGTCGATACTTTCCGGTCGCATCAACTGCTGGAGGTGAACAATATCCTGATTACTTGGATATTGTTCTTCAATTACAGGAGTATTCGGGTTACCCATGATTGCAGGTAAGTCATAGGAATGGGTCAGGTCCAAAGCATGTTGTATTTCGTGAAAGGCAATCCGAAACCAATCACCATACAACTCGTCATTCCAGTTTTCCAGATTGTCCATCATCACCATGGGTTGGGAAATGCCGTTGATAATTGCTCCGTTACCGCCCTCACCATAAAAACCCCTTACTCCTAACGCGGCAGATATCCGCCATGGTGGCGTAAAGCAGGCTATAGCGCTACATCCAAAAGTCCGCAAATCACCGGTAGCAACAATGAGCCCCTCGTCCACCGTTTCGACAAACTGTACGCCGGAATGATGGGAAATCAACTCAAAGACTTCTCGTGCACGAGACTTCTGTTCCTCCGTAATGTCATTGTAACTCGGTTGAATACCGGCATTTTCTCCGGGAATGGAGCCAATCAGAGATCTAAAATTGTATTCAAACGTATTAATGCCAGTCTGTTGGTCCTTACCGTCAACATGGTTTGCAGAATCGAGATTAACATCACGATGTCCCGGTTCATCTAAGCTCCCGGGGAAATCAAGTAAATATCTTTCGCGGGCATTATCTGAAGGTACGATTTCCTGCTGAATAATAACGGCTTGATTCGCCAGACTAACCCCTCGTAAATTGCTATCCAGGACAATACTACGATCACCACCAATCGCAATTGTCATCTGCCCGCCAGCACTCGACGATGCGGATGCCGTGAGGATACCCTCTCCATCGATGGCGTTAATGATACTTGTCTGAATTTGTGTTTTCGACATAGCCGAATTAAAGTCGATTGCTATATTATCGCCGGTGGCAACGCCACCAGAACCCAAATCAACAAATTCAAAGGTATGAATGATTTCGCTGCTATCTTCAGCGATGGCAATGGTCTCCCCTGCCGTAAAGACAGTGCCATCGCCTAACACCACCATGGTGGATCCTGTGTCCCAAAATGACAAATCTCCCACCGTCAGAACACCATTTTCATCCGTACCTGTGAATGTCGATCCGGGGTCATTAAGGATAGCCGTTGTTTCCGGGGCAAGGGGGCGATATTCCGAGGTTCCCACACGTAAACGATACGTTCCGGAAGCCCGCACTGGATTGTCGATGTTTTCTGCAAACGTAAGTAAGACAGCATCGATCTCTGGATTGTAGACCGCTGTTTCAGGAAAAATCACCACGTCATCGACATTCGTCGCTGTGGGGTGCAACGTTTCTCCCGTCGCAGAACCTGCTGGGTTAGCTCCCTGGCCCGTATAAATTAGCTGATAGAAGTTCGTGTTCTCAGCCGAGGCCGGTGTTAGATCGTCATCGCTGAAATAAACAACGATTTGATTTCGATGTTGAACAAGGTTACCATTCGCATCGCGTACCACTGGTTGTGGAACAACGGAAGTGACTAACGGGGCAAGGTCCAGTTCAAATTGAATGGATTGATCCACACCATTATCAATGCCATCTGCCGTTAAATCGCCAAATGCTGTACCCCCAATGTTGCGTAGTGCATTATTGCCCTCACCAAAAACATCGATTTGGTATAGATCGTCCGGAATGGTTTCGGCAAAACGAACGATGATATCGTTAAAGTCGGTATTGGCGCGACCTATAAACCCAGGTTCGATTACAATGTCATTCGCACCGGATGTTATCAGGGGAGAGTAACCACCCGTATTTAAGTTGGCAATGTTCAGAGTCGGATCACCGGCCACAACCTCGATACGAATGAGTGATTTCACCGCAACGTTTGCAGGCTCATCAAATGCAGCAACCAGGTCGGCAACGGTTGTTTGGTTGTTGACATTGGTGTTCAGCGAAACATCAACCCGCTTGTCCACTACACTGATCGATGGAAGTGCTCCATTCCCTAAGTCACGCTTGCTAAACACCAACTTAATGTCATTGTGAGCATCACCAAGTTTCGTTGCAAAGAATTTCACCAACACGACGTCATTGCCGGAACTATCCAATAAACCAAAATTTGTCGTCACATTTGCCGGTGTAAAGTCATGGTCAAGATTGGCGCGCGTAATCTGAATCCCACTCAGATCCGAGGGGTTAAAAATCTGATTCTCATCGAAATTAAATAACAATTCGCGCGGAGCTGTATCGCGAATGTAATTCGGATTGTCAAACGGAAGCAACTCACCATCATTGGGCTGAATCCCAATCAACTGCGGACCTACCGCCAATAGACGACGATCCTCCAGTGACTCAAGAAACAACTGACGCGATGCGTCGGGTGACCTGGCCTGTTTCAGTTTTCGTAATAATTGTTTCCCCTTGCCACGCAAGGAGCCACGACGATTTTTTCCTATCGTCATTTACTATTCCTCGATATCGAGTTACCGTTGAGACGAATCCCGGCATCCGCCAAAAGACATCCTCAACTAATTCAAAGTTATTTTCACACCACTGCCGCAGGCTCAATCCATACCATATCCGTATTGATTTTTACCTACCTTTGAAATGCACGAAAGACTGTAAAAACAGGACTTTACGTAACACCTGTAACAACCGGTCAATTATAGTTTCTTACCATAACGCTGCAAATCCTATCGGGGGGTATTGCACCACCTGTTAGAGTGGTATTTCAATACTCCTTTCAAGAAGCTTTGTTACTGTAATTCGTAGCCTCGAAATACAACCCGGTGTCCGATTTCAACAAAGTCGAAAAGCAGACAAATGACACAAACGCGTCCTCCAGCGGATCGTACCTACGCTCCTTAAAATAACGAATTAACCAATCACTACAAAACTGCGAATTCCGTCCGCAAAAACCAGTTAAAACCGGTCTTGACGGACTTCGCGCGCAATATATTTGTGAGGAATTCTACCCAATCACTACGCGCTGACGCCATAGCGATTTAAGATTGTATCCCCCTATCTATAAACTTTATTTATCGATTTAAACCGCTGAATTTACGCTATTTTTTTCTCCGGCTTACCGGCAATCTCCGTCGATGGTAATTTCAAATCAAACAGACCAAAAATATCATCCTGAGTTAGTCCGTTACTGGAAGGTGTTTTGGTGCTCGAGAAAATCGTATCGAATAACTCGCGTTTGTCTTCCAGAATCTGTTGAATGCGTTCTTCGATCGTACCCACACTTAACATCCGGGTAACCGTCACAGGTCCAACCGCTCCAATCCGATGAGCTCGATTAATCGCTTGATCTTCAACGGCAGGGTTCCACCAGCGATCAAACAGGAACACATATTCACAGAACTGCAAATTCAATCCAACCGCCCCCGCTCCATAACTCATCAATATCACAGAAGACGCCGGATCCTCTTTGAATTGATCCAGGATGGCATCCCGTCGATTCGAAGGGATTCCGCCGTGATACTGCAGCGGACCGAAACGCTGCAGTCGATTCGATAAATGTTTCAGGGTCTTCACCCACTGGCTAAAGACGATTGCTTTCTTCCCGCTCGCCGCCACTTCTTCGATGTCTGCTTCCAACCGATCCAATTTAGCACTGGCTCCGGTAACGGGATCAAAATTACAGATCTGTTTAAGCCGGAGTACCAATTCAAAAACGTGCTGAATCGTAACGCCCGCCCCCATCTCGGTCAGCTTGATCACTCCATCCCGCTCTGCGACCTGATAACGTTCCCACTGTTCTGCACTTAAACTGATCTCTGCATCGCGGTACATTTTTGGAGGTAAATCAGTTAGCACCATATCTTTCGTGCGACGCAATACATAATCACTGACTAATTCTGCGGCCCTGGCAGGTTCAATCCCCTGATAAAGATAGCCGGGTGACAGAAACTCAAAAATCCCCACCAGATCCTCGCAACTATTCTCCACCGGCGTCCCGGTCAGTGCCCAGCTTCGGCTTCTGGGAATCGTTCGAACCACACGACTGGTGGAACTTGCCCGATTTTTAATCCGCTGGGCTTCGTCCAGAATCATCAGATCAAAATGGGTGTTTTCACCAACCACCGATTCCTGATCACGTAAAATCAGCTCGTAGTTAGCAATGGTGACCGCTGCCGACGTTTGTTGCCACTGCCAGCTACGTCTGGCTGAGTCTCCCTCGACAATCATCACCGGAATTTCCGGAGCCCACAGTGCAAATTCCCGTTTCCAATTGCTTACCAACGGTTTAGGGCAAACAATCAGCACATTTTGCACTTCGGATGCATAAAACAACATGCGAACCGCCGTAATGGCCTGCATGGTTTTTCCCAATCCCATTTCGTCAGCAAGAATTGCCGAGAAGCGGGGGTACAGAAAGGCAACTCCTTCATACTGAAAAGGAAACGGCTCAAATGGAAAACGCAAAGAAGCGCCGGCGGCCAGAGACTCCAGAGGCGGTTGCAACAGATAGTATAAACGATCCTCCAGCTTAATGATGTCCTGAGGAGCTGTCATCCGCGTTGCATGTCGCCCCTTGCCTATCTGCGGTTTTATCCCCTCCTGCCCCGACACGGGGTCTGTCCCGTCACCATTGGCCTCACCCCCGTCAAACCATTTCCACGTAGCCGATTCCGGAAATCGAAACCCAATGGCTTTGATTTCCGGTTTCGCAACTTCCACAGATACCAACCTGGGAGGCACAACCTGCCAGTCTACCTGTTGCGACTGGACTTCCGGATACCGCTTCAAAGCCGTTTGCCAGCCCGTTGCATAAAAATCCACACGCGGTAACAACGAATGCGTTCCGCTTCGTATTGCCGTCTGAGTCGGTACATTACGCCAGGACACAACCGAAGGAGACGTAAGCGAAGGAGCAGGTAAGGAGGTCGGCGTCGCCGCGAGATCAGATCGCAGCACAGTATCAACCGGATGGCCTTTACCGTGATCGTTCATTCCCGTCATCTCCCCTCTCCTCAATCTGTGACTTATCATCCTCATCAAACCATTTCCATCCCGTCTCCAAAACAAATCGATCCGGATCCCTTTAAACTCCAGATCACGCTGCTCTGGCACCCCTGCGAGCCTCTTCAATCGCTGCACGAATCCGACCAAACGGCTCACACAACGCGATCGTTTCCATAAATAAACCAAGATCCTCAACGATCGCCGGCGGGATCATGGCAGATTGCGTCGAGAGCGAATAATCACCTAACACCGTTGGGTACAACGGTGCTGAACCCGTTGGCTCCTGTACCTGTTCGGAAGCCACATGCACCACAGGAACGGACAACCACGCCTGTAAGGGCAATAACTCAAGTTGATCAGCACACACCACTGTAGGAACTTTTGATCCACGTTCCACCAATGCCTGCCCAATCAATTCCCCGTATAAAAACGGTTTTAGAGATACGCCGTACAAAATCTGCTGAGCACGATTCGCACGAACCGGAGCGGTACAGTGAAACTCCAATGGTCGACCCCCTAAATTCAAAATCAGATACCCACCAATACAACCAAGATCTTCATGATCGATGACCGTAATAAATCCCAGAGAGATCGGTTCTTGTGAATCAATGGACGCCATACACTCTAAACCCTATTTCTCCAAGCTACCTGTCTTACTGACTAACAACTACCAAACATTCCTAAACTTCCCTAATTAACAGAAAAGACCGGATAGTATCATCGATTAGTTCGGAACAGCACCAACCAAGACTTGACGGAATTGTGAAATTTACACAGGCAACCCATGACGAACCAGTGCTCTGGATGATTCACTTAGGTTGCCGGCAGCGTGCCGTTCTGCACGGGGCTTTCGCTGCAAAGAGTCCTGATTCCCTTGAGAAACCGTGATGAACGAGCGTTCGTGTTTTACGGTTCATTACCACTGCATGAGCATTTTTTTGACACTGGAAAGCAAATCATCGGCATGACGCGTATATAAATGATCTGCGCCCGCGATGACCTCCAGAGTCATCAGCTGCGCTGACTCCGTGTCCTTCACACAATCGACAAGCAGTTGATCGAGGCCTTCAAACGCGACCCCACCCTGCTCTAATTCGCTTCCACCATAAATAAAATGGGTAGGCAGATTCAAGCGAGGCACAAATCCAACAAGATCGTACTTCTCCGCGGGCCCATATTTATCCACATAGGAACCGGCCGTAATCAACAAAGGAAACGGGAACGTCACATCCACCAGGGCATCCGGATTCCCTGATTCAACCAGTTTTTCAGCCGCATCCAGGGATGCTTTGAACTCGTGCGCCCGGGAACCGGACTGGAAAATCCTACAGGACAGTCGAGGGGGTGAGATGGCGAGCAACGCCGTCACACGCTCACAGGCTACATGGGTCTGCCTGTAGACGGCTTTCAATGCTCCCAGACTGTGTCCCAGGATGACAATCTTTTGATACTCCGCCTGTTCCGCCCAATCGATCCAGGCGGCAAGATCATGCACACAATCGGATACGATCTCATATCCAGCTCCAAAACGCCTCGTCCCCATTCGATAAGCACCCACATAGCAGTGATCATGTCCCCGCGTATTAACGCGCAGCACATCCCATTGCGAATCCGTCAGGCCGATCGCCAGTCGGTTCATCATCGAACTGCCATAGAAATTGCTGCCGACCCCATGCAGACAGACCACGACACCAGGAGTCGAACCTTCCTGTGCGTGTGAGACAACTCCATCGAGTCGAACTCCATCGTCGGTTTGAATCCTGACCAACTCAACTATCATGAGTCATTGGAAGCCAATTGGCTAAGTACTTGCAAAACGCCATTGAGGTGGGCCAGACGGGGCCCAAAGCGATCGACGAATTCCTGTAACATATAGTCGCTATCGCGTAATCCATATTCGCTGTTTTCGACTTCTTCGGTCAGCCCTCGAAGAAATTCATTTTGAACCTCGCTCAACGTTTCCGCAGCTTCACGACAGCGCTGAGACAATTCCGGATTCGCCTGTTTCCATTTCCCCAGTTCATCAGCCCGACCTTTTTGTTGAACCTGCATCTGACCGATCAGATCCTGTAACAGCGCATTGGATTTTTCCTGTTCACCAATCACCCGACGTAACAGATCGGCCAGCACCCCGTAATCTCCTTCCGAGGAACCGGCACCAGCTTCTCCGGGTGCACTTGCAGAAACATCGATGCTAAAAATGGGTTGTACCGGGTTATCTCGTGGATCTTGGGCCATGGTCTTTCGCTCACCATCAGAACGGTTTTTTAAAGGATGACGTAATTCCGATAACCCCATTGTCTACGCCACATGCAAAAAGAGCAAGAGATTCGGTACTTTGGGCACGTTGAATCTGTAAACCCCCTATTGCGTCCATCACCGATCAGGCGATGGAAAATGACACCGGAAAAAGTTGAAATTAACGATTCGCGATGAATCCGGCAATTTTTATGAGCCTTGCGTGTAGTTGTACACCACTAAAAATTGGGGTATTTTTGAGGGTTGAGCAGCAGAACACTTTGCCTGTCATGAGACACAGGCAATCCTCCCACCTATTCACTTTCTGAATCACAAATGGAAGATTTCATGAGCGACGAAAATCTGGAACAATTAATCACCGCGGCCAAAGATCGCCTCAATGCCCACACAGTAGAAACCGTTCAATGGCACTTTCATGAATCCACGGGCTGTCCGTTCTGGTTGGAAAAAAAAGCGGAATTGAATTTTGATCCCTTAACGGAGGTCAACGAATATGACGACCTCAAAAAATTTCCGTTATTCGAGGACGAGTGGTTAAGAGGAGGTCCCGTGCGGCGTTGGGTTCCCAAGGCTCTGGAGGACAAACCAACGTACGTTTTTGAGACCGGGGGAACTACCGGGATTCCCAAGAGCCGGGTCGTCATGGACGACTTTCGCATCGACTACGAGATGTTCAGTGATACCTTGCCGGACGAGTATTTTCCTCGTGGGGGAAACTGGATGATGCTGGGACCATCGGGTCCACGCCGACTGCGCCTGGCGGTGGAGCACCTCTGCCAGCACCGGGGCGGTATTTGTTTTTGTATCGATCTCGATCCACGCTGGGTCGTCAAACTCATCAAAAAAGGCTGGATGGAACATCTGGAGGAATACAAAAAGCACTGTATCGATCAGGCGATTACCATCCTCACCGCAGGCCACGACATTAAATGTCTGTTCGCCACACCGAAACTATTAGACCAGCTCGCATTGGCACTGGAAGACCGCGGTACCAGTCTGCCGGAGATCGGTATTACCGGCATCTTTTCCGGGGGTACGGAATTCACCCCTCAATGGACTCGCTATTGTGTTGAAGAATTATTTGGTGGTCCCCCGCAACAGAGTGGTATCTACATGACCCCCACCTATGGAAATACGCTCATGGGTTTGGCATGCAGCAAGCCGGTCACCGCAGAGGAAAACTACAAGATCAGTTACCACGCACCTCAACCGCGTGCCGTCACGGAAGTGGTTGAATTTGACGATTCCAATACGGCTGTCAGTTATGGCGAAACGGGGCGTGTGAAATTAACGACGTTAACCAAGGAGTTGTTCATTCCGGGATTTCTGGAACGTGATGAGGGAGAACGGGAAAAGCCCTTTGAAACTTTCCCCTGGGATGGTGTCTCCGGTGTACGGCCCTATCACGTGTTTGCCAGCAGCACAACGGTTGGGGTCTATTAAGGGTATCGAACTTTAGTCATATTTTTAGATTCTGGCCGGGCAAGCGGGAGCAATCCTGCTCGCAGAACCATCAACCCGCATTTATTAGCTCAACCCGCTTCAGATCAAATAAGGAGAGAACCGTGCTGAATATTCCCGTCATACGTTGGGGAGCAGAATACGAATCCCTGGACAAAGAGGAAGTACTGCACTTTGCAACGGGCGAGGCGATTGCCAACGTCAGCCAGGCCAACGGAGGCATCATCCAGCGCGATTTACGCAAAGCGGCCAAGGCACGTGAAATTCTAAAGGAATTTTCCATCGAGCAGCTGATCACGATGGTGGGAAAAGCAGGGGATGAGTTTGTCAGCGGTACCTTAAAAATCGGGGATGGTGAACAATCACCCGCAGACTTCATCCACCAGCAATCCGCGTCGACCGGGCTGCCTGAGCATATGGTCGAACTGGGCATGTCCAAAAACTCATTCGTCCTGAATAACATGGATCGCATTCTCGACGCACTCACCCGAGGTCTCCCGCTGGACATCCTTACCTCAGGCTGGGGCAAGGAAGAACGCGGAATTCCCATCAGCTATCAGGCTCAGACTCCGGTTCTGGGCGCGGTGCTTCCATCAAATTCCCCTGGTGTCCATACATTGTGGCTCCCCGTAGTACCGCTGCAGATGGGTCTGGTATTAAAGCCCGGTCCTCAGGAACCCTGGACTCCCTATCGTATGTTTGCCGCCTACGAGGCCGCTGGCATTCCTCGTGAAGTCTGGTCACTCTATCCCGGTGGGATTGAAGCGGGGGCTGCCGTTCTGGGAGCTTGTGACCGAGCCATGATTTTTGGCGGTACGGCCACCGTCAATAACTATAAAGGAAATCCTAAAGTTCAGGCACATGGCCCTGGTTTTTCCAAGATCCTCATCGGTGACGATTGTGTGGACCAGTGGGAAGAATACCTGGATCTGATTGTGGAGAGTATCTACGTCAATAGCGGACGCGGTTGCATCAATTGCTCCGGCGTTTGGGCATCGCGTCACACCGAAGAGATTGCAGCGGCGATTGCGGAGCGGTTGGGACCGATCGAAGCCCTTCCTCCAGGCGATCCGGAAGCAGGTCTGGCTGCCTTTACCATTCCCGGTATGGCCGAATCGCTGTGGAAGATGATCGAAACCGACCTTGCCGAGGACGGTGTAACCCACAGTACCGATCCCTACGGATCACGACTGGTAGCCCAGGAACTGTGTGGTTATTTGCGACCGGTCATCGTGCACTGTCAAAGTCCTGAAAACGAAATTGCCAAAAAGGAATATATGTTCCCGTTTTCAACCGTCGTTCAATGTCCTCAGGACAAAATGCTCTCCAGCATCGACGAAACACTTGTTTGTACCGCCATTACCGAGGACCAACATCTCATCCAGCAACTCATGGATGCAATCCACATCGACCGATTAAACATTGGGCCAATTGCAACGACCAAACTCAACTGGCTCCAACCACACGAAGGCAATATTATTGACTTCCTGTTCCGCAATCGAGCGTTTCAGGTTCCGGAAGAACTGCTCGCATAAACCACACGACCGCGATGGTAACCACGTCGACCTGACGATTCCTCGCAGGCGGCACACCGCCCCGGTCGACATGCTGATTTTTGTTATCATGACACTGCTTGATTTGAAATGTCCGACCCGGATCCATCATGGTCCGGGAATCATTCGTCAGTTGGGCGATCTCATCTCCGACTGGGGGTGCCACCGCGCGCTGATTGTCAGTGACCCGGGTATCGTCGCAACCGGCCATCCTGATTTGGCGATGGAAATTCTTCAGCAAACGGCTATCGAAACTGAATTATTCACCGACGTTCATGAAAACCCGTCCACCACGGACGTCGAAAAAGGTACACAGGTTGCCCGGGAATTCCAACCCGATCTCCTGATTGGTCTCGGCGGCGGTAGTTCCATGGACTGTGCCAAGGGAATTAATTTTCTCTATACCGGTGGGGGCCAAATGCAGGATTACTGGGGAATCGGCAAAGCCCGTGCACCGATGCTTCCCATGGTCGCCATTCCCACGACGGCAGGAACCGGCAGCGAGACCCAGTCATTTGCCCTAATATCCGATGCTCAGACTCATGTCAAAATGGCCTGTGGTGACAAAAAAGCAACCTGCAGGCTTGCCATTCTGGATCCTGAACTGACACTCACTCAGCCAGCTCATATCACCGCGCTCACGGGAATCGATGCCATTGCCCATGCACTGGAAACCATGGTAACGACCAAACGCAATGACACCTCCGTTCTCTACAGTTGCCGCGCCTGGGGTATGCTGGCGGAGAATTTTGTACGTGTGCTTCAGCAACCAACCGATATAAATGCACGTTCAGCAATGCAACAGGGCGCCTGCCTGGCCGGACTCGCCATCGAACACTCCATGCTGGGTGCCACCCATGCGTTGGCAAACCCCCTCACCTCCCACTACAACATTGTTCACGGTCAGGCGATTGCCACCATGCTGCCCCACGTCATTCGGTTCAACGCGCACACCAGTGAGGCCGAATACGGCCAGCTTGCTTCAAGTGTCGCAACGATTCAGGGCAATCAAGCCAGTTCCATCGCTGATTTTGTTACGAACATTACCCGCGAAGCCGGATTGGCCACCAACCTTCAATCGTTGGGGGTTTCCCGGGATCAGCTGGAATTGCTCGCCGACGACGCCTCAAAACAGTGGACAGCGCAGTTTAACCCTCGTACAGTAGAAGTAGAACAACTTCATGAACTCTATGTACGGGCATTTCAGAATGACTGAATGACCATGCTATTTTCAGGAGAATGGGTGCGATGGGTATCACCATGAATCAAAAAGGCGTCCACCTTGGCGTCGGGTTGTTGGTTGCCGTCGTGGTGATGGCAATCTTCACCTTCAACTCGACTCCGATGGCCGCGGAAACTGAAGAAACTCCGCAAAAACCACCCATGCCGCTTCCGACGCAACCGAAGGCAAAGCCGGCACTAAAATCCGACACAGACCGCTGGACCTACTTCCGGGGAAATGCTCTGTCTCAGGGAGTGGCCACGACCACATTGCCCGACCGCCCTGAATTACTCTGGGAATTTAAGGTTGCCGAAGGAGCGTTTGAAGTCACGCCTGCGATCGTGGATGGCGTGGTCTACATTGGCGATCTCGACGGTACTTTGTTCGCATTAAACCTCCAGGATGGTACGACCCTCTGGAAATCCGAAATCGAAAGTGGCTTTGTGTCATCACCCTCCTACTACAACGGGCACGTCTATCTGGGAGACTACGATGGGGTGTTCTATTGTTTTCGAACCAAGGACGGAGCACGGGTCTGGAAATTTGAAACCGGCGCGGAAGTCAACTCTTCAGCAAATTTCTATAAGGACAATGTGCTGGTGGGTTCCCAGGATGCCACCCTGTACTGCATTCAGGCGTTAACCGGGGTTTTAAGCTGGAAACATGAAATTGCGGATCAAATCCGCTGTTCACCAACCGTGGTTGGGGATCGCACCTTTGTGGCCGGTTGTGATGCCAAGCTACACATCATCGATTTGGCAAAAGGTACCAAAGTCTCGGAAGTGATTTTGGACGGTCCAACAGGATCCACGCCTGCCGTCTCCGGTGATCATGTCTATTTTGGAACCGAAGGCGCTTCACTCTATTCCATTAACTGGAAAAAAGCGGAAGTCCAGTGGCACTATACCAATGCGGAGTCAGCGCTGCCGTATCGCAGCAGCGTCGCTCTGAAGGACGGGATCCTGGTCATCGGTGGTCGCAACCGCCTCATACAGGCCTTTCATATGAAAACGGGCAAAGAAGCGTGGCAATTTAAAACCAATGGTCGCGTCGATGCCTCGCCAGTGATTGTGGGCGACAGGGTCTTCGTGGCAGGTTCGGATGGCCGCATCAGCGCTTTTCAGCTAAAAACCGGTAAACAGGTATGGGAGTTCGAAGCCGGTGGTGATTTCATCGGTTCGCCGGCTGTCGCCGAGCAACGGTTGGTCATTGCCAGCGGGGCTGGCAGTGTTTATTGTTTTGGAAAAAAATAGTCTGACGCTCAAACTCAGCATCATCTCTTTCTTCAATTTGAGGAGTAACAACCAAACGGTATGACAGATTCCACGGGCACTGAAGTTGGCAGCTATTTTATTTCCAACTACCCCCCGTTTTCACAATGGTCCGAAGAGGAACTGGGGGAAATCAAATCCGCATTGGCGACCAGTCCGGACGATTCTCCACTGGGACTCTACCTCCACATCCCATTCTGTCGCAAACGCTGTAAGTTCTGTTATTTCAAAGTATTCACGGACAACAAGGCCAGTGATATTGAAACGTATGTTTCTGCTTTATCCCGCGAAATTGAACTCATTTCGCAACAACCCATCATGGGCGACCGCCCCTTCCGTTTTGTCTATTTCGGCGGCGGGACTCCAAGTTATCTGAGTCCCAAGCAGCTCACCAGTCTGGTCGATCGTTTGCGTGCCAACATTGACTGGTCTGCAGCGGAAGAAGTCACCTTTGAATGTGAACCGGGAACACTGTCGGAAACCAAAATCAATACACTTAAGGACCTGGGCATTTCGCGACTCAGCCTCGGCATCGAGAACTTCAGCGATGCCATTCTGGAAGAAAATGGCCGGGCACATTTATCTGCGGAAGTTTATAAGTCGTGGGACTGGATTAAGGCTGCCGATTTTTATAACGTCAATATCGACCTAATCTCCGGAATGGTCGGTGAGAACTGGGATAACTGGAAAGAGAACATTCGCAAGACAATCGAGCTGGAACCGGAAAGCGTTACCATCTATCAAATGGAATTACCCTTCAATACGGTTTACTCGAGTGACATTCTGGGAAACAAGATTTCAACGCCGGTTGCTGATTGGGAAACCAAACGCGCATGGCTAAGCTATGCCTTTGATGAATTGTTGGCCGTCGGCTATCACATCTCCAGCGCTTATACCTTAATCCGGGATCCGGAAAAGGTCAGTTTCAGCTACCGCGACAATCTCTGGTCCGGTTCGGATTTATTAGCAACGGGCATTGCCAGTTTTGGTCATGCAGCCGGGGTTCATTATCAAAATCTACCGGAGTGGGACGACTATATCTCATCACTATTGGAAAGAAATGAATTACCTCTGGGTCGTGCTCTGCGGCCAACAAAAAACCAAAGCCTGATTCGGGAAATGATCCTGCAGCTCAAACGAGGCTATCTGGAAGTCGGTTATTTCCGCGATAAATACGGTGTCCAGATCGTTGAACGCTGGCAGGCAGAATGGCAACAACACATGGACGATGAAATGCTAACGATTGAAGGTGATCGTATTGCTCTCACACGCAAAGGATTCCTGCACGCAGATGCGCTGCTGCCTATTTTCTTCGAAGAGGCTCATCAGGGAGTCCGGTATACCTGATGGAACCGTTGATTTTTATGATGGGGGAATTCGAAGCGGAATTTCCCACTGATCGTCAGTATGCGCTGAACCATATGTGGGCTTTGCCATCCCCGGAGGGATATCGTTTTGGATTCTCCGCCTACGCCGTCCGACTGCTGCAGGATGTCTATTTCCTTGATTGGTATTTTGATGCACCGGCGACGGTACAATTTCAACAGGAAATCGGAGCGATTGAGAGCAAGAAAGCCGAAAGTTCTCTGTATTCCCCTATCGATGGCCTGCTGACAGCCTTTAATCCGCAGCTGATGGCAGATCCCTCCGGCGTCAACGTTGATAAATACGGTCAGGGCTGGTTATTCGAAATCACACCCACCGATGCAAAAGCGGACGAACTACTTTCACCCGATGCCTATCTGGAGCATCTGGAACAGGTCTGGAAAATAACTCAACGCACCATCAAAGGGCAGTTGAATTAACGGAAACAGAACCCACGGTCCGCTGATGACTCTCTTTTGCACCCAGGCCAATGCTTCAAACACGCATGGCAGTAGGTTAGAATAACACCTGAGTTCGGTATTCAGATTTTTCCGGTCATGGTATCACTTTGATGAGTCGTCTTCCTGTATTTGTATCCAAAGGTCAAAGCCGAAACCCGGTGAAACGGGAATTAGAGCAATCGGTCGCGACCCAATTAGCAGAACATCCTCAACTGGATGTCATACGGATCCCCAATCTATACGATCTCAACTCCGAAAGTGAATCTCTGCAGACACTGCAGGCCTTGGATGACGATTTTGTCATCATCACGTGGCTCTATGACCGCAGTACGCATTGGATTCTGGATCGCAATACGGTATCCGGCCAGGTTGGTGAGATTCAATTAATCATCGAAGGTGAAGACGACGATCTTGAGGATGAACTTGAACCCGAGGATGAGCAGGACCGCGTTATTGATTCTCGCGAAATTCCTGATCGTCGAATCTACAGTTTGTCCTTTTCAGCCAGTGACCGCGCTGAGGATTTTGTTGATGAGGTTATAAGGATTTCCAAAACATCACCTCTGATGGACTGGATCCAGGGTGAACCGGATCAACAGCATCTACAACGCTTTTTGGAACCCACCAACAACACGGCCCTGGACAGCAATGGCAGCCTTCCCATCGTGGGCCAGCCGGGGGTCACGGAAGTCGAAGATCCCAGTTCGCGACGGTGGTATCCTGTCATTGACTACAGTCGCTGCACGAACTGTATGGAGTGTATTGATTTCTGCCTGTTTGGTGTTTATGGCGTCGACCGAATTGACACCATACTGGTTGAGGATGCTGATAACTGTCGTAAAGGTTGTCCGGCATGCAGTCGGGTCTGTCCCGAAAATGCCATCGTGTTCCCTCAGCATAAGTCACCTGCCATTGCGGGAGCTGCCGTCGATTCCGGAGGTCTGAAAATTGACCTTTCACTGCTCTTTGGAGCACCGGATGCACAGGACGTCGCAGCCCGCGAACGGGACGAACAACTGATGTTAGCGGGACGACCACCTGCCCAGCATGAAGCGGTCGAAGATACCGAGATGGTGGAGATCAATATGGAGCGGCGGCAACCCGTAAACGCTCCCGTTCACTCAGATCCGCTGGATAGTCTGATCGATGATCTGGACCAACTCAATCTCTGAAACCCGCCAAACCATCCCGTTTCCTGAATAAACCGATCAACCCAACATGGAAGTGACAACCCGCCATGAGTAACATTCAACATTTTGGTGCCGTTGGTGACGGGATTGCTGACGATACGGATGCCATCATCCACGCGATTGAAAACGGAGACGGGCATATTGAATTACCCGCGGGCACGTTTCGAATCACCCGAACCATCGAAATTGATCTGACCAGCAACAGTCCGCTGGCAATTACGGGTGCTGCCGGAACAACCACCATCATGATGGATGCTGCCGGACCTGCCTTTCGACTCGTCGGTACCCATGACGGAACCGGAGACCCCGGCTCACGCAGTGAATCGGTCGTCGATTTCCAGCGGATGCCCGTCATTGCCGATCTGAAAATCACGGGGTCGCATCCGCAAGCCGACGGAATCCAGTGCCTGCAAACCATGCAGATCATCCTCCGCAGCCTGCTGATTACCGAAGTTCGCCACGGCATCCACTTATTCCAGCGAAATAGAAATGTGATCATCACGCATTGCCATATCTATTTTAATTCCGGAGTCGGTGTATATCTTGATCGTTTGAATCTGCACCAGATCAATATTAGCGACAATCACATCAGTTATAACCGTCAGGGAGGAATACGAATCGAAAACAGCGAAGTCCGCAATCTGCAAATTACGGGAAACGACATTGAGTACAACAACTTCCGTGCTCATGAAGCCGCCGAGGAACCAACGGCTGAAATCTATATTGATACCACGGCAGAAAACGCAAGCGTCAATGAAGTCACCATTGCTTCGAACACCATCCAGGCTACCAATAGTATGGGTGGAGCAAATATTCGGATCATTGAAGAACCCAATGACAGTCGGCCGCCCGGATTATTCTCCGTGACAGGAAATGTCATTGGCAGTCAGGAACATAACGTTCATTTAACCGGGTGCTATGGCATCGTGCTCAGCGGGAATACGATTTATTCTGCCACGGAACGAAATCTGTTGATGGAAAAATGCCGTCAAATCACCCTGGGATCCAACCTGTTTCGACGCCACACGCCCAGTTATGGCTGCGGAGTGCTGATCAGCCATTGTCAGAACATCCTCCTCAATGGCTGCACTTTTGAGGATGAAGCGGAAGCAGGTCAGGAGTCGGGGTACGCGTTGCTGGAAATTGAGCAGAGTCAGTTTGTTACCCTATGCGGCAATCAGATCATTAACAGTGTGGAAGCTGGAATCAAACTAAATCACTGTGCCAATCTGAATATCAACGGCAACACGATCATCGACACACGTGAAACACCTCTGATGAAAAAGGCAGTATCACTAAACGGACAATGCCATCAAATCGATTTGACCGGAAACCTTGTTTCCGGTATCGAATAAACGAATTTTTCTTCCCCCTATCACCATTTGAAAGCACCCTGAATGATGCCGACTGTTTTAATCACTCCCGAAGCACTCTATGAAAAATCAGGTCCTTATATCGACACCCTGGAGGCAGCGGGATTCGATATTCGCTTCCCCACGGACCGAGATCTGGCACGTGGTCACCTCAGTGAAGACCAGGTGGTCGAGCAGTTGACAGGCATTACTGCTGCCATTGCCAGTGGCGAAACGTACAACCACAGTGTGTTAAGCCGTCTTCCGGACTACAAGGTAATCGCACGCTGCGGGGTTGGGTACGACAAGGTGAATGTTCCGGAGGTCACCGCCTTAAATGTTCCCCTGACCATTACCCCCAACTCCAATCATGAAGCGGTCGCAGAACTTTCATTAATGCTACTGCTCGGTGCGGCCAAAAACATTTTCGGCATGGACAAAGTCTGTCGCGAAGGTCGGTGGGATCGCATGCTGCCCCGTCCAATCCGCGGACTCACGGCCGGCATTGTTGGTCTGGGTCGTATTGGACGCAGTACGGCAATACGATACAAAGCGATGGGGATGAAATTAATGGCTTATGACCAGTATCCCAACATGGAATTTATTCAGGAGCATGATGTGGCGTTAGTGGAACTGGAAACGTTACTGCAACAGTCTGATGTCGTCAGTGTTCATTGCCCACTCAATGACGAAACACGTAATATGTTCAATGCAGACCGCTTTCAGCAAATGAAAGAGGATTCCATTTTTATTAATACGGCGCGAGGTGGGTTGGTGGTCGAAGAGGATCTGCTGGAGGCACTGACCAACGGAAAACTCCATTCCGCCGGGCTGGATGTTTTCCAACAGGAACCCCCGGCAGCGGACAATCCTCTGCTGGCACTGGACAACATTGTCCTCACACCGCATGTTGCCGGTACCGATCAGAAAAGTCTGGTGGACATGGCCTGTGAAGCGGCGAGTTATATCGTCAGTATGTCACGAAATCAATGGCCTACCGGATCGGTGATCAATCAGGAACTTGCCGAAAACTGGGATTGGGATACGAGCCGCAGCCGCTCATAAGCTATTCCCCTGCCGGATTCTTTAATCCTCGTAAAAAGCACCCTTTGGAAGTTGATCATCACCATCGCGCAGCGTTTGGGCATAGACCAGACCAATGCCAACGTAGATCGTGGTTTCCGGATGCCGTGTTTTCCATGATTCCCACGTCATACGCGTAATCGGATACTCCTCCAGCGGCGTTTCGGAATCCTGTTGAATAAAACGTTCCTCACCGATCAGCAACCACATCGCCTTCCCATTGAATCCACCCATGCGAATCTGGTCCGGATCCAGATCACCGCGAATAAAAGCCCGCGCGCAATCACTCTTATCGCAATAGGTCATGGTAATGGGCTGGCCGTTAAAGTCATCATGCAGGATATGTTGATCCATACTGTTCATGCCACCGGGCAGGTAAGCTCTGAACTGACCATCCACTTCCACACCAATGATCATGGTCTCGGCGGGAATCACCACTTCGTCGGCAGAATAAAAACGGCCATTTTTAATCCCCGGCTCATCGGAATACATAATTAACTCTATATTCGCCTGCAGCGCTGGCTCATCTCCATCCTCCATGGTCGTATGATTATCCAGAGTGGATCCGGAACCCGGTTTCCGGGCCACTTTAAATGTCCACGGATCCTCGGTGAAGAAGCTGTAAAAGATCAATCCGGTCAACAGAGGCACCATGATCAAAATCAGTAGCAGAGCCCGTAATATTTTATTCGGCTTACGCGGAGCCGTTGCGACGGTAGAAGAGGGAGGCGACGAAGCGTCGGGAGCAATCTCGGTGTTACTTTTTGCTAGGTTATCCATCGGTTTCAATTATAGCATCCATCCTGCCGGTTCGATATTCCCTTATAATCAACCTATGGGATGAGAGCACCCTCGCTCAATTTCACCACGGAGCCTCCATGCAACGTTGTCTCAATACATCGACGATTCGGCCGCAACCCCTGTTGGACAAAATTCGTATTGCCGCCGTCAGTGGCTACGATGGCGTGGAATTATGGATCAACGATATTTATGAACACATCGGCCGTGGCGGCGAAGTCCGGGAAATCGAACACGCCTTAGCCGACCATGGCCTGACGGTCCCCTGCACCATTGCTATCCGAGGATGGGGCGAAGCGCTGGGACTGGAATACCCACTCATGCTGGACGAAGCTCGCCGACGGATGGAACTGGCCACACGCATTGGCTCTCCCTGGATCGTTGCCACCCCTCCCAGAGAACCATGCGACTCCGGACAACTCACCGATCGCTTTGGGGATCTTTTGGAGATCGGACGTCAAATCGGAGTCCGTCCCACGTTAGAATACATCAGCTTCTTCCGGGGCCTGCAAACACTCGATGCCGCCTGGGATATCGTCCAGACCGCGGACTCGGATGCCACATTAATCGTCGACGCATTCCACACCTGGAACAGCCAATCCAACGCCCGGTTGCTAGGGCAGATTCCGGCAGAACGAATCAGCCATTACCATATCAATGACGCCCATCCGGACAAACCGTCGGGCACGCAAACAGATCCGGATCGGGTAATGATGGGAGACGGACCTATTGATTTGGCCGGCGAAATCGAGTTCCTTCGTCAAATCGGGTATAAAGGGATGATCAGTCTGGAATTGTTCAACGCTGATTTGTGGCAGCAGGATCCGATCGAGGTTGCTACCCAAGGTCTCCAACGACTCGATCAACTATTACAATAACCCCTTATTCAACCCCCCCCTCGTTTTTCATGGACTCCACACTTCAATTAACTCCCGGCGATTACATCGTCTTCTTTTCCGCCATCGTCGGGGCCATGCTCATCGGTTTCTTTGCCGGTCGCAAGGATGATACTTCGGCTGATTACTTCCTGGCAGGCAAACGCCTCCGCTGGTTTGCCGTCGCAGGGTCGATCTTTGGCAGCAACGTCAGTGCCAATCATATGGTGGGGATGATGGGCGTAGGATTTAGTATCGGATTTGCGCAAAGTCACTTCGAAATTGGTGCCATCGCCGGCTTACTGTTTCTGTGTTACGGGTTCTTGCCCGTTTATCGGAAACTCAATCTCTATACGCTGTCAGAATATCTTGGTAAACGTTATGACGACCGCAGTCGTGTCTGTTATGCCGTCATTATGGTTCTCATTATGGCGTTTGTTCAAATGGTTCCCGCGCTCTACATTGGTTCACGAACGATCTGCGAATTGATGGGGGGAGATGCAACCGTAACCAAGCCGGCCACCCATGCCGATGAGGTGCCCAAAGCCGAAGTCGCCGGCAACAACGAATCAACGGTACTGCGTGTTTCTTCGTATTTTAAAAATCCGGGCCCCCGGACCAGTGTCTCGATGACCTATTACACATGGTTTGTCATTGCGCTGGGCGCCATTGCTGCCAGCTATACCATTTTGGGTGGCCTCAAAGCGGTCGTCTACACAGACATCATTCAGTCCGTATTGATGCTGATTGCCGGGATCGGTCTGGCAGCGCTTGTCTTCAGCCAGCTTGGCTGGGGTGAAATGATGGCACTGGACGCCGAGGCTGGTGATGCTGCGCGGATGAAAATCTATCTACCCCCCTACCATAAAGACCTGCCCTGGACGGGTGTTCTAACCGGACTGATGTGCATGCACTGCTTTTACTGGGGTACCAATCAGTTCATTGTGCAGCGGGCGTTAGGTGCTGTCAGTGATAAAGAAGCGCGGATCGGAATCATTTCGGCCGGTTTTCTGAAACTCACCATTCCCTTTTTCTCCATTGCCACCGGTGTTTGTGCATACTATCTGCTGATGCGGGAAGGAACGTTAGTCGATACGATCGCTCCGGATACGGTCTTCCCTAAACTGGTTACGCGATTCATCACCCCGATTGGGTTTGGCTTGGTGGGCCTGATCGCAGCCGGTGTCATTGGCGCCATCCTCTCTTCCATCGACTCCATGATGAATTCAGCCGCAACCATCCTGTCGGTGGATATTTACAAAAAATACTTCCGCCCTCAGGCGACCGACCGGGAATTGATCATCGCCGGACAGTTTTCCATCGTCCTGCTCATGGTAATTGCCATCCTGCTGGCCTTATTTGTCATGGATCCCAATTCCAATGAAAATTTCTTTCTTCAGATTGTTAATTATCAGAACTACCTGACTCCCGGGTTGTTGGTTGCATTTATCCTGGGCATCTTCTGGAAGCGTGGTACAGCACCTGCCGCTTTTATCACCATCCTTGCCGGAATCGTCCTGTCATGGATTGTGGTTCAGGTCTATGACAGCGACATGCCGCGACCGCTTTACGACATTGCTCTGGAACGAGCGAGCGTTTCGGAATATCACGCCGGGAATTTTCCAGAGAAATATTTAGGGCGTTCTCTGCATGACATGACAACAACGGAATTCCAAGAATTCATGGATACAAAAATCCGTCCACAAATTTCACCGTTGCAGGTGATGTTCGGCCCTACGTTAAATTTTTTCCATCGCGTTGTCTTTGTCTTAGGATTGTCGGCTGTCGTCTTTATCGTTGTCAGCCTGCTCACCAAACCGGATCCCGACAAATCACAGTTAACCTGGGTGGGACTGGGGGGGCATCAACCTCAGCGGCTCAAGAAACTCGCTTTATTATTAGGGATGTCCATCGCCGTCTTTGCTTTGCTTGGCTGGTTAACGGACCAACAGTTTCTCACATCAAACTGGGCAGCCGGCTTAGCTGCATTTTGGACGCTCGGTGTCTATGGATGTGAGATCCTCAGTAAGTTCCAGACAGAAGCAAAAGGGCAAAGTCGGTTCCAGTATCTATTACGGAGCGATTTAACCTATGCCGGACTGTTAGCGGCTACAGCGATGTTTATGATGTATTATTTCTTTTAGAGTTGTTCTTGATCAGAGGAAAACGTTGCCATGACCACTCGAAGAAACACGCTCAAGGCCCTGATCGCAGCACCGATTTTGAACGGCTTGCCGGCATGTCAGGCATGGGCAGCTAAAGTAACCAAACAAACGGGAAGCCGGCCTCGAGTAGCCGCAGTATACACCTCTTTTACCTACCGTAGCCATGCGCATGTCTTATTGGAAAATTTTCTGGAACCGTATCTGTTCTGTGGTCGGAAAACCGACCCGGGCGTTGACGTGGTCAGTTTCTATCGCGACCAAAAACCAAGTGGTGATATGACCGACGAGGTTGCTGCAAAATACAAGATTCCTGTTTTCGATACGATCCGAGACGCGGTTTGCGTCGGTGGAAAGGAACTTGATGTGGATGCGGTTCTCTCGATCGGTGAGCATGGTGATTATCCAGTTAACGAACGTGGCCAGCGGATGTATCCCCGCAAACGTTTCTTTGACGAAATCGTCGCCGTCATGAAAGAGTCGGGACGGTTTGTCCCTGTATTTAACGACAAGCACCTCAGTTACCGTTTTGACTGGGCTCAGGAAATGATGGACACGGCCACCAGGTACAACATTCCGTTGCTGGCAGGCAGCAGTGTCCCGTTAGCCCAACGCAAACCGGCAGTGGAAATCAAGCCGGGTACACGAATTCGGGAAGCGGTTTCGATTCATGGCGGACCGGTGGAATCCTACGACTTTCACGCTCTGGAAGTTCTGCAATCGATGGTTGAAAACAGGCGTGGTGGTGAGACCGGAGTAAAACGACTGACCTTTTACGAAGGAGATCAGGTAAGGCAGGCAGCCGCAGCAGGAATTTTCGATATTCGTCTGGCAGATGCGGCGATGACCGCAGAATTTGGCCATCCCATCCGGGATTTTTCTCAGCTGCCTGGTGAAGATAAAATCACACCCCACGCCATTGTCTACGACTATGTGGACGGCATGAAAGCGACGGTTTTACGTGTTGGCAAGAGCAGTACTCGTTGGAATTTTGCCTGTCGGGTCAAAGGACAGTCAAAACCGATTGCCACCAGTTTCTATGTAGGCCCGTGGCAGAATCGTAATCTCTTTAAAGCGCTGGCACATTCGATTCAAACCCACTTTCGCAGCGCCACACCTCCCTATCCTGCTCAGCGTACACTGCTGGTTTCCGGGATGCTGGATTCCGCCATGCAGGGACGACTGGCCAGTGGCCATCCCGTTCACACCAATCATCTGCATATTGCCTACCGCAGTACGGACTTTCAGGCAATGCGTGAAAATGGTGAATCATGGAAAATCATTACCGAAGCAGTCGCCGAACCCGAACGTTTCGACAACGGAACGCCGGCAGATATCAAGTAATCGGAGGGGCTATTGAAACCACTGAATTGGTCCATTATCGGACTTGGTCGATTCGGCAGAATTCATGCCGATACACTGAGAGGCATGCCCGGGATCCAGCTGGACTGGGCCTGCTCGCGCAATGCCGAATTACTGAATCACCATGCCACGGAACTTGATCTCACGAAAACCACAACGGATTATCAGGATATCCTGAATGATCCTTCGGTGGACGTGGTATCGATTACGACGCATTGGGAAGACCATTACCAAATCACACTCGATGCACTGGAATCCGGAAAACATGTCCTGCTGGAAAAACCGATGGCGGCAACGGCGCAACAATGTGCCGAAATCACCGCATGTTCAAAACGGAATCCGGGGAAATTTATGGTCGGTCATATCTGCCGGTTTGATGCCCGTTATGTACTTGCCCGGGAGGCAATTCAGGCAGGCCAGATCGGGAACGTCACCTCGATTCATGCGCGCCGTAATCTGCCAGTGGCACCTGGCAATATCCGTCTGGACAAAATCTCACCGCTGATCGGCGATGGCATTCATGATCTGGATCTGGCGATGTGGATATTAGGCAGACCCCCCAACAGCGTATTTGCCCACAACACCCGTATTCATGATTACCAATACCCGGACATCAGCTGGGCTCTGTTTGATTTTAATCAAAACGATTCTTCACAGGGAACGGTGGTCGTCATTGAGACGAATTGGGCCCTGCCCGCCAATACACCGACCGTGATCGATGCCCGTATGGAAATTAATGGGACCACAGGTCAGATTACCGTCGATTGCAGCACCGCAGGTCTGAAAGTTCAGACGCTCGAGGGGACGCAGTTTAAGGACACCATCTACTGGCCCCGCGTCCATGAGCAAAATACGGGAGTGCTCCGATCGGAACTGGAGTATTTTGCGAATTGCATCCGCAGCGATGAAACGGTCGAGGTGATTACCGCGGATGAGGCAGGATTGGCGGTTGAAATGATCTTGTTGGCAGAACAGTCCGCAGCCACAGGGAAAATTGTGTCCTGTTCGTCCCCAATTTGAACTCGCCAAAGCCACTCTCTGCCACTATCTTAAAAGGGTTCGGTGTTCCACGTGACACCTGCAAATCGAAAACGGTTTGATTGAAAAGACGATCTTATTCCATGACGACTCGACACTTATATATCGAAACCGTTGGCTGTCAGATGAACATGCTGGACAGCGAAATGGTAGTCGCTGATCTGCGTAAGCACGGCTATGCGTTAACTTCGAACGTCAAGCAGGCAGACACCATTCTGTACAACACCTGTAGTGTCCGGGCTCATGCTGAGGACAAGGTCTATAGTGCGCTGGGTCGGCTTAAGTTATTAAAACAGCGTCACCCTGAAAAGATCATCGGGGTGATCGGCTGTATGGCCCAGAAAGATCAAACCACCATTTTTGACCGTGCACCCTACGTTGACCTGATTGTTGGGCCGGGACAATTGCGGGAGATTCCCACGCTGATCGAGAAGATTCAGTCTGGTGGGGAGCACAAAGTTGCCGTAGGGCTGGGTCGACGAGAGGGCTCGCAGGACGACATTCGCAAGAGTCATGAGACATTTGATCCATTGCGTGATCCAACCATGCGTCCCACACCGTATCAGGCATATTTGCGAATTCAAATTGGTTGTGACAAATTCTGTACGTACTGCGTGGTGCCTAATACCCGGGGTCCGGAACAGGGGCGACCACCGGAGATGATTGTGGAGGAAGCTCAGGTGCTTGCCGATCAGGGGTGCTTAGAGATTACGTTGCTCGGTCAAACGGTCAACAGTTACCGTTATACAGAAAATGGCCGAACCACGGATCTCGCCGCACTACTGGAGATGTTGGATCAGGTCGATGGGATTCAACGGATCAAGTTCGTTACCAATTATCCAAAGGATATGGGACCACGGTTACTAAAAACGATCCGGGATCTCCCGAAAGTTTCTCCTTACCTGCACGTACCCCTGCAGCATGGCAGCAATGAAGTGCTGGATCGGATGAAACGTGGTTATACTGTGGAGACCTACCGCGAAATGATGCATCGCATCTGGGATATCCTGCCGACGGCAGCGGTTTCCAGCGACTTTATTGTCGGCTTTTGTGGTGAAACCGATGCAGAATTCCAAACCTCCGTCGATGCCATTGAGGAATTTCGTTTCAAAAACAGTTTTATTTTTAAATACAGCGAGCGTGCAGGGACGAAAGCCGAAGAAATTCTGATCGACGACGTGCCCTACGATGTAAAGCAGGCACGCAACAATGAACTATTGGAAGTTCAAAACAAAATCAGCGAAACAGAAAACATCAAGTTCATTGGTCATCAGGTGGATGTGTTAGTCGAAGGTCCCAGCAAAAAATCTGAGCAGTTAACCGGGGATGGACATCCGATGCAGATGGTCGGACGTACCCACTGTGACCGGATTGTTGTATTTGAAGGAAATGAACGTCAGGCGGGACAAATTCTGCCGATCACCATTTATGAAACAACCCCTTTTACGATGTTCGGTGCGGTCGTGACAGAACATGTGGGGCCGGAAGTTTTTTCCATCTAGTTCTTCACACCCCCAGATGAAAAGGAGCCACGGTTGTGGCCTTTACAGGAGTGACCCATGGCGCGTGTGGTTTTAGCAATGTCCGGGGGCGTCGACAGTAGTGTTGCTGCGCATCTATTGCTTGAGCAAGGCCATGACGTGATCGGGGTTTTTATGCGCCATGGAGAAGCGTCCGCTGAATCCTGTGAACTGGAAGATCCGGCGGCCAATCCATTATTGCCTCTATTGCAAAATCGGAAAGATCACAAACAAGGCTGCTGCAGTGCAGCAGACGCCGAAGACGCCCGGAAGGTTGCCGATCTGCTGTCGATTCCGTTTTACGCACTCAATCTTCAAAAAGACTTTCGTCGCGTCATTGATTATTTTGTTGATGAATACTCGATCGGACGCACTCCCAATCCCTGTGTTGTATGCAATCACTGGATCAAGTTCGGTCGGTTATTTGATTATGCCGACAGCGTGGGGGCTGAGTATGTAGCGACCGGTCATTATGCGCGGATGCTGGCCGCCACGAATGCTGCCGATGCGCCACGACTGGCTCGAGGTCTGGACGTCACAAAAGATCAGGCCTATGTCCTGTTTGGTACCCAGCGGCATTATCTGCAGCGGATGATGTTGCCGGTGGGTGGTTTTCCAAAAACAGAAATCCGGTCAATGGCAAGTGACTTAGGACTACGTGTGGCGGAGAAAAAAGACAGCCAGGAAATTTGTTTTGTCACCTCCGGTCAACATGGTGAGTTCGTACGCGCACGCCGCGGTCACTCCGATCTTTCCGGCGAAATTGTAACGACCGACGGCACCGTCGTGGGTCAGCATGATGGCATTGAGCAATTCACGGTGGGCCAGCGCAAAGGGCTTGGTGTTGCTCTGGGAGATCCGCGGTATGTCGTCCGTATCGATCACGGCAGTCGTCAGGTCATCATCGGAGAAAAAACTGATTTGCAACGTCGGTCATTACAGGCAGATCGAACCAACTGGCTAACCGACATCCCTTTCGAAGAGCCCTTTTCCTGTCAGGCCCAGATTCGTTACAACAGCGGAGCCCACGACGCCACGGCAACCATCCAACGTAACGGTCTGCTCGAAATCACCTTTGATCAGCCCTGCCATGCCGTTGCTCCGGGTCAGGCGGTTGTCTGTTTTGATCAGGAAGTGGTTCTTGGCGGTGGCTGGATCCTCTAAAGCGGACGACCCGGAACATCACTTTGGTGGATATGCCCTGTTAGGATTGCTGAGCTGTCTTTATAATGGCCAGCTGCTTTTTGATAACGACTCTCGTTCGAACAAGACTCCCTGAAAGTACCGTCGATGGATACTGAATTACAAAATCGCGCCGAATCCATTCGCAATCAGCTTTTACAACTGCGGGATAGTCTTTGACTACGTTGCCAAAGCTGATGAGATAAAACAAATTGAGTTGCAGATGGGAAAAGCCGGTTTCTGGGACCACCAGGAACAGGCCCAGCAGCTCGTCGCTCAACTCAAACAACTTAAAACGGTCACCTCCCCGGTGGAAGAACTGGATCAGGCTTCTGTTGATCTGAATGAGCTGATTGAAATGGGAGCTGAGGATGCGGAAATCGCAGCCGAAGTAACACTCGAGATTAATCGACTGGAAAAACTAGTCCATGAGCTGGAATTAAAATCCATGCTCAGTGGTCCTCATGATTTTGCCGGAGCGATTATGACAATCAACGCACGAGATGGCGGGACCGACGCCAATGACTGGGCAGAGATGATGTTGAGAATGTACACACAATGGGCTTCACACCATGACTATACTGTGGGACTGATGGACCGCAATGACAATGATGTTGCGGGAATCAATAGTGTCACGATTTGCATCCGCGGTCCATGGGCGTACGGTTATCTCAAAGGGGAGACCGGAATTCACCGACTGGTACGGATCAGTCCCTTTAATTCAGAAGGGAAACGTCAAACCAGTTTCGCCGCCGTCGATGTATCTCCCGAAATATCCGATGATATCGTTATTGAAGTGGATGAAAAAGAAGTTCGTGAAGATACGTATCGAGCCAGTGGCGCCGGCGGACAACACGTGAACAAGACGGACAGCGCGGTTCGGCTAACTCACGAACCAACAGGCATTGTTGTCCAGTGCCAAAACGAACGAAGCCAACACAAAAACCGGGCTTCGGCCTATAAAATGTTACGTGCAAGATTAGCCCGAGTCGAAGAAGAGAAACGGGAAGCCGAACAAGCACAGAAATATAAAGACAAGGCGCGGGTTGGATTTGGATCCCAAATACGTAATTATTTTTTACATCCCGATCAGCGAGTTAAGGATGCGCGAACCGGATTCAGCGAAGGCAATTTTCATCAGGTGCTCGATGGAGATATACAGGGGTTCCTGAATGCCTTTCTGCGTTGGCGTATCGGGCAGCAATAGAGTAAAATTCGGCACTGAACAATCCGCTTAAGCTCGAAACACGAGGAATAAAAACCATGTCAGAACTACAACACATGGAATCCATTGGTACCGATGCAACCGGATTGCGTGTTCATATGGTTTGGAAAGATGACCGCTATCAGCATTGTGTTGACTGGGTCGCCGGCGATCAGACCTTTCGACTGTTGGAAAGCGTTGAAGGGGTTGGTGACGACTTATGGCCTCCCAGTCCGGCACTGCAGCAATTGACCGTGGAACAACGAACTCAAAGTCGTCAGGTCGGCCTGATGGTCGGCATGGCAGGCAATAGCCACTGGTCCATCAGTATTGAAAATGACCCTCTGGAACGCTCCATGCTCTTTGAAGTTGCCTGTCGTGTAGCCGATACGGAAGCAGGTAATCTGCAGACGACCTATAAGTCTTCTGTACCTATAAAAATCGTGGATCCCATCGAACGCATTGCCGAATTGTCCATTGCCGGTCGTCGATGCCGCATCAAAATTGAATCCACCGGTCGGGGCGAATTAGATGAACTCGTGATCGACGGGAATATGGTTACCATCACACCAACGGAAATGCCGTCGAGTTGGCCCGCGACGATCGGATGGAAATACCGTCTTTTTGGTTGATACAATTTTCCGGTTAGATCCCGCTGCCACCCTTGAAAAACCTAGTTTCTGCGATCAGAATACGTGCTGTTAGTTCTTCCTTGTTTGCTTGATTTTTACGGAATTTACCATGGTCTTTGAACATATCGAAAATCTAAAACGTGCCTACACCGACAAACTCGTCGTTGTTGCCGATGATCGTCCGGAACTGGGGCGATTTCAAGGCCAGACCGGAACCGTCAGAACGGTAAATATGAGCGGTCGTGCTTTGGTCGAATTCGATGGACATAAAAATATCGGCTGGTTTGATATCGATGTGGATTTTCTGAAACTAGTGGACGAGCCTGTTGCTGCTGAAACACCTGCAGCGGCACCCGCTGTCAAGAAAGCCGCGGACAAAGAACCCGCTGCAAAACCCGAACCCGCGGCTGCGGCAGACCCGTCTCAGATGAGTGTTGCCGATATGTTGGCAGCGGCCCGGGGTGAATCCGCCGAAGCACCTGCGGCTGAACCTGAAGCAGCGGCTGAACCTGAACCCGCGGCTGAGGAACCGAAAGAAGCAGCTGCACCCGCAGCCGCCATGGATCCATCTCAGATGAGTGTTGCCGATATGTTAGCAGCGGCCCGGGGTGAATCCGCTGGCGCACCTGCAGCTGAACCTGAAGCGGCAGCTGAACCTGAAGCGGCAGCTGCACCTGAAGCGGCAGCTGCACCTGCAGCCGCCATGGATCCATCTCAGATGAGTGTTGCCGATATGTTGGCGGCTGCCCGGAGTGAATCCGCTGGCGCACCTGCTGCTGAACCGGAGGCGGCGGCGGAACCTGAAGCGGCTGCGGAACCTGAAGCGGCGGCTGAGCCGGAGGCAGACGAACCTGCACCGGAGGCGGCGGATGCCCCGGAAGCGTCCGGAGATGTTCAGGCATTGATTGCGGCATCCGATGTCGACGGAATTTGCAGTTACTGCCGACAGGTGGATGCTTGAAAGACATCTCGTTAGCTGCAGCCACTGCGGCTTGCTGCTATTTCACGTCCAGCATCCGCTGCAGCGCAACCAGGGACCATTTCTGCGTTTCCTCGTCCACGTGAATCTCATTTACCGGAGTTCCGGAGACGATATTTTCCAGAGCCCAACAAAGGTGTGCCAGATCGATCCGGTACATCGTTGCACACATACACACGACGGGTGAAAGAAAATGGATATCCAGATGCGGATGTTCTTTGCGGAGG
>JAYZPA010000129.1:0-12753 GCA_036150515.1 Planctomycetota bacterium
CACACATCTATATCTTCGACCGCTTCGTTACTCAAATGACTCTTTGCACCCAATTCATGTTTCAGACAGGTAAAAAACTATTTTCTGACCGTTACAACCGGTATAACCAAAAGGGGTGACCTTGGTTGTTTCCAATCGTAAATTGGAACCAGTGCAGTTACCAATACTCCCAAGTCGATTTCAGTAATGGACGGCATTGTTTTTCCCAGAACATGGACCCAATTCAACCATGCGTTTACTTCGAAACCGATTGCAGCGTAAGCCTACTCAGCCGAACACACTTTCTGACGTTCGTCCGGTGGCTGCATTCGAGCATTACTTACGCACAGAATGCCACCTGGCAGAAAACAGCATTCAGGCTTACCGTCGTGATATTGTACGATTTAACGACTGGTTGGGAAAAAGGAAAATTGCCAATTTGTCCATCCGCAAGCTCTCCGATTTTGTAGCCTGGCTAAGAAAACAGAAACTTGCACCAAGCAGTATCGCGCGTAATATTGTTTCATTACGTGTCTTTTTCCGATTCCTTCAACTCGAAGGCGTGCTAACGGACAATCAGGCAGAATTGCTGGGAAGCCAAAAACTATGGCAACGCATTCCCGAAGTACTAACCCCCGGCAGTGTTCGCCGACTGTTGGAAGCGCCGAACCGAAGCGACACATACCCCATGCGTGACCGGGCTCTGTTGGAATTGCTATACGCCACTGGGTGTCGTGCTTCTGAGGTATCCAGCCTGACATTACAAGATACCCACCTGGATGAATCTTACTGCAAGTATGATGGCAAAGGTGGTAAGCAGCGTCTCGTTCCCCTGGCACCTCAGGCCGTCCGGGCCATTGCAAACTACATGCAATATGAAAGACCCACTCTCGAATCGGAGATAACCGATTGTAACTGCCTACTGCTCAGTCGCTCAGGAAAACCATTGCGACGTGAAGCCATATGGGAACTCGTAAAAAAATATGCCCTGCGAATTGGTGCCCCCGCTGCCATTAGCCCTCATTCACTGCGACACAGCTTTGCCACACACATGCTCGCCGGTGGTGCCGACCTCAGACAATTACAGGAACTTCTGGGCCACGCCAGCATCGCAACAACCCAAATCTATACCCACGTCGATCAGTCACGATTACAGAAAGTTCACAAACAGTATCATCCCCGGGCATAAATCTCACGCAATGCTCAAAACCGCTTTACCCAAAGTGTCATTTCATTTCAACACGGGGCAGGGGAGACGCGGAAGCTATTCAGCAGGCTGCTCAACATCCGGCGTGTTGAAGCGTATTTTTTCGATTAGACGGATTACCTGTTTTCCACTCTTCGTTCCGGATACCGCGGTAATCGCACCGATAACCCATTCATAATGCAGATCATAATCAAATCCAATTTCAATTTCAGCAGTTTCACGTCCCGGGCCGTTATCCGTCCCAACCAGATCCTGAATTCGTGAATTAAGCTCCTGGATACTTGACAGACCTTCGTCATTGAGAAGGATCCCGGCCAGCGTACCATCTTCATTGGAGGTCAAATATAGTTTTTGAGGAGGGAATTCCATTTGATCCGGCGGAGCGGCCTGCGGCGCGGCAGCAGGCATACGGATGTTAAAGTCTCCCTCCATGGACACAATTTTGAAGGTCATAATAAAAAAGACCAGCAGCTGAAACACGATATCAATCATCGGCGTCATTTGCAGTTCAATTTTTTCGCCTTTACCACCGGTATTGCGAATTTTCATATTTCAGCTAGCCCCCAAGCGGAACAATATATTTAGGAGCACTATTCACATTTTCTTCCGCCCGCAACGCAAAGTTCTCAAATCCTGCTTCCTGACAGACCTGAATCAACTCCTGTACCATTCCCCCCCGGGCGCTGCGGTGCGCACGAATCACAATCGTGGTTTGTTTCGGCTGGTCACCGGAAAACTCAATGCTGCGGTATTCTTCATTAAGATAGGGCAGCAAACCCCGGAAATTCACTTCCGTACGATTCATGATTGCTGTGCCGTCTTCCGCGAGGTGAATGATCACCAGATTCTCCAATTGCGCATCCGGGGGCTTCGCCAAAGCGCTATCGGGTAATTGCACCATATCATTCGTTTCACTTTGAGTGAAATTAATCAACACCATAAAAAAGGCGATCAACTGAAACGTCATGTCGATCATGGGTGTCAGATCACCTTCCAGGATCTCGGATTTTGACTTCTTGATTCTCATGGGTTATTTCTTTTGTCCGACACCTTCAAATCGTCCCATTAAACCTTCGCTGAGAATGCCCACTTCCAGCATCAATCGGGCAACTCGGTTTTTGAGGATGTTGTAAACAGCAATCGCAGGGATTGCGATGGCCAGCCCCAGAAGAGTCGTAAACAAAGCGGTTGAAATACCACCGGCTAACTCGGATGCTTCCGGTGTTGACCCCGACGTGGCAATTGTTTGAAACGAGCTGATCATCCCATGGACCGTTCCAAACAAACCGACCATCGGTGAAATCGTGCCGATCAGGGCCATGTAACTTAACCGATGTTCCAGTTTCATATTCTCTTCTTCACCAATTTCCTGCATCGCCTCAATCGCCTGTGCGTAGCCCGAATTGAGCTTTGCGAGCCCGGCTGAAAGCACGGATCCAAGCACCGATTCATGTTCTCTCGCTAATTCATAAGCATCTTGATACTGTTTATTATCCAGCATCTCCTCAAAGTCCTCGACTAAATGCACCGGGCAGACTTTGCTGCGGGCACTGGTGATGAGATTCATAACAAACAGAGCAACCAACGTGAATGAGAGCGCCAGGAAGATCAACATATAACCGACCCCCAGCGCTTCAAAAACCCAGCTCAAATAGGAGGTTGGTTTTTTGGAATCCGAGTCGTCACCCGCATTGGCGGCAGGCTCGGCATTCGGAGCAACCGGAGCCGGATTCGCATTTTCTTCCGGCGGAGCCTCTTCCTCTGGCAGATCATCCAGAGCATAGGCGGTGGCCGTCATATCGAGTTGCCACATATTGCCCAGTCCAGCAATCAGTGCGAGTGCCGTGAACCCAACCCATAACCATTTGGGCCGTGCTGTTATTGCCAATGAAACCATCATTATCTCCGATCTATGAATCTAAAACTCGTATATTCAAAAGGAATTTGTATTCTGTGTATTATTCACGAACTCGCTACATAATAAAACCGGTACACGGGCTATTCGGATCGAGATTTTTGTTCCCAATACGTACCCGCATACTTTTCCCGCAACAGTCTTTTCGTATCCTGAGCCCGATCAGCTTTATTAACCTCATCCCATAATTGCGAAAGATGAAATAAGGCTTCTGCATGAGCATCGGGAGATTCGTTAAATATCAAATGGGTATGCAGGAAAGCCAAAATCGCATCTTTAGGTTTTTGGCTACTTCGATAGCAGATACCCTGAGCATTATAAGCCTGTGCAAACAATGGTTTTTGAGTCTTAGGATCGTTATCTTTGATCAGTACATTGGCTAAAGCAATGCCTTCCGCAGGCTTCCCGGTCTCGCCCAAACAACGTGCCTGACCTGCTCTGGCTTCGGAAACGGTCAGTTGTAATTCGGGTGTCGTCGCACTAATACCCGCGACTTTTTCAAACATGCCCAGTGCCGCTGCATAGTCGCCTTTACCCACAGTGGAATTTGCCAATCGCAGCGTGCCGCGCACCTGCAATCCGGGCCAGGGCGACTTTGACAGAATCGTGTATTGTTGAGCTGCCATATCAAAACTACCTACCACATACGCCAGATCGCCAAACAACTCAACGGCCTCGAAATAATGATAACTATCAGAATGATTCTTCAGAAACGCAACCAGTAACGTCCCGGCACTATTTTTGTCGCCATCCCCGGCCAGGGCGCTGCGTGTTTCAATAAAAGCGAGCATGTAAGCAACATCCTGCTGAATCCACTTATTATTAACTTCTGCCAGATTGAGATTTCCAAGTTCCGTGCGCGCATCTTTAAGCTGACCTTTACGAAACATAGCGGCTGCTTGTAACAATTCCGTCGGCGAATCTGCAAATTGAATACGTTGCACATCATTTGCCGGCAATTTGCGGGGAACGCCATTAACGCGAACCGTCACATCGCTGGCAGAAACCGCATCAATCAAACCTTTGATCGATTCCCCCGGATTACTTAATAAATAAATCTGGTCATTGACCTGAGCGTGCCCCGTGCTCGCAGCACTTGCCAGCAAAACGCTTAGCACACCTAAGCAAAAGCACTGTTTGGATAACCATCTTTTCATTACCTAATTCCTTTGAATTCAAGTCACTGTCATATACCACAAGCGTTTCAGAATTTAACTTTTGGGTAAACCGGTTGGCCGTTCTCCTAATGCCGTCTGAACCAACTTGAGCAATTCATTAAACCGCAGTTTAAATTCCGGACCACCCAGTTCCGGATAGATTTTCTGAGTATTCAGGATTTCCATTTTTGCATAACCAAGTTGTTTCTTTTTCTCGTCGCCCTGCTGTAATTGGGCATAGCCTAAACGAGCCTGTGTAATCCCCAGTCGAGATTCATAGTACTCATCCTTAAAATTGTCTTTTCCCTGAGTTAATCGACTGATTTTTCGCCAACCCCAGATCAGATTTTCGCCACTACTCTTCAGTTTGCGAGCACCGCCAATCGCGTATAGAAACTGTGTTTTATCTTTTTCCCGACGGCCCAATTCGCTGTAGGTCTTTGCTGCTTCAATTTGGACACTGACATTGGAAGGCGTTTTTAACAGAATATGTGCCAGTTCGACAGAGGCTCCTTTGTAATCTCCGGTCTTCTTCATGACCTGAGCCATATTCATCCGAATTTGAGCCATATAAGCGGCCGAGGTTTTTGGGTCCTCATTGACCCATCCGGGATCTGCTGTACCTTTTTCCTTGATCGCTGAAAACTGTGCAATCGCTTTTTCATAATAGACCTTTGACTGCGGCGTCAGCTTACCGTCCACTTCAAACCCATTTCCGAGGCTCTGCATTGTGGCCCCCACCCAGTGTCGCACGCTAAACTTATCCGATGTTTTGCCTACCTCATTGAGAAACGTTTCAAACCCATTTGCCAGAGCCTGACGTTGTTGTTCGCTACTGGCCAATGCCAATTGAGATTCCAATTCACGTGCCAGAGTAAAATAAATACTAACTAAACGTTTCTGACCGTCCGGCGTGTTGCCCACCGCTTTGTTCAAATCCGCCATGACCACCTTGGCCTTTTCAATATTTGCCTGAGCATCGGAGCCGGATCCCAACAGAGCGATATATGCACTGAGCGCATTTCGATAGGATTGTTCGACTAAAGATGCCCGACTGACCGCCGGATCCTGCTTTCGAATCAGGGTCAACAGGCCGTAGAGATCCGCTTCCAGATGGACCAGCGCCTCTGCCGGCTGGCCGACTTCCACATAATACTGACACGCCGCCAGCACGGAATTCGCTGTACTGGATGTCAGCGTCGTCGTCTTCGCGTTGGCAGCCAACCGCGTCGTTCCGGCGACCAGCATTTCCGCCGCCGCATCCCGCAGTGCCGGCAGTTCGGTCTCCAGTTCTGCCAACCGCGCGGGATTCGACTGATTCTCACGTAACTTGCGATGTTCCGCTGCACCCGCCCGATATCGATTCCATAACGAACGCCCAAGTCGCAGCTCCGATTCCAAACGTTCGGGCGCTCCCTCCGGAATATCCAACGTAAACTGGCGTGCATCTTCAAAACGCCCCGCTTCAATCATGTACGGTACTAACCTGCGACGGGCATCGATGGCTTCATCACTGGACTCCCAGTTCTGGATCGTGTAATCGGCTATATCAATCAAACGCAGGACTTCAAATTGACGCTCATCCGCCGGCGCTTCGTTATACAGCAGTTGGTAGCAATTCAGGGCGATTTTGGCACATGGTAAAGCAGCATTTGTGCCAGGGTACCGGCGCGCCAGATATTCTCCCATCACCGCAGCTTCAAAATAGTGCTTGCGGGAGTAATAAATAAACGTCAGATAGTAATAAACTTCCTGTAGCTGCTCCACCGGCGTTTCCGCATTGGTAAACTGCAAAGCCAACTCGTAGTATGTAACGGCAGAGGCCTGTGTCGATTTGTAGTTTTCCCGCGCTTCACGCAACTGCGTCTGCAGATCCGTCTTCACCTGTTCATCGGTTTCCGCAGCAATGGTTGCAGGAAGGTTCTTTATCGTAAACTCCATCGCCTGGGCTAATTCCATCCGTTCTTTACCCAATGCCAAAGCATCCTCAAACGTCTCGGGTTCCTTGACAACTTCATCCGTTCCTCCCGGAAGATCCGGTAAGGAAGCAATGAAATCGCGTGCGACGGATTTATATTTTCCCGGATACCTGAGAACTTCCTGCGCCAGTTTACGTGCGGCCACGTAGGCCTTACGCGCTTCTCGGTCATTCGGATTCGCCGCTTCAAGCTTCTGCGCTTTTTTAACATACGTCCGGGCTAATTCGAGCTGGAAAGCATGCCATTCAACATCGTAGGCTTCATTCGGTCGAATCTCCGAATTCCACTCCACACCGACCGTCAATGCTTCTTCAATTTGATCCACCGATGAGTGCGACAGCGTTTGCAGGTAGAGAGGCATCGCAAGATTAACAATATTGCGAAATGCTTCGGTCTCGCGTCGGTCTACCACGTCCTTCAGGAAACTCAACGACTGCTTGGTCTTATCCAATGCCAGATAACAGCGGCCCTGAGCAACCAACGCTAACATTCCCGCACCCTTGCTACGATATTTGATTGCAATTTCATCATACTCGGGAATCGCTTCTTCAAACGCGGCCGTATGTTCCGGCGTTCCGGACGGATAGGTATTGCCTAATTCCTCAAGTAATTTCGTGGCCGTTATCATGACCTGTAGATAATTACCGTAGAGTGAACTACGTCGAGCGATCTCAGGTTGTTGAGTTTTGGGATCCAATATCTTCGGAATTTTTTCCAGCTCGGACTTCAACTGGGCCCGACCCTCTACATAAATCACCCGCGCTCGTTTTAACAGCGTCCGGGCTGATTCCAACAAGTCTTCGCGTACGGCACTGTTTTCATCCTTACCCGCCTCAAACAAAATCAACGACGCACGCTGAAATAACAGATTTGCCAGCTCGTTGCTTGCCAGTATTTTCAACTCAGCATCTGCCGTCGACTGACCGAATTTCTCAAGCAATTGCTGCGCTGCTGCAAACTGTTTGTCGCGCTCATTTCCGTTTGCAATTAAACGGGCACCATTGAGCATAACAATCGCTCGTTCGTAATCGAGTTTGCTGCGAAATTCAGGAGATAACAAGTCCTGGTCAACCTGAGAATCCAGATAGTATTCGGCCAGCTCGTAATACCGCAGATCACGTAACGCACGCAAAAAACTACTGGCCGGTTCTTCTGCCTTTAGAACCACAGCTGATTGAAAAAAAAGGGCAATCAAAAGAACGCCCAGCAGTTGTTTACTGCATTTGCTGATCAATATACTGTCTCTCTGCGATTGATTCATTAATGATTGGCTTATCTTACGCTGACTGAAGCAATGAGTGGTTAACAACGGTGAAGCAAAACCCCGGATAACAATTACCTATTCGCAACCGAACGCCGAATCCACACACCCGCTGAGAACGTGGAGAGACAATAAGCAATTACCACTCCATCCAAACCATCTGCACCGATCTCAAATTTTGATGAGTAAACCGAATTCTGTTCCAATTTTTGTGGTAATGCTGCAATCTGCATTTCAAGCAATCCCACCACGTATTAGCCTATAAGTTTACCCTTCAAGAAGCAAGTATCGGACAGGATGAAAACTGCTCCACTTCGCTCCGTCAATATTTTCACCTGACAAATTCTAACGACCAGCGATCCGAGCTTGTCCGAAGACGTATTTGCCGTCAATTCAACTCGAATACCATCCTTTTTTATCCATCACCCGCGACTTATCAGGCAGCTTGCAATCACAATTAAAATCAACGCACAGAAGCAGTTCATGGTAAAATGTGAGTAGGTGGTTCATAGAGGACATTTTTGAGAGTCGTAGAGCGTGCGATTTAGAACGAGCAAGGAAATTCAAGACGACGGTTCAGGTAAACGACGTCCTCCGCCGAATTATTTCTCGCGCAGAGTGCAGTACAAGCTGTTCGCGCTGGTGGCGCTTCTCATGACGGTCGTGGTCTTGATGGATCAGGTTCGCAATCCGGAGATGTTTCGGTTTTTCAACGAAACAACGGCCAATCCACAATCGTCCAATCCGGATCGCGTACCAAACCCATTATTTGATCCCCAGCTGGCTCTTTTTGGACAGCCCAAATTGAGCTCAGCAGATCAGGCGGCGATCGACCTGCAGGCGACCCATAAAGACCTGTGGACTTCCATTCTGAAAAAACTCCGTTCCACCGAACAAACAACCTTTGTCGATACTCTCCGACGTGCTCGCAATCAATTACCACTGGATGATGCACAAAAAACCCAATGGTGGGACCTCTATCAAAAAATCGATCTGATTTATCAACAGTACGAACAGCAGGTCATGCTATCGATCAATTCCACAGCCAACGCACTCACCCAACCTCAGCGTACACGAGGGCAGGCGGTACTTGTCCAACTCCGCAATCGCTGGACCCAGCACCTGCGGAAGGCCTTTCTGGACATCCTCGAAACTCCTTCGCACGCGGAGAAGTTTCAGGATGACTACATCTTTGTTCAGAACATTATCGACCAGATCGCCCTTGAGCGGATTGATGACCACACCGTTTTCCGCAACGAAGATAATTTGGCCTGGTTCCGCATGCTCGAAAAACTGGGGGATCACGATGAAAAGGTCATACGGGCCAGTTCCACCGCCCGTCCAAACATACTGGAACTCTCAGAACAGCAAACTAGATTTCGCGGCACCCTGATTTCGGTACGTGGAGAAATCCGTAAAGCCTACCGCGTTCAGGCCCATGATAACGCACAGGGGATCCCCCAGTATTTTGTACTTGTCCTGAAACCTGCCGGAAGCGAACTTCATCCCTTCATTGTCTATTGCCTTCATCCGCCCGCCAACTTTCCGGAACTTCCCGACAAAGACCTTGATGGCCGCACGGAAGAAATCGGGGATCTGGTTGACGTCACCGGTTACTTCTTCAAATCATGGGCACATTTGGGCGGTCAGGGACAGATGTTCTCCTCCCCACTGGTCGTCGCTCAGACTTTTCAGTGGCTTCCGGGGACGAAACTGGCTGCTCAGCCCCCCCCTTCTGAAGCCACTGAATTTCCCCTGTGGGCGATCCTGACCATCCCTCTCATTCTGGCCGTTGGCTTTACCGTCACGGTGTATTGGATGAGTCGTTGGAAGAGCGAGCATTCGCGGACGCAACCCGTACATGATGTCAAACAACAACTCGCCGCCATCGACGATGAGCAAGTCAGTCCGTCAACCAGCGACGCATTGCAGCAACTGGCTGATCAACTATCCACACCGACGAAATCCGTAGAATCATCATGACAAACCGTATCCTGATATCCATGCTCAGTTGCGTGTGGTTTGCCAGCGTGGCGCAGCACCCCGTTTCGGCGCAATCCCCGCCTAAAAATACGTTGCCCTGGAAACAAAACAACCTAAGTGACCGCAAGCTGCCATTTTCCGTCGCCTCCAGTACGACCGCGGAACAAATGCTGGATATTTTCGGAGTGGGTGAAAGCGAACTGAGGTATCTGATCGACTTCGAACCGGTAGCCGGCAAAGACATTGATACCATTGGCAACCTGTTGTCGGTTTTTCCGAAACTCAGTGAAAGCGATATCCGCCGCTGGTCGATTCCCACAGACGCAACCCAGGATTCCGCCACCACCTTTCAGCAGCTAACCGAAACGATTGACAAACATCGGATCCGGTTCTTTACAGTTCATGGCCGGGCCTATCGCGTCCAACGGCAGCCCATCGTAGCCGAAGCAGCCCGCTTGATTGGATTCAATTCCTTTTTCTGGGTTTTCATACATCCTGACAACAGTAACATTTCTATCCGGGTCGCCACGCGAAAGCTCCCCATCGCATGGTTTCCTGATTCATGGAAACGAAATCCCGAAGCCGACTCATCGGCGGAGCCCACAACCACGAATCCATCGAATCAGTTTGATGTGGATCAAATCGTCAAGGTCAACGGATTACTACTGAAAGTCGCTCAGGAAGATGGCCCGCGGGAATTAGTCATGGCGGCTACCAGAGTGCAGTGGTTACCCGAGAACATTTCCGACGAACACAACGTTCATGCCGGAATGGTGCTATTGAGCCAGCATGGATTTGACGCCGGGTTACTTGATGAGATCCGGCGAACCAACGGTCAGCCACTGCAACACGCTGATCGTGAAGCTTTTTATCAAATTCTGGAAATCCTGCAAAACCCGAAACACCAAAAATCACTTCAGGCAACGACGATTGCAAACCCATCGAACGAGCTCAGCATCACAGACTATCTTAAAAAACCCCGCAATCGGCAGGGGCAGTTTGTAAAGCTCACTGGAGATGTTCGGCAAATTAGCCAGGTCACCATTGCCAATCCAAAAATGCAGCAGCGACTCGGTCGTAAACACTATTGGCAACTGGACATGTCGGTTGCGATTGGTGACGAGTCAATCCAGCTGAAAGCCAATTCCGCAGATACCGAGGGCATGATTTTTCAACACCAGTATCCCGTTCAAATCTGTGTCGCTGAGCTGCCCATCGAGCTGCAACAGGCCATGGATAATATCAGAACCGGTATGGACCAGCGCAAACTTCTACGGGAACGGGTGACGGTCAGGGGGGTGTTCTTTAAACTCTGGTCCTACGACTCAGGGCGTTCGATTCAAGCGGGAGAGGGTCGGGTCCAGTTAAGTCCGTTAATCATGGCCCATCACATAACGGTCCACCCGACCACTGTTTTGGACCGTTCTCAATTAGGGATGTATGTCGCACTGGTCTTTATCAGCGCCCTGGGGTTCATTGTTTTCTTTGTGATTCGGATGGGACGGCAAGACAAAGATGCACGACAACGAACCGTCGCCACCCGCCACGGCAAGCCGGACTCCCAGACGTTGGATCTGGAAACCCGTTGAATCCTACTGCAGTGCGATGGGTACAGAGTTATTCTAATTCTGCCATGGTGGCGACCAGGCCTTTTACCGCATCCACGCTGTTTTGAAAATCAGCGGCTTCCTGTTCCGTGAGATCCAACTCGATAATTCGTTCGACGCCACCGGCACCTAAGACAATGGGTACACCTACATAATATCCGCCCACGGCATATTCCTGATCGCAATACGCTGCACACGGAAGGACCCGCTTTTTGTCTTTGACAATGGCTTCCACCATTTGTGCACAGGCTGCAGCCGGTGCATAGAAAGCCGACCCGGTCTTCAGCAGCCCGACAATTTCCGCCCCCCCTTTACGAGCCCGGTCAACAATTTCGTCTAACCGTTCGCGATCGAGCAACTGAGTTATCGGAATTCCGCCCACCGACGTGCAACTTGGCAATGGAACCATGGTATCTCCATGCCCTCCCATCAAAAGCGCGGAAATATCCTCTACGCTGACACCCAGTTCCATCGCCAGAAACGTACGATATCGGGCCGTGTCCAAAACACCAGCCTGACCCAGCACCCGATGAGGTGGAAAACCGGACACTTGCAGACACCGCTGAACCATAGCATCCAATGGATTACTGACAACAATGACGATGGCGGAAGGGCTCGTATCCTTAATCTGTTGCGTGACAGCCGTCATGATTTTGGCATTGGTGGCTAACAGGTCATCCCGACTCATACCGGGCTTACGGGGAATACCTGCTGTAATCACCACCACGTCACTGTCTACTGTATCCGCATAATCACTGGTTCCAATAATCTTGGCGTCAAACCCCATCACTGGCGACGATTCCATCAGATCCAGTGCTTTACCTTTGGGCATATCTCCGGCCTGCGGAATATCCAACAGGACAATATCTCCCAGTTCTGCGGCGGCACACCAATGGGCTGTGGTCGCTCCAACGTTTCCCGCTCCGACGATGGTAATTTTAGCGCGTCTCATGATGTCATTCCTATCTGGGTTATCAGGGCCTCCAACACACCGTGAGATTCATCCAAAACCATTGAAATGACCCCCTCGGTTTATGCCTATTTTCAATGACAGCATGTCACCGTCAACCCCCCGTCATGTCTGGAGATGGCTGCGTTGGCAGACGAGTAAAGACGGAATACCCGATGAAGCGACCTAAGACGGGCAGTTGGTCTGTTTCTTTTTTTATTCGCCATTGACAGAAATGCGATTTTTCCAGTACAAGTCCGCGGCGAATGGTACTCGTTTGCCTTTTACAAAATCTGAGAAAACATGTCTGCCAACCTACGATTCTATACCAGTCGGAAACACCCGACCTGGGCACCGATCGAGATATCTGAAGTCATTGCAGAATCGCTGCAACGAGTCAGTTCCTATCAAGACCGTCGTAACGTGCAGGCTATTTGCAAAGACATTGAACCGGCCTATACGTATGGGGACCAGGAATGGATCACCATGGCCATTTCAAATTTACTCGAAAATGCCATTGAACATACACCGGCCCAATCTCATTATGAAATTCTTGTGGAAACCGAACCGCGTAAAATCGAAATCCATATCGAAGATCACGGACCGGGGATTACCCCCGGTTCGGAATATCAAATTTTCAAACCGTTTTACACCACGCAACCCGGCGCCACGGGTTTGGGACTGGCCAATGTACGGCGAGTCATTGAGATTCACGG
>JAYZPA010000130.1:0-5051 GCA_036150515.1 Planctomycetota bacterium
CAAACCGAAGCCACTCAGAATATAACTACGTCGCGTGACCTCACGTGACATCGTAAACCAAAGTGGAAATAAATCCCGAACACCGAAAGGCGGGGACTCAGCAGTCGGGGAATGGGAATCAGGGGTTTCCATCAAAATCTAGTGCTCCAGAATCTGGATTCAGGTCGTATCACACAAGAGTATCATACCAGAATGTCCCGGGAATCATCTTCCTGATGAGCCTAGGATGGATCTGGAAGATGATCAATATACTCCCATGGTTCGGGAGAGAAATGGGTGATTTCAAGGGTGTATTGGCCAACAAAGTTCTCGATGCCTGCATCCACGACCACATAATACGGTTCTCCGGCGGTCACGGGATACATTCCGCCCGGCCAATAACAGATCGCTACCAGCGGATCCTGAAAGTCGTCTTCGGTAAATTCGATGTCACGGATCGTCACGTTGAGTTCGTCCTCAGGCTCAAACCAATCATCAAAGTCGGAAAACAAAACCTGATATTGTTCGTTTCCCGCGGCATCAAATAAACGTACATCCGGAAATGCGACGGTGGTCCAGTCCGATGCGTAGACCGTCGTGGAAAGAAAATCATCTTCAGCGGTTATCCGAAACACATCCTTGTCAGTCAGTGTATCGACATGGCTGATTCGTTGTGTGTATCCATCCTCAATTTGTAATTCCGTTGCATCGATGCCAATCTCATCAGCATGAATGTCGTTACCAAAAGTTGAATCCGCCATCGGTTCCCATTCATAATTTCCCCAGTGAGAAAGGTCCAGCATGTACTGGTCGGGAATGTCATTGATCGACTCGACCGTAATATGATACGTACCTGCGGAAACCGTGATGCCGCCATAGGCTCCTTCATGATTGCCCTGAACCAGTCCCACCAGTTGGTTGTTGGAATCGGTAACCGATATTTTTAAGAGCGATTCAAGTCCCAATGGGTACGCTGAAAAATCCAACTGCCCCTGTTCCACGGTGATTTCAAATACGTCCAGATCACCAAGCGAATCAATGTAGGTGGTAACGGTGTCATATCCGTATTCCAGATCCAGCAGAGTCGCGGTGAGTGTCGTGTTGCCGTGGACATCATCTCCACGTTCAGAATCGGTTACCGGTTCCCACCAATCGTTCTGATATTGATAGACATCCAGTACGTATTCCCCCGTGTCGGTAGGTGTGCTGCCGCTCACCACAACATAGTAGGTAGCGGCAGGTTCAACGGGGACGTCGATATTGGAGTCCCCCCATGCGTCCGGATTGAAACTGGTACTGCTGGCAATCGTTTCCAGATTGGCATTGAGAAGTTCCACCACCAGTCCGTCGGGGACATCGATGTTGAATAAATCGATGGCAACCCGGTCGTCTTCGGCAACGAATTGAAAGGCATCTGCATCGTATGCGTTGTTGAGTTCGGAATCGATAAAGGCATAGCCCCAGTCCATGTCTAACAGGGCGGCATCTGAACCCGGTACATCAGGAAACAAATCACTTTGTTCACCGGAAGCGGGTTCTTCCATTTCATTTTCGGGTGGAAAATTGCTGAGGAGGTTGATGACGCCTAATACGTCGTTTGGTGACAAGTAACCGTCCCCGTTGGTGTCCATGAAAAAGGATGCGGAATCTTCCATCATGTCGTGCAGCATGGGGGGGGCCATCGACTCCTGTAGTGTGCCGGAGAACCCCTGATTGAGTTCATTGATCGGCAGCAATGCATCAATGGGACTTACAAAGGAATCTGAGTTGATATCCATCACATTAACCGGGTTTTGCCAGGGACTGGCGGACAACACCCTTCGATGTTCAAGCGACTCAAATCGAAGGGAACGCATACGCTCTGATCGGGAAATGTTTCTTGACATGGTGCGAGAACCTTAAAACGGATGGATATCTGCAGGTCGACCCTAATATATAGGCATTTTTGGAGGCCATCGTCAAGATAAAAGACGGATTAGATGCGGTGGAAACCGAGGGATGCTATGTTGGCATTGCGGTCCACCGCGTTCTCTACCCTAAGAGTTCGCGGATAGGCGTTGGGTCGCTGACCAGATGGGTGGGACGACCGGTGGGCGTATAAAGAATCTTGTCGGGATGAATCCCCATTTTTGTGTAAATGGTGGACACAAAATTCTCAGGGCTTTTGACGTTATCGACAGCGGAATAGCCCTTGCGATCCGTCCCGCCGACGACGATTCCCCCGGGCGTTCCGCCCCCGGCGATCAGGACACTCATCGCGTTGGACCAGTGGTCACGTCCACCGCGGGTGTTGACTTTCGGTGTTCTGCCAAATTCGCCCAGTGCCACCACCAGCGTCTCGGCGAGCATGCCGCGTTGGTCCAGATCCTCGATGAGTGCTGCTACCGACTGATCCCAGCTGGGTAGTCGCGGTTTGAGCTCTTTGAAGATCGTTCGGTGGTGATCCCAGCCACCGTCGTACACGGTGACAAAAGGAACATTGGCTTCAACCAGACGTCTTGCCAACAGGCATCGCTGACCAAAGGAATTGCGACTGTACCGATCGCGGATTTCATCCGGCTCGAGGCTGACGTCAAACGCCTGCTGTGCCTGAGCGGACATGACCAGGTTGTACCCCTGTTCGTAATATTGTTCAATTGCCGAAACTGGGTCACCCGATGTTTTATTGTTTAGTCGTGTGATGTTATCCAGTCGCGAGCGAAGGCTGGTGCGGGATTGAAACTGCACGTCGTCGATTCCGGTGGGAACGGTAACGTCCCGAACCCGAAAGCTGCTGCTGTTCGGATCGTCGGGTACGACAAAGGGAGCAAATCGAGCTCCCAGAAAATTGGGACCTCCGCTGCGCGACATGCGAGGCATGCTGAAGTAACCAGGCAGCGGGCTGGTTGGGTTTTGTTGATCATGATGGTGGCTGACAACGGAACCGATGCTGGGATGGAAGCTCACAAACGCGCCGCAGCCGACCGGAATTCTGGGTGGGGCGCCGGTCATCATGTAATGGTTGCCGGCACCATGATTGCCCTGATCGTGTCGAATCGAACGGATCAGAGAGCAGCGATCCATCAGGGATGCCAGACGTTGCATCTTTTCGCTGAAATGGACTCCGGGGATCTTGGTTTGCGTCGTTCCAAATTCGCCACGGATTTCCATGGGGGCTTCGGGTTTGGGGTCAAACGTTTCGTAATGGGTCGGTCCACCGTCCATCCAGATCAAAATACAGCGTTTGGCGGGAGCCTGTACCGGGCCGGCAGCACGGGCGTAGGATTGAGCCTGCAGTAATTGCGCCATACTGCTGCCAAATAGCCCGCCCAGACCAAACTGCAGGCAGCTGCGACGGGTTAATGTGGAACATGGTTTGTTGTGTGTCATTTGCTTAACTCTCCCCTTCCCACTTTTTCTGTCGGGAAAAGACGGTGTGCTGCGATTGATTCCCGTCCGTTTCACCGACTGTTATTCTATAAACTACATCGGAATGTCTCTACCTGAATCTGTACGAGCGATCGTAATTGGGGCTATTGCCACGTCTTGTGTAGCTTACAAACCCCACAATCTAGCTAGTTTCGGGGTGAAAGGGTTACGGTTATTGCGGATTCCCGGGGAATGTCCACGCCGACGACCACTTCCAGAATTCTTTTGTCGTCACTAAGAGCGGCGGTTTGTATTTCACCAGCGGACGATTGATAGACGTGTCCGGCGGGAACCAGAAATCTCACCTTTGCCTGGCTGAAATCCATCTTTAGTTCGTTGACGATCGATGCCACATGGCCGGTTTGCTGAAGGTCATAATCGACCCGCAGCGGTGGTTGCTGATGGCGATCAAAGGGAATCGCAGCGGTAGGATGGTTGTCATAGGTACACGATTCAACGAACCCATCTTTAAACCGAACCACCCGGAAGCTGATTGAATTTACTTTTCCCACCCGCTGAGTTCGGGTTCCCGGGATGATCATCGCTTTACTTCCCACTCCATGGGCATCGTGGATCAGACGGACTTTATTCGTATTGAGAAATTCAACAGGTGCATTGGACTCAAATCCGTTGATCAGGTTGAATTCGGCATGGGGGTGCTTTTGCAATAAACCCTGAGCCTGCTCCGTTCCATGAAACCAGGGCTGTCCGTAGTTCAGTACATTAATCTTCGGTGTGAGCGGAACAATTTGAACCGTGGATCCATACCAATGGCTGTGGCCGGGTACTTGATGGTTGCCAAAGTTGACCAGGTAGGGGGAACGCAGTGTGGACATGGCTCCGGCGATGTAAGCCGGGTTGACACAGTTGCTTGAGAGAACCATATCCGGAGCGATTAGATTGGTCATGGCACAGAGTCGCTGCAGGTATTCGGCCTGAAACTGTCCTGACGTATCCAGATGCCCCCACGTTACCAGAACCGGATCATGCGGATGATCTTTCACCACGGCAACGGCACGGGGTGAACGGCAAATGCTGGTGCGCTGATCGCCGTGGATGGAGATTTCCAGGTCATAGATTCCCGGAGGGGTGTCCCCCGGCAGGGTGGCAAGCACCTGCCGGTCATAGTAGTGTGCATGCTCTTTTTGTTCCTGAAAATCCAGATTGCGGGAAATGACGTGTTTGCCGATGCGGCGGGTAATTCGAACGTATTCGATGGTGGCTGAAAATCCCAGAAAACGGGCAGCAAAAGTATCACCCGCCTTTTGGATTGCCTGCTGATTGAGTCGGGGAAAACGGAATCGGTAGGCCGTGGTGTCCGGCGTCCGATTCAGAAAAGTATGGGGTAACACGGTATTTGAATCGCGGGTGATGGAAAATGCCTCACTGGTAAAGGTTGTCCACCCGGCAGCAGCAATACGCAACTGATAATTATCTCCGGCCGGCGCCAAAAGGGAGTAGGTTCCCGCCAGCCAGTTTCGGGAAATCGCGGATCGTATTTCCTGTGTGTTTTGTAAGAGGGTGATACGGCAGTCGGTGAGGAACTGAGATCGCTGGCCGGTTACGTACCCTTGGACGGTGCCCGGTGTGGCGGTGAATGCGAAACAGCCCTCGATACGACAGCCGATTCCGTTGGCGTCCCCAAGATGTCGAAGCTCCAGCAG
>JAYZPA010000131.1:0-6745 GCA_036150515.1 Planctomycetota bacterium
CGGCGCCACACGTCAATGTACTGCTCGTCGCCGGTGAGCATGAACGCATTTTGGAATCCGGTAAATCCGAGATAATGGGTATTTCGATTGGCTAAAGATCCGTCCTGAGGGACCACGACGGTGAACCCCCAGCCGTAGACGCCTCCATACCATTTACCGTCCGTTTCACCCCCAATGGTTCCATCCAGTCCGATGTTGGTGGGTATGATCCAGCCGTTCTTTTCGCAACGATCACGCCAGGCATCTACATATTCCAGTAACCACTGTTTGTACTTGGCCTGTCCGGTGAGCATATAGGCATTGAGACCCAGCGAAGTCGCCAGCATGTTCTGTGGATGGTCGCCCACAATGTCGTTGTAATCTTTGAAATGGGCCAGCATTTGTTCGTAGTTTTCTTCGCCGTGCCCCAGACGAAAACGATTTTTAACTTCGATAGGATCTCCGGCCCAGTCCAGACCGGTGGCTTTACGCATCAGGGGCCCGCGGCTACCGTTAAACATGCTGCGGATAATGTTGTTTTGCGTGTCGTAATTCAACGCCTGAGGATCCTCATTCATATAGAATCCGGCATAGCGCAGCGTACGATGTTGAAACTTCGTATCGGTCGGGTCGGACAGTCCCTGGAGGTTGAAGGCAGTGAGGCCTTCGCCGTTGTGAAGCCAATCAAACATCACGGGGAATTCTTTGTAGTACATGCCATCGCGCGCAAAAGGAACGTCGGTCGTTTTTGCCAGCGTGAATTGACGCAGATGACCCTCCCATGATTGTTTATACAGCGTCAACACGCGTTGCTCACCGCCCAACGCATGTAGCAGAGGCCAGTAGTTGAAATTTTCCGCAGCATCGTCAGGACCATCGTCACCCCCCCAACGCTCGATACATAGCAAGTGACCGTTGGAGTCGACATAGCGGTCGTAGAAAATGTCGCATGCGTGGCTATTGGCATCCAGCAGTTTACGTTGAAGCAATGCCCAGGGAGGAGGGGACAGCGGTGTGGCGATTGGAATCGGTGGCGCTCCAACGACCGACACGCACGTACTGAGAAAAATGACAATAATGAAGAAACGTCCAAACACGATGGCTTCCTGATTGAAATCCGGTAATTAGTGAACCCCTATTATAGCGTTGTGGAATGTTGCCGTTTGGGTAACGGTTGGGTTCTCCGACAGTATTGATAAATATATTTCCAGATCAACCAACGGTATCATTTGATTGCACGGGCGTTGCGTTTGTAGTCTAATCAGGTAAGAAACAGCCAATTCAAGGAGTGAAATTATGCAGTTTATGGGAAATCGACCGTCTCTTGTTTGCAGTTTGATGATGCTGGTATTCGTTTTGGCAATACCGGGACAGGCCGAAGATTGGCCGCAATTTCGGGGACCTAATTGCGCGGGCATCAGTTCCTCTAAAGAGGCGCTGGCAGCGGAGTTCTCGCCGACGAAAAATGTTCATTGGTCTGTGTCACTGGGCGACGGTATCGGTTGCCCCGTGGTTGCCGCCGGACGCGTATTTGTCTCTTCCATGGTGGATGAGGACACCGTCGCATTAACCGGATTTGATGTACGTAATGGAAAACAACTTTGGCAACGCACATGGCCGGCGGGCGAACTTGTCGAAATCCACAAGACGAACAGTCAGGCGGCGACAACCCCCTGTGCGGATGCCGAGAGAGTGTATTTCTATTTCAGCACGATTGGGTTGGTTGCGGTGGACGCACAAACGGGTGAAGACGAATGGAAAATCGCCATGCCGGTACCGTTTTTCGTGTTCAAATGGGGTGCCGGTATGTCACCCGTACTCCACGGTGATAAGTTGATTTTCTGCCAGGATGACGATATCTACCCGGGGATTACCGTGGTGCAGGCAGATACGGGAAAGGTGGTCTGGAAGGAATCCCGTGACGACATGGCGGTAAATTATTCGCATCCGGTTATCGTGGAAACTCAGAAACGTACCGAACTGGTCGTGGCAGGAACGGGAAAAATTGTGGGCTATGACCTGGTTTCCGGGAAGCGGTTGTGGGAATCACGTACCTTGCTCAGGAATATTAAAACAACGCCGGTGGTGGTAGGTAACACCATTTACATTTCTTTGCAGAGTGGTGGAATTGCAAATCAATGGCTGGCCTCAATCGATCGCGCCGAGACCGGCAATAACGATAACCGAATTGACAAACCGGAAATTCAGGCGTTTGTGGGTAAGCAGGTGATTCCCGAGGCATTCTATCGCAGAACCTTTGATCGCGGTGACGAAAATAAGGACGGGTTTCTCGAGGGAATTGAACTTGATAAAGCTTTCCTGCATCCGGACAACATGGCGGGTGCAGCGTTTGACTCGGAAGAGCCTGCGGACGAATACATTCTGGCAGTAACCGCCGGCGGCGATGGTGATGTTACCGAGTCCCACACCAAGTGGAAGACCGTTACGAAATACACCGATCATATTGTTTCACCTTTGATCCAGAACGGGCGCATGCTTCTGATTAAGGGGGGCGGGATCAGTACGGTTTACGACACGGTCGATGGAAAACAACTTCAGGGACCGAAACGAATTGAAAATTCCAGTGAATACTTTGCCTCACCTGTGTTTGGCGACGGGAAAGTCTATGTCGCCGGAGAAAATGGAGTGGTGGTCGTACTGGACGCGTTAAATGATTTCAAATTGTTAGCCAAAAATGATATGCAGGATGCCATTTTGGGGACGCCCGCGATTGCGGATGGCTCGTTGTTCATTCGGACCAGAACAAAACTGTTCTGCATTCGAAAATAACCGTTTAGACGCGACTGAATTGGATTCCAAATTCGCGTTGGGCGTTGCCGTGGAAGATTTGGTCTAAATCCGTTTGGTCGAGTCCGGCAATCTCGGATGCATGCTTCATGCAAAGCAGTTGCTCATAGATTGCCAGAATGGGCCTCGAATCGCAATGAGGAAACTGCATCGGCGTGTGGGCCATGTCCAGATTTTGCCACGCACGTCCAAGGGAAACATATTTGCCGTAGAAATACATCGCGTCAATGCCGTCACTGCCATAAAAAATACGCTGTGGGGATTCCCGTTGAAACAGCGTGATCAATGGCATTAATTCAGTGACGGCCGATGTGTCATAGAAAATGTTGGGAAGTTGACGCAGGCGTTCAATGCCATGTTTGATGGGCCAGTAAGTAAAGCTGCGGGCAACGTGGGCCAGGATCCATTTGATGTTCGGATAACGTCTTAACGTGTACTCTTCTAAGTCGCTTAAATTGGACTCGTCCGCACAGGCGTCCTGCCGGGAAAGGTGCAAGGTCACCCAAAGCCCCAGATCGTTGGCTAACTCAAGTTGGGGATGCGTGAGAAACTCATGGATGCGGCACTCCTTTATATCGCCGGTTTCCGAAAATATGCGATATGGTTTGAGACCAAGGATACCCGATTGCTGAACATCCCTGTGGATGTCCTCGACGGAACAATCCGGCGTGACCAGTCGCTGATACCGGGACTGAGGGTCGCCCTGAATCTGTTCAGTACACCACCGAACGTGTTGGCCAACGTCAATTCCGGCTAGAGGGGAACCCAGGGTCAGGAAGTGTGTTTCTCTGCCGGGGTACAGCGCTTGCGCCCATGCCTGTAGCGCGTTGAGATCTCCCAGCCCCCAGGGGGACTGGTCCGGGTTAGGAAGGTGGGAAGGTGAAAATAGATGAATATGAGCGTCAAAAACGTTCCGGGGGATGAACGAATCTAATTCTTCCTGCCAGATCGTTAAATCATGTTCGCTGAGACGGGGCAAAATAGGTTCCTATATGGGATTGGGGTTGATGGCCGCATGCTGTTTTTTCAGCGCCTGTTGATATTCGCCCTGCCGCTGGATGTTTATTTGACAGCTCTGTCCGCGGTACACCATGGCAAAGGCGCGTCGCTGTCGGTGGGTGGACAGGTTTGCATCGGCGCGATGGATCGTTGCACCATGATGTACCAGCAGATCGCCGGGATTGGTCGGAACGGGAGTTTCCCGTGTGCGCAACGAATCGGGAATATGTTGAATTCCCTGTGAAAATCCAAGTACGGAAGAGGCTTCGTGTGAAACAAGACCATGAAGATGGGATCCGCGATAATATCGCAAACAGCCATTTTCTTCGTCGATGGCGTCCAATGCTAACCAGAGTGTCAGCACCTGGCAGGGCTCCAGACAAAAATAATAGTTATCCTGATGAGGTGGCGTTGGATGTTGTGTGTTGGGAGGCTTGTTGAACCACTCCGGCCCCTGACAATGAGCGGGTTCACCAAGTAGTGTCGTGGCGAGGTCCATCCATTGTGGATGATGGGCGTAATCGTTAAAAAATTCCGAGTGTTGCTGCATGTGCTGAAGTTGCTTTAGTGTTTCCGGTTTGTTGCTATCCTGATAAAAGGCATCCGAGGGAGGCAGTGTGGGAACGACGTCGGTGATATAGTGTTCCAGGTTTCGTTCAAGAGACTGCAGTTCCGAACCGGACACAAAGTTTCGTACCACGACATATCCGTCGAGGTCGAACTGTTGTTTCAATTCGGTCGGAGTGTGGTGCATCAAATCTGGCTTTCTGCCTGTTGCTGAATGTCCATGCCCACCAGATCACTCCACGCTTTGAGCAGCCGTTTGGTGATGGTGCCTACGGTACCGTCTCCCACGGGCTGTCCGTTGAATCGCGTGGCGGGCATGATGCAATACGGCGTGCTGGTAAAAAAAATCTCATCGGCTGTGTATAAATCATAGGGTTGCAACGCGGTTTCCCGGGATGGAATTTCCAGCGATGCGCCCAATTCCAATATGGTTTCCCGACTGATTCCTGCCAGGCTGTTGTTGGATACGGGGGTTTTGATAATTCCGTCTGAGACGGCAAACACGTTACCGCCCTTGTTCTCGGCTACGTTTCCATAGATATCCAGCAGGACGCTTTGCGCGTCCGGATCGACCAGCTTGACTTCCATTTCCGCCAGTGTGTAATGCATGCGGGATCGGTTTTTGACACGCGCGTCCATGGACTGGCTTGGAACCGCCCGGCTCATGGGGGTCACTGCATGGCACCCCTGACGGTAATAGGCGGCCCAGCCGGTAAGATCCATGGGAGCATTGTGAATGATAATGGTTGCGGGGCTTTGTGCGATGGTGGGATCAGGCCCAGGAACATTTAGCCCGCGTGAAATATTGTGTACAATCCAAAAATCTTCGTGGGGTTGCAGTGTTGCCAGATTGCCTTCAAGGAGTTCCAGGGTCAGGGAGGTTAATTCGTCGGGGCTCAACCCGGGGTCAATCCGGGCTACCTTGAGAGATTTGTATAACCGCTGAATATGGGCGTCCAGTTTGAATGGTTTGTGCAGGAAGGTCCGCGTCGATTCTGTCACGCAATCGCCCAGCATCACTGCGCTGTCGAAGATGGAGATTTTAGCATCGCTCTCGGCAACCATCGCGCCGTTTAAATAGACATTTCGCTGCATGGGGTCACGCTCTGACGGAATCGATTGGTTGAAGTGAATGGAACGACATGGTCATGCTACGGCGCAGGATCGGTTGAGGTCGGATCGGCCGGTTGGAAGAGATAAATCGGACTGGAATTACCAAGGTAATTTCCGTCTTTGTCCAAACGTCTTCCATTGCCGTTGCTGCCTTTGCTGGTCGCGGTTACGGCCAGCGTCCGCCCGTTCGGATGAACGGAAACCGCGTGGCAATTGGCTAAGGTATTGTTTTTATAGGTCGGCTCCGCCTGGTCCAGATCAATAAACAGAAGCTGCCCCGTACCAGGATTTCCACTGGTAACGGCGATTAAATAACCTTCCGGATGAAATCGCATGTCCTGGACGTAGACCTCGGCCTTGCCCCCCAGTTCCCGCGAAAATAATTTTTCACCGGATGCCCAGTCAAAACCCAGAATCAGGGGGATTCCCTGCACGTTGCCACCGCCGGATGGTCGGGTTCCTGCCGCAAGTAGGGTTTTGCCATCGGGAGAAAAGGTCATTGTTTTGACACCACCCACATCCTGAAGGCGATGTTTCATAAAAAGCTCACTTGCGTCAAACTTGCGGTGCGGAACTTGTTTTTTTGTGTCCCAGACAATGATGGTTCCTACGGCGTCCGCGGAGACGAGGGTTTGAGACGTGGGGTGGATTGCAAGACAATAGACGTCCGCCTGATGACCCAGGTATTCGTTCAGCAGCTTCCCGTTCTTAGATTTAAAACGACGAACGGCCTGGTCTCTTCCGCACGTGACGAAGGTATCGCCCGCGGTCGTTAGTTGGATCCCGCGGATCCAGCCATCGTGACCCAGATGGTGAGTCCATTGAGCCTGAGGTTTTTCCAGAGTGTAGTACATGCATGCAATGTTTACCCACGAGTCGGTGCTGTATACGCGAGTCTCTGACGGGTGAAACGCGAATGCCTGTGCCCATCCCTGATGCCCTGAGATCGGTGGGAGTTCAGCGGGTTCGCCATCGGACAATTTCCAGCGGTGCAACTGACCGTCAAACCCGCCCGCCACGAGGTAATTTCCACAGGGCGTAAAACGACCATTAAACAGTTGTCCGTCTGTTCCGACGGTATGCTTGTTTTCTAGTTGGATGGGCATAGGCTTAAGCTGGGGGTAAAGGTTACGCAAGGAGATCCTGTATAGGGTGAAAGTCCTCATTGGCAATTGGCAGCGGCTGTCCGTCATTTACATACTCGGTTTCACGACTGTTGATCCCTAACGCGTGAAACCAGGTATGAAAAAAACTGCCGATATCATGAGGTTCGCTTTCG
>JAYZPA010000132.1:0-6989 GCA_036150515.1 Planctomycetota bacterium
GGAGCGATCTCTGCCGTAACCCCCTCGACCATTCGTTGAATTTCATCTCCAACCGCACTTTCTAACGGCTGTGACTCTGCCAAATTTAATTCTGCACGAAAAGCGTTGGTGATCGCTTTTATGACTAAACCGGACTCGTAAGGTACAACTCGCCCATCCCTTTTCCGTACAATCCATTCTGCCTGCGCTCGTACCATCGTTCACTCCTGAGTAGCTCTGAATTTCCTATTCCTGATGCATTCACATTTGAAGTCGCCTGCCAGAGGCCAACACCAAATGTCCGAGGATATCAAATTAAATTGATTCAGCCACAGTCGAAACCGATACCAATCCAATCCATTCGACATCCCTGGCAACCCACCTCCCTGCGGATAGTCGCTACAGTCAAGCCAATGTCAACTGGCCTGACTATTACGGCTAACCCTCCTGCAGGTTGCAACGGCTCGGTATGTAAAGAACACTTATTAAGAACATAGAAAGGATACGTCTTCTATGATCCGCGTTCATCCTACACACGAACCTTCCTTTTTTCCGGCCGCCATTTCTCTTGACGAAAGCCATAAAAAGGTATTTGACAGTCACTTTTGTGACTACCAAATCACGCCGCTAAAAAACTGCGGTAGAAAAGAATGTGATGCGAGGCACTCATGTTGCAAGCCCATGCATCCCGGCTCGTTTAGAATTCGACCTTTTTCAATCCCTGGTCTCAAACAATCCTTTTTGACTGTCGCTCTCCCAGCCACAACCAATTCGCTTGTCGTCGATCAATCCTTGAAGAAAGCTCTAATCCTGACAGCCTTCAAATTCCTTAATTCCACTAGTTCGTAAACCATGACTTCCTGTGTCAAAACCCACTTTCTCCTCGAACTTAATCAACTCAAGCCAACAAGTTCGACTAGCGTCGTGGAAACAATATATCGTAGACGCAGTTCAAGTCAACACTATATCTGGTAGATTTTTGAAACGATAAACATTATTTGTGATTTTGTTAGCAAAGTGCTAGCACGCGACATCCGAAGTCGGGCTGCTCAGACCTCCTCGGCAACTCAGTCCTTGCGGCGTGCGTTGGCACAAACTCTACTCCTCAATCAACAGATTGTACCTGAAACCAATTTTTTCTACCACATATAGTATTCTTCGGATTTGTGCCATCGTCAGCTTTACCTAATCATTCGCGTAGAATAGGGTTTTTGTATAAATCTCCACGACGGTGTGATAACCTGATTTGACGGGAACTACCCGGCCGTCACTAGGTCTTCAATGGCACCATCGCATCGCGACAACGGAAATCGGGGTGTCAAAAAAAAAGCCGATACCCGCGCCGATTCGGTTGTCTGGGTCAACAAAACTGTTCAAAAACGCCGAATTCTATAGATGGTGGTTCGCGGTTATGGATTGCAGGTATTGCCTCCATTTCGACCCACGGAGATCCTGGATAAAACCCAGCCAAAAAACATGCAAATGAACACATCACCCAATACTCCATCGCCAGCTTTTTCGATTGGTGACACGCGTAAGTTAGTCGGTGATCTGTTCCAGCATAACGGACTGGTCTACTGGATCGACTTCCTCCTGTGCTGGTCGATGGGTATGTTCATCTACGCTCACGGTCGCACCTACGCTGCCAAGCTCTACCTAGCCGATTTTGACACGAACTGGAAAATGGATTGGATGTACATCCCGGGCGACCGTGCAACGCTGTGGTTGCTTTATCTCTTATTTACAATCATCGCGGCGTTACTGTACTACCGAATTGCGATGTTCATTCATGAGATTGTCCACATGCGGGGCCGCAACTTGATTGCATTTCGATTTGTCTGGAATGCCCTTTGCGGCATTCCTTTTCTGGTACCTTCGTTTGTCTATTACCCACATTTAGACCACCACCGCCGTCGGCACTACGGAACTCAGCAAGACGGCGAATATCTTCCTCTGGGCCAACGAGCTCCGTGGCAAATACTGTTGTATCTAATGCATCCGCTGGTCGTACCTCCGTTGGTCTTCATTCGATTCCTGTTCTTCACTCCACTGGCATGGATCCTTCCCGGATTCCGATCCCTTGTCCACAAACGCTGCTCATCGATGATTATCGACCCCACCTATTGCCGACCCTTTGATGACCCGATGACCAAACGCATTTTTTACCTTCAGGAGTTCTTTTGTTTTCTGTGGTTACTGACACTGGTTAGTGTCGTATGGTTTTCGAAGTCGACATTACCGTGGCCCTTTTTTATTCAGTCGTACACCACGGCTGTCATCATACTGTCACTCAACGCGCTGCGAACCCTGGGCGCTCATCGCTGGACGAATGATAAGGATCAGATGAGTTTTGAAGAACAGTTGCTGGATTCGGTCAATTATCCCTACAACCCGATTCTCGGCGAAATCTGGGCGCCGGTAGGTCTTCGATTTCATGCGTTACATCATTTATTTCCAAACATCCCGTACTACAATTTGGGTAAAGCCCATCGGCGATTAACGGACCAGCTTCCGGTCGAGTCGATCTACCATCAAACATCCCAGACCACGTTAACAAAGCAATTGTTGGATTTGTGGCGGCGATCCAAACAATCAAGCATTCGCAACCGCCCCAAAACAGCACTAGACGGTTCTGTACCCGATTCGCAACAATAGACTGAGTCCATTTCAACGCCCTTGTTATAAGGCACTTACATTATGCATGTTCATCAAACACAACGGCATCGACGCTGGATGGTGGTATTCTTTTTAACGCTGACCACGGTTCTGTCCGGCAGTCTGAGTCCAGCTCAGGATCCAGCCGAAGCGCCAAATCTGGATGCCGACCTCCCTCCACAGGCCAAGGCGCGAGAGACCAACAGCATCGGCATGCAACTGGCCATTTTAGATCCGGGTGTCTTTCAAATGGGAGCTCCTGAATACGTGGTTCAGGTTGCTTTAGCGGGAAATTCCTTTCGTTCCGGTCAAATTTTTATTGTTGATGATCAGGCGGGCAACAGCCAGCGGTTTGAATTAGTCGACAATGACACTGGCAAAAACGCACGCCTTTATCTGCCTGTTAAATTCAGTTCAGGTAAAAAATCGAATCAACCCTCGTCACCTGAGGAAATTGCAGCCAGCATGGCCCAGGCCATTAACGCCCAGGCACGTGACGGAAAGCTGCAAATCACCGCGACGGTCAGGGGTTCGACCATGCATTTCAAAGGCATCGGCCTGTTCAGTGCAGGGCGTGTCAACACAGACAACAACAACCGTGTCATCGTCCGTAAACCGGATCGGTATGCCAGTGATGATGAGCGTCCACAACATCGAACTCAAATCACCGAATCCCTGTTACTGGGCGTAACGGAGGTTACTCAGCAGCAATGGAACGCGGTGATGGGTTCCAACAATAGCACCGCCAAAGGGGATTACCTGCCGGTGAACAACATCTCCTACGATCAGGCGGTTGCCTTCTGCCAAAAACTATCTCAGTTGCCTGAGGAAATGGCGGCCGGCCGCACATATCGTCTTCCTACCGAAGCAGAATGGGAGTATGCCTGTCGTGCTGGCACACCCACTTTTTACGAATATGGAGACAACCCCGGCAATCTGGAAGATTACGCCTGGTATAGAAAAAACGCAGATAAAATCCAGGTTGTTGCCGGAAAACAGTGCAATCAGTGGGGGCTGTTTGACATGTATGGAAACGTTTCAGAATGGTGTCGGGACTACTATGCGGCCGAATACTATGGGAACGCTCCGCCGGACGAGAACCCCCCCGGTCCGGCTACGGGTGACCATCGGGTGCTGCGTGGTGGAAACTTCCTGTCCCAGGCATCTTCCTGCCGATCCAGCTACCGAGGACGGGCCCCGGCGTCGATTGAAAGCCAATTGAATGGCCTGCGTGTTGTCTGCCTGAAAAAGTAGCTCATGTGGATCTTCCGGCAGGCAGTCCCGCCGACGAACGCCGGCAGCTGTAAAAGACTGCCGGTGGCAAATTGCGCCAAACCACGGGGCTCACCGTCACCTCCGCAAATCGCTCCTCTAACACCTGCCTGAACCGTTTGGCACTTTTCAGTGGTAGTCCATGCAGATACGCAAACGTCACAAACTGACCATGCTCTCCCAGCACGCTGAACATGGCATCGAGTAATTCGTTCTGCAATCGGGCAGGAAACGCCGTCCAGGGCAAACCACTGATAATGCCATCGATAAACGGCATTTCCTGACCGTCGCACATCTCACGAATATTTGCAACGGAATCATTCAGTACTTTGACATCCGGCAGGCGTTGGTTCAGCTGTTCGATCAACCGAGGATTTAATTCCACGGCAAAAAATCGCTGATTCGAATTCAACCGCTGCACCAAATGTCTGGTAATGGCACCGGTGCCCGGTCCATATTCCACGATATTCTGGGCGGCTTGCCAGTCAATTTCATCCAGCATGGAATTGGCCAGTCTCGCTGAACTGGCAGCTACCGCACCAATTTTATTGGGTGCACGTAAAAACTCCCGAAAAATGGCTCCGAAACGGCTCATTAACCCACTCGCAACATCTAATCATCACCTCGAATAACCGATACTTAGAAACGCACATTCTATTACAGCAGACAGGGGCGGGAAATCCCTGCCCCCCCGAATGGTGTCTGTTTATACCGAGTAAAATACTATTCTATCTTGCTTCATCATGCGAATCTTTCATAAAATAGGGTGTGGGATTGGTCGATAACAGGAATAGTAGTAACTGCCCGTATTCAAATAAGGAACGCCCTCAGGATGCTTACCATCTACGGACCCAACCGCCGTCGTTCTCGTTTTTGTGATGGATCCTCACGCCGTGATTTTCTGAAAATTGGCGGTATGGCCATGGGCGGGCTTTCGCTGCCTCAGATGTTCCAAGCAGACGCTCAGGCAGCCGCCGGATCCAATCATCGGGCCATTATCAACATCTACATGCCGGGCGGACCGTCGCATATTGATTTATGGGACTTGAAACCGGATGCTCCGGCAGAAATTCGTGGTGATTTTCGCCCCATCAAAACTAATGTCCCCGGGATCGAGATTTGCGAAATGTTCCCAAAGATGGCCGCGATGATGGACAAGTTCATCCCGGTACGGTCGATTTGTGATGCGGACGGACGTCATGATGCATATCAGTGCATGACCGGGTGGAAGTTCGGTGATCGTACTCCACGCCAGGGCCGGCCTAACTTTGGTGCCTGGTCGTCTCATCTGCAGGGCAAAGTAAACAACTCCGTTCCCGCCAATGTTTCCCTGATGTACCCTACCGGCAACCGCACCTGGGGCGAGACGCAGCATGGCGGTTTCCTCGGTGTCCAGCACTCCCCATTCGGGCTTGTTGAGAAGAATCCGTTGCAGGACTCCTCCAATATGACGCTCAAGGGGATTACGCTCGATCGTCTGGAAGACCGCGATTCGTTACTCAGTGCCTTTGATCGATTCCAGCGGGACACGGACAACAGCGGTATTGTTGAAAGCATGGACGTCTACCACCAACAGGCGCTCGGTATCCTCACCACCTCCAAACTGGTCGAAGCACTGGACCTCAGCAAAGAAGACCCGAAAATTCTCGACCGGTATGGAGAGAATGACCCCAGTTATCAGCGAGACGGCGCACCGAAGATGATCCGGAACTTCTGTATCGCCCGACGACTGGTTGAGGCCGGAGCACGCGTTGTCTCCCTGAACTACAGTCGCTGGGACTGGCATGGTGGCGATGGAATGAATTTTCCGCGTTCACGTCAGGAATTCCCAAAACTGGATCAGGGACTCTCCGCGCTGGTCACGGACCTACATGAGCGTGGCCTGGACCGTCACGTCTCCGTTGTCGTCTGGGGCGAATTCGGCCGTACTCCAAAAATAAATAAAAACAACAGCCGCGATCACTGGCCTCGCGTCTCCTGTGCGATGCTTGCCGGCGGGGGCATGAAAACTGGTCAAATTGTTGGTTCCACCAACAAATACGGCGAACATGCCGTACAACGTCCCGTCAAATTTCAGGAGATCTTTGCCACTCTCTATAAACAGGCCGGCATCGATTCCGGCAAAGTTCGGTTCTTTGATAAGACGGGGACCCCCCAGTACATGGTCGCTCCGGGAATCGAGCCCATTCACGAAATCATCTAAAGGCGTAAGCAAAAAAAACGGCGAGTCGGGTTTGACCCCGCTCGCCGTTTGCGTCAAATTCGGCTTTGACCGTTATTTGAAATTCGCTTGAATAATCTGAGGAATCTGCTTTCCAATGCGTGTGTTGGGAGCCAGTTTTTGAGCTTCCAACAGCATCTTCTTCGCACCCTCTTTGTCACCTGCAACAAACAGCTTCCGTGACTCGTTAAACAGCTCTTGCTGTTTTGCTTCTGCCTGAGCATCTTTACGCAGTTTAGCGTACTTGTCCTTGAGTCCAGCAGCATTGTCTTTGTCCAGACTGATGATCTCATCAACCGTGTCGCCGTACAAAGTAAGCGCCAGTCCCTGATCAATTCCGCTGATAGCTTTTTCAAGCAATTGAGCTCGTTCCACACCCTGTGCTTCACTGGCTTGCGTGAAATACTCATCTCGCTGTGCAAGAACTTTCACTTTACCCCGAGCATCGGCCACCCACTTGTCAGCAGGATCGCCGCCATAACCCACTTGCTTGTGGTATGGTTTGCCTTCCGCATCAGCCAAAAAGACCGTCGGTACACCCGTGACGCTGTATTGCGACGAGAGCTTGGTGTATTGTTTCTGTTCGGCATCGGTAACCAATGATTTGTCACGTGGGTTATCCAAAACAAGCAGGATAAAATCCTTTTTGATCTCAGCGTTAAAGACCTCAGTACTCAAAACATTCTTGTGCAATGCTTTGCAGGGAGGGCACCAGTCTGAACCCGTGAATTCCATCAAAATACTCTTGCCTTCTTTGGCTGCCAGTGTCTTTGCTTCTTCAAAGCTTCGGACCCAGCCTTTGTAATGCTCGTCATCAGCCTGTGTTGTCGAAACTGCGGCAACCAACAATGCTGCCACTGAA
>JAYZPA010000133.1:0-11690 GCA_036150515.1 Planctomycetota bacterium
GGGGATCACCGGCCCTTCAAACCACTGCGTCTCCTTCAGCGGCGTGATTTGCGGGGGCGCTTGAATTCCGGTTCCCAGCATCTCAAAATCAGCCTTCGTAAACAGATAATAGCCTCCGATGCGAAAATCAACGGTGCTGCCCCGTTGCCCGCCGGCCGGAAACATATAGGCCGCACCGGGGGGTTCAGCATCCAAAGGCATCTCCAGAGAAATACCGACTAACAGCATGACAACCATCAATAATCGTAAGCGGAACATAGTTTCTGTCTCTTCGCTTCTGAAATTCTAAAACAATCCCGGGATGACCTTTCCATCTCCGGGTACGATCGGAATCGGCCGGCCACTGGGCGTATAAAACACCCGATTGCGGCTTATCCCAAGGCCTCGATAGATGGTTGCCATCAAATCTGCCGGTCCATATGGATCCGTTGCCGGTCGTTCCGCACGTTCATCGGACGCGCCGATAATTCTACCTCCCTGAATACCACCACCGGCCAGAGCGATGGTTGTACTGGGGCCCCAGTGATCTCGCCCTGCGTCCTTATTCACACGCGGCGTACGGCCAAACTCTCCCGTAACTAAAACCATCGTGGAGTCCAGCATCCCCTGATTATCCAGATCTCCCAGTAGTCCTGACATTGCGCCATCCAGTTGCGGCAGAAGCTCATTACGCAATACATGAAAATTATTGTAATGCGTATCCCAGTCAATATGATCAATCAGCACGCATCGTACTCCTGCCTGAACCAGCCGCCTGGCCATCAGGCAGGACTGGCCTAAGGAGTTTCTGCCATATTGATCTCGTAACTGCGGCGTTTCCTGTTCGATGTTAAACGCCTGCTTGGTTGCCGTTGACGTCATTAAATCAAACGCCTTTTGCTGGAAGGTGTTCATCGACTGCGCTCGCTGGTTACCACGCGTCTCCATCGCTCCCTGAAAACGATTAATGCTCTTAAGCAACGAGCGACGATTGTCCAGACGACTGGCAGCGACGGTGACCGGAGGCATTAAATCGGGTACTTTGAAATCGGGGGCATTCGGATCCGCCGCAACAATAAACGGAGCCGACGTCGGCCCTAAGAAACTGGAGCCTGCACTATTATGCATTTTAGGTAAGCAGACATACGGCGGCACCGAACCACGCGGACCCTGCTCTTTGGAAACAATCGACCCCACACAGGGTTTCTGATTATTGGGCTTGAGGCCACCATTAAAACCCGCCCCCGGCGCATAACCAGTTAGCATCGCATGATCCGCACTGCCATGGTTCGAATCTCCATGACCAAAAGACCGAACCAATGAAAACTTATCCTGGATTTTTGCGATCCGTGGTAAATGTTCACAAATTTGAATCCCTGGTACGGATGATGATATCGGGGAAAACTCACCCCTGAATTCCACCGGGGCTTCCGGTTTCATATCCCATGTATCAATCGTCGACAAACCACCCTGCAGAAAAACAACGATCAGGGACACGTCTTTCGACGTGCGACCCTGACCGCGATCCGAAGCCTGACTTTGCAGCACTTGAGACAGGGAGACACCCATCCCAAATGCACCCGCGGCACCAAACTGTAGAAAATCACGGCGTTGGATACCATCACAAAATCGACCAGAGCTTTTCATTGGACTGTCCTTTAATTCAATCTTATTGCCATTCTACTTCGATTAGTGATTAAACAGAAATTCTAATGAATTAAGCATACTCCAGGCTATATCTTCCAGACTTTGACGCCTATCGGTACCGGAATCCACGTGGTTTACCGCTGCGGATATTTCCTGTTTATCACCATAGCGGTTAAAAAACGTCAAATAGAGTCTTTGAATCGCTATTTCATTATCTTCATATTCACTCGCTATTTTTCGGATCGTTCCGGCCTCGTGGGACAACTTGCTTTCAATCCCAGGCGAGTTGAGAATGTGTAGTACCTGGCCAACCGTTGGTTCAGATACGCGCTCACACTCGCAAGCTGTCGCCCGCACCGGACGACCGAACGTTTCCAGAAAGTAATGCGGGACGGAACTATCCCACAATTCAATCGCACGACTGCCAGCGGGAACACCTTGAAACTTTTCCGGCACCCCGGTCGTTTGACAAACCGCATCCAGCAAAACTTCGGCCTCAAGTTGTTTAAACAGAAAACGGGAGTAGTTTTGTTCATCACGCGCGTTGGTCTTGTTCACTGCCGAACTTCGCTGATAGGCATCGCTGAGGATGATGGATTTCAATAGCTGCCGGAAATCAAATTTTGCATCGATAAAGGATTTTGTCAGGACGGCCAATAGTTCCGGGTTCGTCGGTGGATTGGTCAGTCGCACATCATCCACCGGTTCGATGATTCCACGACCCATTAAATGTGCCCAGGCACGATTTGCGATATTACTGGCAAACCATGGATTCTCAGGAGCCGTTAACCAGTTGGCCAGTTCATCGCGCCGATCCTCAGAAGTATTCACTGCGGGCATTTGAGTGCCCAAAGCAAATGCCTGAACCGGGGCACCCGTGCGTGGGTGTTTGGTAACCGGATTGCCCTGGGTTATTAGCATCTCTCCCCGCGTGGACTGCTTATAGCCAACCTGAGCAAAGAAAGCACGCATGCCAGCAAAATCCGTTTGCCCCCAACGGTCAAAAGGGTGATGGTGGCATTCAGCACATTCAATCCGAACGCCCAACAGCACCTGGCTCATCGTGCTGGCCATTTGATTCGGGGACTTCACCGCTTTATAGAAATAGCCTGCCGGGGCATCTATTAATGGCCCGGAAGTCGTAAGTAATTCCCGTGCAAATTGATCCATGGGCCTATGTTGCCGAAAGCTCTCTTTAATCCAACTAAAATACTGATAGGCATTTTCATGCCCCAGCGTTAACCGATCCACACGCAATAAGTCGGCCCATTTTAAAGCCCAATAAGAATTGAATTCCGGGCTCTCCAGCCGCTCATCAACCAGTTGAGATCGTTTGGCCGGATCGCGGTTAGCTAAAAACACCGCCGTTTGGTCTGCCGTCGGCAACGTTCCCGTCAAATCAATAAAGACACGACGCAAAAACTGCTGATCCGTGCATCCTTCGGATGCAACAATATTCAACTTCCGCAACTGACGATAAATGGATTCGTCGATCGCATTGGCGTTCTTCACCACCGGATATTTCCTGATCGGTTCACCCTCTGGTATGAAAAGTCTAAAAACATCCACCTTCCCCATGTAGGTCGCCATCACAGCTGCCACACCCGGCTTTTGCCCAGCTGTGACTCGTCCAACTGCATTGACACTTGCCTGTGAAGACGCATTCGATTGAAACTGAGTCAATTCAGTTACATCCACCCTTTCGCCACTGGAGAGGGTTGCCATGACCCGCAGTTGTTGTGTTTCCCCCATCCACAACACTCGCTGCGCCGGAGTCAATGAAATTGAAGTAACGGTCACGTTAACGTGATTCTCAAAGGGCACTCCGGCCTCGATCCATTCAGACATCGTCCGATACTCGGCGCGACTGGGCGGGACAAGCACGCCGCCACCATGCGGTAGATCCCCACTTATTTTCCTCAACAACAGACTCCTTTCCGGAGCGGCGGGAAACACCCTGCGACCACGTGCCTCCATCGTAAGTGCATGATAATCGGCCAACGGATCAAATCCAAAAACGGATAGCTTAAATCCATTCTGGCCTTCCGCTTTACCATGACACCCCGAAGCGTTACAGCGATAACGGCTCAAAATAGGAATGATGTCATTCGTAAAACTCAACGGCCGGCGAACCTGCGAATCCGTGACGGTGACGGGTATTTTTATCGACCGGCCTGCATGCTTTGCTGTGATAACACCTGCGCCGTCCCGTTTCCCATGAATGACCCCCGAGGTTGAAATCTCCACACTGGTTGACGACAAGCTGTACTTCGCTAGATACGTTAAATCCAGCGTCTTCCCGTCTGTGTCATATCCGGTAATCAGTAGCTGGATCGAGCTATCTTTACCCCTCAGGGTTACCTGTGCCGGTGATGCTTCTATGCGCACAACGTCCGATGCGGAAACGCTTTGTAAATGGGTACAACACAACAGCGAAAGCAATATTAAATAATGTGGGAAACGCATCTCTTTATTCTAGCTCATGGTAATAAGTAAATTTTCCTTTTTTTGGTACCGCGGGCACAGATCTCATTGAAGGCCATCAACTACTCCGCTTTAGGCCAAAGCGCATAACCTGCTATCTTCGTCCGAACCTGCCACAAAGTCTTACCTGCCGTAACATAGAGCGTCTTCATGTCCGAACCACCAAAACAACAGTTCGTCACCATGTCTTCTGGAATCGGAATGATGCCCTGAAGTTGCCCTTTCGGGGAAAACACATAGACACCCGCCGGGTTATCGAGATTCTGGTTGGGATATTTCCGGTTCGCTCCACCCGCAACATACAGGTTCCCCTCGCTGTCCAGGCACATGCCGTCCCCTCCGCGGCCTTTACCAAAGTCATAGAACTCGCGTGGTGTGCCTGCAATCAGGCCCTTGTCATTCAATGAGAAGGCCCACAATTTTCGCTGGGGGACCGTGGGGTTGTTATCCACTACATACAGCATTTTTTCATCCTGACTGATAGCAATTCCATTGGGCCTCGCCACAATCTTATTGTCCAATACACGTACCAGGCCGGTGCCGTCAGAATTCACCCGGTAAACACCTTCCACTTCCATTTCCAGCATACTACGATCCGGCGAATAATAGGGATCCGTGAAATAAATCCGGCCTCCCTGATCAATACACAAGTCATTTAAACTATTAAACCGTTTGCCTTCAAATCGATTCGCCAGGACGGTGAACTGCTTGCTGACCGGGTCTATTCGCACAAGCCGGCGACCGCCCAGGCCCCCTTTTTCGTTTCCCTGACAGGCTATCAGGAATCCGTGGGCATCAAACATTAACCCATTGGCACGGCCACTGGGCCGTAAAAATGTATCTGCCGTGGAAGCTCCCATCGCCAGTCGCATAATACGGTTGTTCTGAATGTCTGTATAAAATACCGAACCATCACGGTGATAGGCCGGTCCCTCCGTAAATACCAGTTCATTCACGCTGGTTACTTCAGAATCCACAACGTCGGGTAACGGCTGCGCCACTGCAGACGTAAAACAAAGGAGGCTCATCGCGAGCGTAAGTAATCGCACTTTCATCGTATGGTTGGCCTTGGCATGGGTGTATTTCTTATAACCTGTAATTCTCATTTTACATGGAATTCAACGAACACTCTAGCTAAAGCGGCGTTTCACCTAACCGTCTTTGCTTGCCAACAGCCCTAAAGAAGCCCGCAACCAGCCGCCATCAGAACCTAAATCAGCTCACGAGACCCGAACCAAAGTCGTTTCAAACTGGCCACCTTCGTGAAGATCCATCACGAGAAACCCTGGTGGGCGATCCTCCGTGGCAAATTCCTTTGAACCCGGTTTAAACTGCACCGAGGTGCTTGGGGTGGTAAGCACTTTTGCCTGAAAAAGCTGCGTTTGAAATTCCTGATGAACATGGCCACAGACTACCAGTTTGATCTGCTCAAATCGTTCCACCAGGTTGGCAAACTTTACGAAGGAAACCAGGCCCAGTTGATCCACCCATTCGCTGCCTACGAAAACCGGAGGGTGGTGCATGAATAAAGCGGTTGGCAGCGACGATGACTCCAGTTCACTTTCCAGCCATTCCCACTGGGGACCACTGAGGTCACCTTCCACGGATCCATCGATCAGAGTATCCAGTCCAATCAGATGCCAGCCGCAAAGTTCATCCGTAAAGGTCACGGCATGATCACAACCGTTCATCCGGTCTCCAAACACCGCCCTCATACCATCACGCAGATCGTGGTTTCCGGGAATGACACGGAGTTTGTTATCCCAGGGTGTCAGCAATTCCCGCATCATATAGTAAGCTTCGGGGCCCTCTTCATGAACCAAATCACCTGTCACAATCAGTCGATCACACGGTGAATCGTTATCCTGAATCGCTCGCAACACCGCATGTAAACCCTCCTGTGTACGACAGCCCAGCAGTTCTTCTGCGGGATCCGTAGAAAGATGTGTATCGGTAATCTGGATAACTCGAGCCATAACCAAAGCCCTTTGATAGCCTTTATTTGTCAGCGTTCGCCGCTTCAGGAATCGTTGTAATCCAAAGCGGTTTGCTGCTGTAGGTCGCTTTCATTACAAAATTAATGGAGATATTTGCCATCACACTCACTTGCTGTTTTTCCACGCTTTCAATCGTATCATCGGCAATCAGTGTAATATGGCCTTTGGTTTCTTTCCCGGTGATTAGGATTTTACTTTTGTTCCCATCCATTTTGATACCTTTGGGCAGCGTATTTCCCCAAACCGAACTGAGGTGCTGGAACAAGACATCCAGTGAGATATTCTTATCAAATCCTTCGGCACGTACCATTTCGACATCGATCTTAATTTCATCGCCTGGTCTCATCGTAATGTCATTGGTACTCAGGGTCATCTTTCGAATATCACTCGGCGCCTGAACCGACACGGTATGTGTTTTAACCGGAAAATGATTGCGGCCACCCCCGGGCATATACGTTTCCTGATAAGAGGCGGCTTCCACCGTTAACGTCTTCCCTTCAGCAACAACGGCGCTTCCATAGATTCTTACATTACGCGCACTGATCGGTGCCTCTTCCGCTGCCTGAAAAATAATACAGCCGTCGGTGCCCGAGGACAATATCCGTCCGGCCTGAGCCGTCACCCCTTCGGGCATGCCTTCCACATGTAGTTGTATTTCTCCTTCAAATCCGTTTTGCCGTTTTACTCTGCAAAAGACGACGCTGCCTGTCCCGGGCGTGGTAAGTGTTTTGTCCGTGTCGAGTAACAATTCAAACGCGGGTTGGCTTCGGGAAATTTCCAACGCATATACAAATGCCGAGCCACCGCGCAGATGACGATCAAAAACGGCCAAATAATAAGTCCCATCAGCCGGAATGGCATAATGTTCGATACGGGAATCCCAATACGTACGGCGACCAAACTGAAAATCATCGGCGGTTTTAAGCTGTTTGCCAGCCTCATCTTCTATCACCATATAACTATCCAGCTCAGAATGCAGTCGTCGGGCCATAATCTCAAACGAGTATGTCTCGCCTTTCTTCGCTTCAAATTGATAATAATCAATATCTGCCTCACGATCGACACGTCCATTTACAACCGCCGGTACGGCTACCTCCTGTGCATGATCCCGATCCTGATTATCTGCTTCGGTTTCTGCCAAAACCGTTTCCTGTGACACATAGACGGAAACCGGATCCAGTAATTTTTCCTGGTCTGCTAACGATAATCGCTGAGGACCATAGGCCAGTCTCGATGGAAAAGGATCATAGTAAATCTTCTTGCCTTCGCGGACACTGTCGCCAACCAATTCAAACAGCGTGGGTTCTGTCGGCGAAATCGCCAGTGGATAAACATTGGTGGCATACGGTCGGTCCAGAACATCAATCGCATAATTCCAAAACGCATTTCCCGAAAAACGTACATCGCGGACTTCAAGAATATATTCGCCTGCCTCCTGAATATGTACGACCATAAACGGATCGGCCGCAAAATAATTGTCATTTGCAGCAACGGTTGATCCCTGCCCGTTTTTTATTGTGATGATCGGATCCGCATGGGTCTGAAGATCATGAATGCGATCCTGAAGGCGCATGCAACGACAATGAAACACCAATCGCTGGCCAGCCAGCGCCTGAAATTTAAAATAATCCCGATCTTCCCCTTTTTCAATCACTCCGGTCAGGGTTGCGGGCAACTCAAAAGCCTGGGCCTCTTCGGGAGAATCGGTCTTCAGGTCTTCAAAGACGACCGTGTCACGGGTCACCACAATCTGGCCCATGGTACTCACGCCGCGAGGCGTTAATAACCTGAATTCGCGCACGCCGGGGCGAGCGGTTGGTTTGGCTGTAAACTTGATTTTGAGCGATGTCAGGGATGGTGGCGGCGGTGGCGATTCTCCCTCTTTCGCTGCGGGAGGATCCGGATGGATGATTTCAGCCGTCAGGTCTTCTCCGGAAATCAGCACGGTGCTGGCACCCCACATACTGTAACGCGATTTCACCTCCAGTTCGGCAGTGGTACCAACCTGAATGGCGACCGGCTGTAAGGTCATCAGCATGGGATACGAAGTCTGGCCATACAGCCCCGAGACGAAAACCATACTAAACCAGAGTGTATTTATGATCCATTTCACGTCCGTTGTTTCCCATACTGGATAAGATCTATCAGTGGATATAGACAAACTGTTTGGAGTTGATCAGTGCCCACAGGACATCCTCGTACCCTTCCTTGGCATCGCCCGCCTCGGACACCACTTTTTGACACAGAACCCGTTCTTCTTCACGCGGCGGCCGAGATAACGTCGCCATAAAAATATTCGTGATAATTTCCTCGGCGGGTGTTTCCGCCTTCAACATTTTTCCCAGCCGACTATTCACGTCGGTAATTTTCTTTGCGATCGTATCGCCATTGAGCGTGTGTAACGCCTGGGTTAAATTCTCATCCGGTGCCCGTTCACATTCACAAACACTTACCCGACGAGGCTTTCCAAAGGTCCGTAAAAAATAGTTCGGGTAGTTAGAATCCGGCAATTCAATTGCCCGTGTTCCCGGTGGTAATTTTTGGAACTTCGTTGTCGTTCCCGTAGCCGTATTGATGGAATCCAGCAATGCCTCCGCCGGCATCCGTTTGGCCTTGAAGAAGGCGTAGTATTTGCCCGCCGATTCATTCAGCTCGGTTGGATCTGAACTGAGTTGATACGTGCGGGAGGTCATGATCAGCCGCACCAGTTGTTTCAGGTCATAGTTGTTTTTTTCAAAGTAATGCGCAACCGCGGTTAACATCGCCTCGTTGCTGGCAGGATTCGTCGATCTTAGATCATCCACCGGTTCCACCAATCCGCGGCCCATCAAGTAACTGAAATACCGATTAACCACGCTTTTGGCAAACCAGGGATTCTCCGGTGAAGCCAGCCATGTGGCCAGTGGAATCCGGCGATCCAGCGGGTGCTCGGTTACCTCGCCTTTCAAAAGCGTAGGTTTCACCACCTGCCGTGTGCGAGGATGCTGTACGTCTCCCGTTGGATTTACAACCACGACCCGCTCGCGACCAAACAATCCAAACTCCTCGCTACTCTTCGTACCCACCCTCGAGAAAAACGCCGCCATGCCATAGTAGTCCGCCTGGCTGTAACTTTCAAACGGATGGTGATGGCACTTTGCACACTCCAGACGGATTCCCATAAACAACTGCGTCGTCGCTTCGGTTAGATCCGAAGAGTTCTTATTGATCTGGTAGTAGTTAGCCGGACCATTCATATACAGCGATCCGCGAGCCTGAATTAAATCTCGAACAAAGCCATCAAATCCGCGATTTACCCGAAACGATTCGCGTATCCAGTTATGCAGTGCCCACATCCCCTGCTCGCCCAGATTGTCCGAGCTATTACGAATCAAATCTGACCATTTCAGCGTCCAGTAAGCAGCAAATCGATCATTATAAATATCAAGCTCGGCATCCCCGGTTAACCCCAGCAGTTGATCGATCAACTGAGTGCGTTTATCAGGATCTCTGGAATCCAAAAACCGTCGCGTTTCTTCAGGCGTCGGCAGTCCGCCGATGGCATCAAGAAAAGCCCGCCGGACAAACGTCGCATCATCACAAACAGGAGATGGTTCGATACCCAGTTCGACAAATTTCTTCTGCGCAAACTCATCCACCAGGTTATCGCTGTTCCAATGTTCAAGCTCAATGCCCTCATTGAACGGAATGGATACCATAAAAACCCGCGCGAGACCCTGAAAGCGAACCATGACCCCAGCCTGGCCACGATTCAGTGTTTTCACCAAACCCGATTCGGAAACACTTAACAGCCCCTCATCCAGCGTGTCATACTGCGCCAGGGATGTAACATCACGTATTTTACCGTCTTCATATTCAACCCGAATTCTCAACTGTTGTTGTTCGTTCACTGTCGCGATCCGGCGTGGCGGATAGATGTCTATCGAAATCGCCGATTTTGCATCCTTGACCGGACCGGGTGCACCCGCTTTCACCCATTGGATAAGTGTCCTGGCCATGACCGATTCTGACTGCAACCGCTGTCCACCGCCATGCGGTACCTGCATGGTAGGCTTCAACACCAACAGACTATTGTCCGGACGCAGAAAATCCACACGACGCTGCAAACGGTCGCGAACAATCGATGTGTGATCTTTCGTGGGATCATAGCCAAATACGGACAGCATCAAACCGCCCTTCCCATGCTGGCTGGCATGACAGGCTCCCATGTTACAGCCTGCTTTGGATAAAATCGGTTGAATGCTATAGCTAAAGTCTATCGCCGGATCCGGAACCACCCCCTCAACCGTTACCGGAACCACCTGGCTCCAATCGCCCACCTTGATCTGGATTTCCGTCGATCCATTTCCCGTTGGCATCACCAGACCAGCGGGATTCACGGTGACCACGTCTTCATTGGAGGAGACATATTCGGCGGCGAATGTCACATCTTCACTCGTTGCTTTGATCTGACCGTCTTCCAAAGCGGTGATCACAAGCTGCGTTTGGTCGGGATTGCCTGTCAATTGAATCGTGTCCGGAGTAATTTGATACTCGGCACCCGCAGCGGTTAGCGTCAGCATCCATAAACAAGCGATTGCACTCGATTGTTTTAATAGCGTGATCATCGGCCGTCAGTGCGCTCCGTAAACAAATCTAATGACTTTAACATCCACTCCATTATACCCGTCGTCGGAGTTCTAACAGAGAGCAACCTCTATCTATATCACCTCAAAAAGTCTACTTTACTGCCCAATCGATTGCATTTTTCAACAGTACATTCATAGCTTCCTGCTGAAAATCATCGATGTGGCCCAGAGACGTGTAAAACGAACGCCCACCAAACACCGTCTTATTGGTCCAGGCGATCGGCTCAACAGGCTGCCCTTCAATCGCACCGGACAAAAGCGGCTGAGTGGAACTAGCCAATGGATTCGCCTGATAAAGAGAGCCGTTTGCATTTAACGCATCCACCTTCACTCCCGTAAGTATTTCATGTTCGGAAAGAATGCCAACGGTAACCGTTTTGCCATTTCCATGGTGTCCCGAGTAGTTACCCCCCCAAACTTCCTGATCAAATTTCTCCCAGGCCATTAATCCGTCCGGGGGTGATTCTCCGCGTAACGAAAACGCGTGGCTAGACGTCCGAATTCCGACAACCGGCTTGCCTTTTTCGATATGACGTCGCACGGCCTGATACTGGTCTTCAGGAAGAACCCTGCGACGAACACTAACCAACAGAACATCGGCCTCCGCAATCGCCTGTACCGATCCGGGTAACGCATTCCGTTCGCCCTGACCCTCCTCGTCACAATGCACAATCGTCACCTTGTAGTCCATGCCCAAATGTTCCAAAGCAAACTTAGGTAACGACTCATTGGTTCGGTACTCCCGTTCAGCAATCAGTATCACCACATGAGGCCGGGGATCCGTGGAAAACTCAAACGGCGAACCCCCTAACAACTGGTCACTGGTAATCGTCGGGCAAACCCATCGTTCAATATGATCCACAATCAGATCCGTACCCGTAAAGTGACTCACGAACGGCTTCATCTTCGGATTGTACATCGTATCGGTCATATCACGGCAGAGAACCACACGCTT
>JAYZPA010000134.1:0-6575 GCA_036150515.1 Planctomycetota bacterium
TTCAAACAGAGGATCCCGCATCGCTGACCAACCTCGAAATCGGAAAAGATACACTACACGTTCAAACCAACCTGTTGACAGACGTTGAGTCAGCGACCACGGCTACAGCGACAGAATCCGGCGACACGGTTATTGGAGACAACAACTATGAGCTCGTGGAAATCCAACAGGGATTGTCCGGCAATCAAACCACGGAAATCGTGACTGGAATTCTTACCACACTACACAAGATACGCACGGCTGTCGTTAAACTGGAAACCCGCATCTCCGCACTGCATGGTGATCTGCTAACTACCGCCACGTTTGCATCTCCGGCAGTACCAGTCCATGTTGGAATTGGAAACGATATTGTCAACTCCAACAATTCATTGTTGGCTGTAGATACCGCCAGCAACATGATCACAGGAGATTCCCGCATCAACATTGTGGATGCCCCAACAACGACTCGTTTCACGGATTCAGCTGTTCTGTTACCCAATATTGACCGAACTGCCGTTACCGAGTTATTCAACAATCTAGACTTCACCTTTAATCAACTGGTTGAACACCTCTCAACCTCCCACATCGTGGACGTCTCAACGTTACCAACGTTGCAGGCTCTGGATCTGGAAATTGGTAATGACATCATCACCGGAAGCAGCGGTCGAGATGTCATCACCGGTGACTTTACTATCATCAGTTCACCTGTTATCACGCAATGTCTGGTTGATTCGGCGATTGCGGCCACCACACAGCCATGTGCAGGTAATTTTGCTCCGGTAGATCCGGATCAGATTGAATCCTTGGAAATTAAATCCAAGGTGGCACTGGGCCAAATAATCAGTAACTATCTGGATGACCTGGTCCTCTACCTTAACAACGTCAGCCACTCGAATTCCTATCTGCGATTGGAGGAAGACTTGGGTGTCCGCCATCAACTGATAGGAAATCGTGGAATGCACACCACATCCATTGACGCCGGACGCGATCAGGTCAACGGTGGTGACGGAGATGACATGCTGATTGGTGATAGCGAATCCTTCTACCATGAATCCATCCTGACACTCGCAGAAGAATTACTTCGCTTACATGATATGGATCCAAGTACTAGCGACATCGCTGGATTCGATGCGATTCTGCGACGTCAGTTTATCACGACAAATACCAACCGTGAGTTATTCGAAATAAAAACGGTGGATTCTCAAGCGGATAACCTTGCCGGCCAAAACGGTGCCGACGCAGCGTTTGGGCAATTTGGAAATGACGTTCTGACCGGTGGCGAGGGTGTGGATGCATTGTATGGTGGATCTGGCGTCGATATTATAGAACCACCAGAAAACAGCGATGAAGAGAAAACAAATTCCTCCGATGGCTCAAACCATTTAGATCGACAACCCCTCATTGATTTGCAGGAAACCAATCACCTTTCATCCGAAGGAAGAACTCAGGTCGAAGTAATCAACCTGTTGCGGTATCGAAATCAACTAACACGCGACATGGGATACAATGACAACACGGGCCAGGTAACCCGCTCGAATCACGCAACCACGTTCATTGCGGAAGATGTCAACCTCGATAACCTGATATCACCTATTGATGCACTGATGGTGGTCAATTACCTGAATAATACCGGCAGTGGTGCCCTGACCAGTCTCAATGAACATCTGAATACCAACCTTGACAATGCGATTACACCGATCGATGCCTTAAGAATCATCAATCACCTCAATCACGTATAGTGCCGGGCAAAACCGATATTTTCACGCCATGTCTCCCGAAACCCGGGGGCTTTAATAACGGAATACTACCCCGTGGTTTTCTTCCTGTTCGGGACAATTCCACTGTATTTGTCGGGAATCACGACTTGACGGTACGGGGTGGATTACTAAAATAGATAGTGACTCGAGTTGGTTCTGGTAGACCCGTCTTTTTGGGTGCCTACCCGCTTTCGCCTCTTGGGATTTAAGTTGATTCTGTTCTATACAGCTTTAATACGCGCGAGGGCGATTTACTATGAACATGTTTTTTGCAATCGGGATGCCTGGACTGCCCGAAATGCTTATCATCGGCGGAATCTTTATTTTGTTCTTTGGGGCAAATAAACTGCCTGGCTTGGCCCGTAGTATTGGCAAGAGTGCCAATGAATTCAAGAAAGGGATTCGCGATAATTCACCCGTGGATGACCCTGAGGATGATGACACGGACGAAGCGGATGATGAGTTCGCCGATGGCGAAATGAAGAGTTAAACCGTCAAGTCGGTACCCCTTCACAAATCTGGCACCCATCATGAACGAATTTATGTTTGATACTGCGCTACAGCACGAACCCTTCTACGGATTTATATTCGGTGGTATGGGTATGGCTGAAATCATGGTCATCGGATTGATTGCCGTCATGCTGTTTGGCAAAAATCTTCCCGGCGTCGCACGCAAATTCGGAAAAACCTATCGGGAATTCCGTAAAGGACTCTCCGAGTTTCAAAGTCAGGTTCGGGTGGATGAATACGTCGACGATGTCTACAGCGACTACAACGATGACTCATCGAACTCGAGCTCATCTGCATCGGGGGCCGATGACTGGTCTGCCGAGGATTTCGACGACTACTCGCCATCCTCCGCACCCATGTTTGAACCGCCTCCAACGGAACCCACGCCATCGGATTCCCCGGAAGAAGCTGATTGATCGCCCGCGGCCGTACCACTCCCCATCCGTGCTCCCCAATATCCCGCCGGAAGAATCAAAAGGGAAGCGATATTCATCCACATGGGATGAGGCAATTCCAGTAACATCAATAGCGCACAGAGCACCATGACGCAAATCGTGGGTGCTGCATGAGCATAGGGTAGCTCTGCGGTAAATCGAGCTGAAAACCACGAACCAAGATACGTGCCACTTATCCAACTCACCAGCACCATCGCAACGGATCCAAAAGGAGCCGTTGGCAACCAGGCTCTGATCAATTCGATTTGTTTTTCTGGCGTCGCCCCGGCCAATCCCTGGGGCGTTTCAAAAAGTTTGTGTCCCAGTTGCTGAACCATAGCGACGACCACTACAGCAAAAAAAACGCCTCCAAACGACACGGCGATACTTTTGAAAACTTTCATTTACGTTTTACACCAAACCACTTACTGATAACGATAAAAACTCTCCAGACACAAAGCACCCATTGCCGTGCTGTAGACCCTACCCCCGTAGCCGCCCCACTTCGTATTGGCTGACCAACTACCGTCGCCACGCTGTAACGCCGGCAACGTCTGTTTTAACGAACGAGCCCACCGGTCCCAATCTTCACCACCCACCTGACGTAACGCTAAACTGCCGTAATACCAGTAGTAGAAGTCCGGTTGGCTGGATGAGGGTAGACGCTGAAGCATATATTCTGCGGCTTCCTCAACCTGTTTCGACCCATTCTCTGAATTTAACCACATGCGACAGGCAAGTGACTCTGCGGTCATGGCATGGGTCGCCCCAAAGCCGGGACGGTAGGCTGCTAATCCATGGTTAGGTCCCGTATTGCAACTACGTAAAAATTTCTTCATCAAATTCACCGTGGGTTCCGGGACCGTCATCCCTGCCTGCCCGGCGCTTTGTAATGCCAGAACCTGCCATCCAAACTGGCTCATATCACCCGCATCGCCCGGCTGGTATCGCCAGCCGCCCGTCGAACGATCCTGACTATTCAGCGTATAGGCGAGCGCCATTTCCACTCCATCTTTCAGACGTTCATCATGCGTTAGTGCATAGGATTCGCAAACAGCCACGGTAGCCATCGCATGACAATACATTCTGGCAAACATCGCTGCATTTCCGGCCAGGCTACCTTTACTGTCCTGTTGACCAAGCAGGAATTCCAGTCCATGCTGTACCGACCGCTGATACTCTCCCTCTAAATGAGTACTTCCGCTTCCCATCAGGGCTAACAGCGCGAGTCCGGTTATTCCCGTGTCCGCGTTCGCACCGGTGGCGGAGCGAGACTGCCCGTCCACTTTTCGATCCACTCCGGATCCGTGAAGTGATGCGTCCCAGCGTCCGTCTGGTTCCTGGTTTTGGACCAGCCATAACAACGCTGCTGCAACCGCCGCTTCGGTGTCGCGTGTCGCACCGAAGCGTGACCCACGTACCGCCCGCGTCCTGTCCGCAGATGTATTTTGAAAACGCTGACGATAACGCTCCGGGACCGCGGAACCATCCAGCCTCTGCATGGGGTCCGGTTTGCGATCGTCGGATTCTGAGACGATGGAATCCGCCTCAGACGTTTCTATTGGATCCACATCAGACACCGCAGTAATCGCGTTCTCGTCGCGTGGAGAAACCTCATCGATCTGTTCCAACTCGGAGAAGCCTTCAGCCGGTAACAAATCGTCCGGCATCGCTGTTACATCGTCCACTCCCGCGACAACGTCTCCCTGAGGATCCGCACGATCCACATCTAATCCAGCCACCGAAGTCTCAGCTTTCACAGGTTGCGTCGGCACAGCCGGCGTGATTTCCTGAATCTTCTCCGGGGCGTGATCTTCAGGCCCTCCACCGATGTCCTGCGACGATGCAGTCACCTCATATTGCTCTGCGATATCCGCTGCTGCCAATTCGTTTAAAACGGGCGACACCGGAATTATCTCGTCATCTACAATGGAAATCTGCACCGAATCCACCTGTTCAGGCTCCCCTCGGATTCCCAGGAACTCGGTACCGTAGAAGAAAATTACCAACAGGATATGTGCAAACAGACTCAATACCAAACACTTCACCAGGGGCCTCGCCTGACCCACCCGCGTCCACGACATGACAAAGAATGCGATCGTCAGGGCGAACAGACCAATCCAGACAATCATCCCCACGGTTTGATTAATTAACGGGGCGGCAAAGTCCGAGCCTGCGAATAATGCATACGACATGATCGACCTCAATCGCGAGTCGCCATCCGAACGGAGATTCCCAAATCACTCACACCTGCCCGTCGGCATACGCTAAGCACATCCGCGACATTCTGGAATGCCCCCTGTGCATCACCTCGAATGATAACATTCAATTTCCGCCCACCCAACATTCGCTGCGTAAGATGGTTTTCCAGTTCCGTCAGGTTCATCATCGAATCATCCAGACTCACCGAACCATTTTGAAAAACGGCCACAACACACTGATCGGGCTCCTTGACTTCAGTCGCACCATCGGAAACCCGGGGAACCGACAACTCCAGTTGTTGTTCAATTTCTGTGAACTTCGTACCGACCATAAAAAAGATAATCAACAAAAACACGATATCAATCATGGGTGTCAGATTGAGTGTCGGGGCATCATCCTGATTGAGTTTAATGGGCATCGTCTAGGCCGCCTGTTGTTGTGAAGCAAGGCGCACCTGCTTACGTTTGACTCGATTTAATCCCTCGGCCGAAATCGAACGCACGATCTCCTGGCCATGTTCGTCCACGCGAATGAGAATCTGATCCACTCGACTGGTAAAATACAGATAGGCGATCAGCGCGGGGATCGCTACGGTTAACCCCGCCGCCGTGGTAATCAATGCCTGGCCAATTCCTGCGGCAAGTAATTCCGGTTTCCCCATCGCGCCGACAACCACGATAGCATTGAACGCCCGAATCATACCAATCACGGTTCCAAGCAAACCCAGTAACGGCGTGATCGTCGATATTCCATTAAACAGACGGAGATACTTTCGCAGCCGGTTTCCCAGTCTTTCGCCTGCGTCCACCACTGCCTTTTCAACCTCCGTTGAAGGGCGACCCCATTTACGTAAAGCGACGGTAAATACCTCCGCGATGGGACTCTTGTTCTCTTTGCATAATCGATACGCCTCCCGTTTGTCTAACTCACCTGACTTCAACTGCTCCAGAATCCGGCGGACAAACGGTCGGGGGATGATTCGATTTCGACGCAAACTCATGACACGCTCAAATGAAAACATAACAAGAATCAACGAACAGAATCCAATGGGTAACATCAACATCCCACCGTCACCCAGTAAGGATAGCAGCGAAGTGGTCACCGGGCCCTCCTGAGCACCCACCAAGGGCGTGTAAAGGAAAAATGCCCCGACGGCAATAAGCATGTTTTTTTTGAGCGATATCATCTACTAACGTCGTCCCTGAATCGGCAAACTTTCAACAAACTACCTAAACCCACATTTCTTCCGTGAAATGCATACGTAACCGTGCCGATAGTGCACCCTATTTATCGGGTCATGGAGAACCCAGAGATTAGGTAAAAGACCCCTCAATCATGGGATGATCGTACCCCGAATACATTCAGAGCCTGAGGATTGAACGGCGGGTACGCCAAAATCTGCACCCGCCTGTCCAAATCAACTTTGGGGCAACGGTTATTTCCGTCACTTCGAGATAAATCAAAATCGATTCCGCGAAAACCGTTGGTCATCGAACTGACCAGGAGAATGGCAAGCCAAAAACAAAGGGAAGCCCGTTTCGAATCATCGAACCGGACTTCCCAAAGGGTCACACAACGGGGCAATACGTGGTGTTTCAAGATACATGTGTGTGTGACACTGAATCCTGCCAATACCGTCGATACCTAATACGGACTGTCATGACCCGCATCGACATTCCCCACCATATGAAGA
>JAYZPA010000135.1:0-6376 GCA_036150515.1 Planctomycetota bacterium
GTTCGTGGTCAAGCCCAAGGCGATTTAGGATGGTAGCCTGCAGGTCATGGACGTGCACGCCGTTCTCAGCAACGTTGTAGCAAAATTCATCTGAGTTCCCGTAAGTCATCCCTCCCTGAATTCCTCCGCCGGCCATCCACAGGCTGAAACAGTAGGGGTGGTGATCACGTCCGTGTTGTTTTTGATTATTGATATCACCCTGACAAAACGGAGTGCGCCCGAATTCGCCACCCCAGATCACCAGCGTATCTTCCAGCAGTCCGCGTTGTTTCAGATCACGGACCAGGGCTGCTGAAGGTTGATCTGTGTCTTTTGCCTGAACCTGCAATTGTGTTGGCAGATTGTTGTGTTGATCCCAGCCAGCATGCATCAGCTGGATAAAGCGCACTCCTTTTTCAGCAAGTCGCCTGGCTAACAGGCAATTTTGTGCAAAGGATCCGCGGCGAAGTACATCCGGTCCATACATATCCAGAATGTGCTGGGGTTCGGTTTCAATGTCGGTAATTTCCGGGACTGATGCCTGCATCCGATAGGCCATTTCATACTGAGAAATCCGCGTCAGAATCTCCGGATCTCCAACTTCCTGCTGTCGAATATGGTTCAGCGATGCAAGGTCATCTAATAGGGATTTCCGTAGCGTCTGGTCGATGCCATCGGGATTCGACAGATAGAGCACAGGATCCCCGTTTCCCCTGAATTTCACTCCCTGATGATGGCTTGGCAGAAAGCCTGCCCCCCAATACCACTCGTAGAAGATCTGACCGCATGTGGCACCCTGATCCCGACTGGTCATCGCACAAAATGTAGGCAGTTCGTCATTGGCGCTACCAAGGCCGTAAGAGAGCCATGACCCGAAACTCGGGCGGCCCGGCATTTCCGAGCCTGTCAGGAAATAGGTAATCGCCGGTGCATGGTTTACGGCCTCGGTATGCATCGAGCGAATCAGGCACAGATCATCCGCAATCGCACCCATATGGGGAACGAGTTCACTCATATAGGTGCCAGATTCTCCATAGGGAAGAAACTTCCATGCACTGGGCAGTATTTTACGGGACTTCCCCTGAGTCATGGTCGACAGACGCTGGCCTTTCTGTACGGAATCCGGCAAATCCTTATTTCGGTATTTTTCCAACTGGGGCTTATAGTCAAACAAATCAACGTGGGTGGGAGCTCCGTTTTGAAACAGGTAGATGACGCGTTTTGCCTTCGCGGGAAACTGAGGAAGACCGGTCAGCCCCTGAGCCGCACTTGCTGCTGTTGATCCGTTTAACAGCGATGCCAGCGCAGCAACACCGAGTCCTGTTCCGGCTCGTCCGAAAAAGCGGCGTCGCGTGATCTGTCGCTGGTGTTCCAGGATCGGTTCCATGTAATCTTTCACTTATTCTCTGGTCAAATACTCATCGGTGTTAAAAACCACATTGGCCACATTGGTAAATGCTGCGAGTTCGGTAATATCGATTTTATCATCCACCGGCGCTTCTCCCACTTTTAACAGCGTTGTTCGGTGTTCGGGGTGAGCCTGATAATAGGTGCGTGCCTCCTCCAGTATTTGAGCCAGCAACACCCGTTCCTCTGCATTGGGCGACCGGTGCAAGGCTTCCCGAAACAAGGCGACCAGTCGCTCATCAGGATCCGTATACTCCTGCAGAATCCGTTGTGCGTAGACACGGGCAGCCTCTACAAACGTAATGTCGTTGAGTAAAATCAGTGCGTGCAGGGGCGTATTGGTTCGAGTCATCCGCACCGTACAGGTTTGTCGGCTTGCTTCATCAAACATATTCGGGGGTCCCAGAGACCGCCGCCAGAATGTATACAGGCTACGTCGATACAGGGAAGACCCGCTATCACGCTGGTATTTGATTTTGCCAAAACTGAAATCGGCCCACAATCCATCCGGTTGATAGGGTTTGACCGATGGTCCTCCTAGTTTTGTAACCAACAGGCCGGAGGTTGCCAGCACGCTATCACGAATCGTATGCGAGGGCAAACGGAAACGGGAGGCATGGGAACGCAGTCGATTGTACGGATCGAATTCCAGTACCAGCGGCGTCACCTTAGACGACTGACGGTAGGTGGCACTCATTACCATCGTCTTGAGTAAGCGTTTCACGTCCCAGTTGTGTTCTTGGAACTCGGCAGCTAGCCAATCTAGCAGTAGCGGATGGCTCGGTAATTCGCCTTGAGTCCCAAAATCCTCGGTTGTTTTGACGATACCCGTGCCATAGATTTGTTGCCAAAACCGGTTGACCGTAACGCGTGCAGTGAGCGGGTTACGCGGAGATGTGATCCATTGAGCCAAGGCGAGTCGATTTAGCGGGGCGTCTTCCGCAAGTCGACCTAGACTGGCGGGGGTTCCGACTTGCAGTAGTTCGTCATTCAAGGGTGAATCATATTGACCTACCGTAAGCATTTTAGTTTCACGCACATCACTACGGTCACGCATGATCATCGTTTGTGAGAAGTTCGCCCCCATTCGCTGTTGCTCGGTTTCTAACAGTACCCGTTGTTTGCGAGCGGCAATGTATGCGTCAGTATGTTCTCGGTGATATTGTGCAATCAATTCGGTCTCCGCCGCATTCCAGTTGTCGGTGGGCTTAGCAAGAACCGAAGCGATTTGTAATGGTGGAGCATCGCGTGTTTTCAGGGTTGGTTTGGCATCAGTCGTGGTGGCGAGCCTAAAATATCCCAGTGTGTGTTTTGCATGTTTGGATTGATGACGCAGAGTAACGGTTAATTGTTCGCCTTCTACCAGTGTCAGTGGTTCCGCTAGGTAGAAAATGGCCTCTCGGTCGACCGATGTTTTCAGTTCACCGTCCCAGACGGCCCAGCCAGAATCAGCACTGGGCGAGCTATAATTAAAATAAAAACCGCACTCCCCACCATCTTGTGATATTTTGATCAACAATTGATTGTCACCCTGTTCTAAATCTACGATGACCTGCTCTTGGTTAGCCCGGACTCCGCGAGCAATCTTCTTGTTCAGTTTTTCGCTTCCGTTGACCCACACTCGAATTCCATCATCACTACCAAGCTTTAAAACCAGCTTCATGTCCTGTGACGCTGTTAATGTGCGAAATAAATAATGGGCCCTATTCTCCTGCGCGGGTAGCGCATGTATTTTCCCATCAATGAATTCATCACGCTGTTTCCAGACAACATCTGCAACGGGTATTGCCAAATCAACTGCAACGGTTTCATCAAAAAATGACTTGTCATGGGCAACGTCAAAGCTCTCGGCAGATAGCGATCCCAAATATTGCCAGGGGGTTAAACGGATATTTGATTGTGCTTTGTCGATGGGAGAATTGAGCGTGTGTTTGATATCAAATGAGCTTTGAGTGAAATCAGCAACGGCGTCTAGTATCTTAATGGGGCGTGGTTTTTTATCAGAGTGAGTTGCCGTTAAATCAAAACTGGTCAGCACGAAATTAGAGGCTCGTCCCGGGCCATTGAATTCGAGTTGTTCATGTGTAGCGGGTTGCAGTCGAATCGCCCTGATGTTTTTCTGCGGCTGGTCAATCACGATAGTGTAATCGTCTTTGTCAGGAAGCTTGCCGGTAATAAGCACTCCGCCCTCGGAATCAATACTCGTGGTTGCACCTGCAGAACTGGTTGCACTAATGGGATGGAGAGCGTTCCAACCCAAGAAACGCCCATGGTGTTTATGTTCTGCTTGTAACGCTTGGATCCACTCGTTGCGAGCTTGTTCTTCTTTTTCAGCAGGCAGCCGCGCCATATCTGTGGCCTTTGCCAATTCTCGTTGGATGGAATCAAATCGTTGCCGTTGTTCGCCTGTGGGCACGGAAAGCACCGGATTAGCATCGCCACCGGCATCCACGCTTCCGGATTCATCGATGCTGTTAAAGAAAGCGTACATTTCATAGTATTCACGCTGCGTAATGGGATCATATTTATGGTCGTGACACCGGGCACAACCGACCGTCATGCCCAACCAGACGGTACTCGTTGTTTCCGTACGATCAAACACATATTCCACCCGACTTTCTTCGGCAATACGTCCGCCTTCACCATTCAGTGGATGGTTGCGATTAAATCCGGTCGCGATTCGCTGATCAAGTGTTGGGTTTTCCAGCAGGTCACCCGCAAGCTGTTCCACGGTAAACTGGTCAAAGGGCATGTTACCGTTCAACGCGTTGATGACCCACGTTCGCCAGAAATGGCTGTTTCGGGTACGATCTCCCTGATATCCGTTGGTGTCGGAATATCGCGCAGCGACCAGCCAGTTCCAGGCCATATGTTCACCGAAGGCGGGTCTTGTCAGTAATTCGTCAACGATGGATTCGTAGTGATCGTCCGTGGGATCCTTCAGAAATGACGCAACTTCTTCGCTCGTCGGCGGCAACCCTGTCAGGTCAAGTGTCACACGCCGCAGGAGTGTCGTTGGTGCCGCTGACTGCGAGGGTTCGAGTTCCGTTGATTCAAGTCGCGCAGCGATAAACTGATCAATAGGATTCCGGGGCCATTTGGCAAAGGGGGGTTTCACCTGTGGGGGTGTCGGCTTCGCAATCGGTTGCAAAGACCAATGCGTGGCATATTGTCCACCCTGTTCAACCCATCGTTTCAACGTGCTGATTTGGTCATCGTTGAGATCACGGTTCGCATGGGCAGGAGGCATTCGCGATTCCACATCACCTGACGTGATTCGCAAAATCAATTCACTCTCGGAGGGATTACCGGCAATAATCAAAGCGGGGTCACGTGCCTCTGCCAGACCGTTTGCTGTATCCAGTCTTAATTCTGCCTCACGTGCTTTTGCATCCGGTCCATGACATTGATAGCAGTGATTGGCGAGGATAGGACGAATGTCCCGATTAAAGTCAAGTTTCACTTCATCCGGAATTCCAACCGCCGGCGCAAACAACAGCAATACAAGAGCCATCGACTTATGCCAAAGGTTTTGCATTTAAGGGACTTTCCGAGAAGTAAGGGAGTATGCTTTTGGTGGGCTGCAACCATTCTAAACTATTTACGATTGCCACAAAACCATTTTTACGACAGCCACTTCCCGCAACTTAGAATCTCGGTTTGCCATCACCGGGAGGTGGTTGGTTGGCACGCACATTGCCTCGCACTTTCCAGTTTTCATTAGGTCGATGGGCATCTTTCATCATCGCTTCCATCTGTTTGACAATGCCTGGATGCATGGCGGCGATATTGTTTGCTTCACCGAGATCCTGACCAAGGTTATAGAGTTCGGTTTTTCCTGTAAACATGGGCATACGGACTGCTTTCCAGTCACCTGCGCGAACTGCTTGCTTACTGCCTTGTTCATAGAATTCCCAATACAAATAACCATGTTGCTGCTGCTGGGCCAATTGACCCGTTAGTATAGGAGCCATACTGACGGTATCGCAGCCCTCCGGAGCATCCACCCCGGCCAATTCTGCAACGGTACCCATAAGGTCACCAAAATAACCGATATGTTCCGAGATAGCGCCCGCCTTGGTCTGTCCGGGCCAGCGAACAATCAACGGGACACGAATCCCACCTTCGTAAAGATCTCGTTTCATTCCGCGGAGCGGGCCATTCGGGTCAAATCTTTCGGTTGCGTGCCCTCCTTCATCATGATGACCATTATCACTGGTGAACATCACGACGGTATTCTTGTCAATTTCAAGTTCCTTGAGTCTTTGTAAAATGGTCCCAATGTCGCGATCCATACGCGTGATCATGGCGGCCTGACCTTTATCCTGCTTTGGCCAATCCCGTTTTTCATAAGCTCCGTAGTCCGGCACTTCCTGGCCGTTACCGGTACCTCGAGTACCCTCATTGTTCGCATGCGGTATTGTCAGGGCGAGGTACAGAAAGAACGGATCGGATTTGCTGACGGTAATAAACTCCAACGCTTCTTTGACAACCAAATCATGACTGTAGTCAACTCGTTTCGTGGCCCAACCACCTTCGAAGCTACCATACTTACGCCCCGATCCCTGTACTACATTTCTGAGCAATTCCTTCTCTTTACCTCGCCACAAAAATTCAGGGTAATAATTGTGAGCGTGCACTTGATTCAGGTAGCCATAGAACACATCAAAGCCCTGATCCTGCGGCAGGCCTGTGTTATTCGGTGAATCATCTCCAAGCCCCCATTTACCACAAAGTGCCGTTCGGTATCCCGCCGTTTTCAACACTTCGGCAACCGTAATATCATCCGGACGCAGTGTTTGGATATTTACATCGGCTCCGGCATTACCCCGCACCCACGTATGCCCCATGTGCTGACCGGTCATTAAGACAGAGCGACTGGAAGCACAGACGGTGCAACCGGCGTAATAATTTCTAAAACGCATCCCCTCTTCCGCCATTCGATCTAACACCGGCGTTTGGATCACCTTTTGTCCGTAGCATCCCAAAT
>JAYZPA010000136.1:0-13229 GCA_036150515.1 Planctomycetota bacterium
AAGTCATCTTTGATCGCCACCGTACCACAACTGCGGTGCATCTGTTCCTCAAACCCAATGTCACCATCATCATTACGGTCGACAGAACTATAATGCCAAATCACAGCTGAATTCGGATTATCACGAGCGACCTGGCCTTCTTCTTCCACAACGGCCTGTAACCGCTGATGGGCAATCGGCAATCCACTGGCAATATCAATCGCCAATTCCGGGCTCACATCGCCGCTCTTGGTCGGGTCGATACACCAGAGATGACCAACACCTTCACCATGTTCCGGATCCTGACCAACGGCGACAAAAACTTTCCCATCATAGACAACCGGTGTGGCGATCAGATTGTTTCGCGTCCCGCGTCCTCCCAAAATCCACTTGCTCGTCTTGGGATTTGCATCAAATTTCCATAGCAATTCCCCTTTGCCGTCCTTCCCGCCATTCGCTTTGAAGCTATAGACCCACCCATCACCTCCGGCAAAAACAACTTGCGGGACTCCTCCCAGTAATGCAACCGTGGGCGATGACCATTGGCCGTGTAAAATTTCGGCGCCGGGAGAACCGTCCGTCCAGAGAACTTCACCTGTATTCTTATCCATCGCAATAAAGCTTGGAGCGTCGGGTGAGGGAAGATTAATGTGGGATTCATCCAACCCATTAGATGTATTAACGAACAGAATGTTGCCCAGTGCCGTTACCGAACAGCTGCACATATTGTGCTGGGAAACTTCCAGTTGGCCCATCATATCAAATTCCCAAATCGTATCCGCTTCGCTTTTATCCGCAGAAGTGATGATTTTGAATAAACTAAGATTCGGGCCCATAATCTGAGCAACCAACGTACGTTCAACACCATCGACCAATCCCACCACCGTCCACTTCTTATCCGCAACATCCGTGGTCACGGTTACCTCGGCTGGCAAATCAAAACCAGCTTTAGCAACCGTCGCCCGCACCTCATCATTGACCATCCCGCCATTGAGGGCTGCAATTGCCGGCGCAACTTTATCCAGTGCAGCATCTTCATTCGTGCGGATATTGGCCAAACGACCTCGTTCATTCACCACTTCGCCATCGTCGGTCCCGTCGTAATGTCCATCCAAATCCAAACAAATGACTTTACCTCGACTCGACACAAACCAAACTCGATCTTCCTCGATATAAGGAGCACTACAAATACCCTGTAACGGCCAGTCATGTACACGCCCGGTCGACAGTTTCTCGCTGGAATGCTGCCATAAGAACTCTCCGGTGGCTTCATCAAAACAGAGCAACACTCCCAAATCAACATTGGCAGCATACCGTGGCAGATACCCTCCGCTGTTATTCGTTCCCACCAGAATTCTTCCACCACTAACCACCGGATTACCATAGGTTTGACTACCCACAGGTGAAACCCATTTAATATTCTTCTGGCCGGACCAGGTTCCCGTTTCACGATCCAGTCGTCCAACACTCCAGTCAATAGGAATGCCGGTTGCCCGAGGCGTATTATTCCGATAAGACGTCCCCCCCCATTGAGCCCAGTCTCCGGATTGAATCACTGGATTGCCATGTTCATCTAACTCAAATCCGAAAAGAGATGCATACTGCTCATCCACTTTCGCTGGCTGGCCCTCGGAGCCTGAATCCGCGACGGGATCTTCTGTAGGTGCAACGGGTTCCACCTGCCCGGGTTCTCCAGCCCAATCATTCGGCTGAGGCTGAACGTCCACCGTCTCGTTATCTGAGCAGCCTGACATCGCAGAAACCAAAACAAAACCCAAAAGGAAACAGACCATCAACAGGCCAGCAACTCGTAAATTCTTCATTTAATTATTCTCCAGTCTCCAATGCACTATCGGGTTCACGACAAACCTAGTCAGATACAACCCAAAGTATTTACTGCTCGTTATTCATTCGCCGTAACGGTAATATTATCAAGATAGATTTCCGCGTCTTTGGCATTGCCATACAATCCCGGGCTTCCCTGAGTATTGGGTACGTCATCCGTTGCTTCCAGTAACCATTGTTCCGGTTCCGTTTCTCCTCGCACCCAGACTTTGGCTCGTAAAATCGCAACCCCGGATTCAACCGCTGCCCGGAACTTCACGGTATACCATGTATTTTCTTTCCAACTGAAATCAATACTCTTCGCCATTCGTTCCTGGGGAACCCAGGTACGAATCTGTAGTTTTTGATTTTCACCTTGTAAGTCCAATGTATAACCTTGTGCAATCAGGCCAATATCGGGCATTTTATCATTCGCCCGAGCTCCCTGAACATCCGCCGTCATGGTGTAATTCGAGAGATCAGAATACCCCATCCAACTGCGACTCCGCGCTCCTTTAGGAATCGTCGTTATCTTGACCATCGCATGGCTACCATCCACCTCACGGATAATATGCCGGTATCTTGCTCCAACCCACGACACAGGTGGACTGGTCAAGTCATCAAAATCGAAGCTCCAGGGTAAATCCGGTATAACCCGTACGCGCGCTGTGCCCGTCAGCGAACCCACCTGAGCCGTAATATTAGCGGCAACATGGGCAACATCCGCCGACGCCGTAAAAGTCGAGTCTGCAAAGGTGCCGTTGGTATCCGCCGAGAATATGGCGCCGTCCGCCTGACCCAATAATTGACCTGCCGCATTAAACGTACGTACCTTGTATTCAATCTGTTCGCCCGGTTTTACTAAGGCATCGGTGGGAATCACCTGCAAGTGTGCTATCTCTTTGTCATCTAACGCCGACTCTTCCGGTTGAAGATTCTTCTCACCCACAGCAGCCGTCCTGGAAGGATCCTCCAGGCAATACAAACCACCGGAGGTCTCTAGATAAATCCGACCGTGAGAAACAATGGGGGAGGCGTCCATACTTTCACCTGCAAGCAATCGACCGCTCGAAATTTTCACTAAACCTGCCTCTTCATCCGGACGCATAATGGCCCAGTTTCCCGAATTTCCAATCGCATAAATTTTGCCATCCGCAACCAACGGACTGCCCCGCATGACTCGTCCCAATGCAATCCGCGAACCAATCTGATCACCTGTTTTCTTATCGTAAATGAAGATTTTCCCGCGATCGTCTATGCAGTAAATCCGATCCCCAATCGCAATCGGTGAGGATTTTCCCATCATGACTTCTTCATGCTTCCAGTGCTCACCCGTCTGGGTGACATCTCCCTGACCCAACGCATCAATTAATGCCACCGCACCCATCGACGTTCCGTTAATATTCTCTTCACTATGTCCGCTGAATACCACGTCACCCATAACTAACGGAGAGACATTCAATCCCCGGCGTGAAAATTTATACTGCCAAATTGGATTGCCGGTGCGCGGTTGAAAGGCCCACACTGCTCCATCGCCGGAACCAAATACCATTGCCTTTTGACCTGCCAATGCCGTAATCGTCGGGCTGCTGTAATTCGTGTCATAAGGTAACGGCCGCGTACCATTAAACCAGACCACCTCTCCGGTCCGTTTATCAAATCCGACCAACCGATGAGCCGGTTTGGCCATCGACCCCCAGCCAATCACAATGGCGCTGATAATCACAACGTCATCAACGACCACCGGCGTATTCGTCCGGCCTCCGTACGTGCTTAATAATCCGAAGCGTTCATGCATCGGAACCGACCAGATCGTTTCCCCCGTTTCACCGTGAATACACTGGAAAAATCCGCATACACCCAGTGCATAGACATAACCGGTTTCCGGATCTGCCGTCACATTACTCCAACCAACACGTGTATCAGGCACATCCGATAACCAGACATTAAATCTGTTTTCCCATAATGTTTCGCCTGTGACCGCATCCAAACAGACGAGCTTCTCCCCCTCGCGTGCCGTCTCCCGTTCAGCTCGGGTTAATAAATACAGACGACCCTTCATGACCACCGGTGTGCTGCGGCCTCCGATATCCGTTCGCTTCCAACTAACATTACTACCTTCGCCACCAGCCGGATTCCATGTATCCAGCAAATCCGTTTCCGGCGACGTGCCATTGAATCCCGGACCCCGCCAAAATGTCCAATCGACTCCATCACGTTCACGGGGTACGTGATCAACCAGCGTTTCCGGGATGGCCGACGGGGTTTCGGTGGATATTGCCTCACCCGACGGAACCGGGGGTGTGGATATACCCTCATTTACCTCGGATGGCACCGTTCCAACAACGGCATCCTCGGTAGGAGATGGGCTCGGTGATTCGTCCGAGCAGCCATAAATCCCCGTCAACAACAGACTGAAAATCAGTATGAAATAGTTTGAATTCCCTCGCATCAATTGGCTGTCCATCAACTGCTTTCGCATCACTGCTCCCGGAGAAACAAGGGTGTCCAGAGTGTAATAATATTCCCGCTTTTGCGAAAATCCCAGATTTCATATCCATTTAAGATAACATTGCCAGGCAATATACGCAAAGCGGCAAAAGCGGATTCCGAAACGTACGTCCCTGGCTGATCCATCGCATGGATGACGCGAACTCAAGCATGCGTCAGCACGCCCATCCATCTAATCGTACCATTCGTCCGCTGCATCAAATTTGGGCAGTACCATGATCAGAACCTTCATTTTGCCTATCGCGCGATGCCGGGTTCCGGGACGAATCATGACCGACATTCCCGGCTGAACATGAATGGTCTCCTCGTCAAGCTGCATCTGTGCATCTGCATCACATTCAAGGAAATAATAGGTCTCTGTCAACTGCTTGTGATAATGCAAGCGTGCATCCACACTAATCTCCGTCACATGCACCGTACCAGGAAAATCCGGTACATCCACAAAAGCACGGCGGGCAATTCCACAGGGACAATCCACACCCTCAATCTCAGCAAAATCTGCTATTTCATAGCCGGCCGTTGCATTTGACTCATGCTCGTTCATATTTTCTCCAAACAAGGGGGGGGTTCTTACGTGTTCGTTACAGCTTAACACAATTCGAACATTCGGTAATTTTTCCTACAATCGTCAAAATCCAAACTCCGATAACTACCTGTAGGCCGATGCAATCATACTATCAAACAAAAGAGCAAACCGATCATGAAAACACTAACCCTATCTCTAGTCGTAATTGTATCCCTTACGATTTCAAATTCACTGCAGGCAGCAGGGCCATTGAATGAGTTTCTGGGGATTAGTGAAAGTGACGAATCACCCGCTTTGTTATCGGAATTCCCGACGATTTTCGAGGGCAGGCCTATTGATCGATTCCTTCAGACTTTGGGGAAAGAGATTGGTATCGTGAAATCGACCATTCTGGAAACGGAAAAGGCAGCTCCGGAAGCCGAGCAGAAAAAGGTGATTACGAAGAAGAGAAAAACGCCGGCACCCATCGTAAAGCCCTCCCTCTTCCGTATCAAACTTAAGGATTCGGAAATATAGATCCGATTCTGCATTTTTTGTGGATAACGAATCTACCGACAGCTTAACTCATGGACAGCATCAACCAATGCAATCGCGTTGTCCACAGGTGTCTGTTGCAGCACGCCATGGCCAAGGTTAAAAATGTGTCCGGGTCGTCCCCCAGCCTGCTGTAGCACTTGCTCCGCACGCTGACGAATGGTGGGTACATCCGCCAGCAAAACCAATGGATCCAGATTTCCCTGAACGGACCGTTCATGTCCGATTCGATCCCAAGCATCATCTAAGCGCACCCGCCAATCCACGCCCACGACACAATTCCCACCTGCAGCCAGCAATGGCAGCAGGGCAGGGTTTCCTGTCGCAAAATTGATTACAGGAACGCCGGGGGTGAGTCCGGCAATAATCTCCTGAACATGGGGTAATACGAATTGGCGATAATCGTCGGTGCCCAAACAGCCTGCCCAGGAATCAAATAGCTGAACACACTGAACGCCCGCAGCAATCTGTGCGTTCAAATAGCGCGTAATCGCGCGTACAAAGCGTCCCATCATCTCATTCCAGGCTCCGGAATCCCGATACATGATCGTCTTGGTATTCAAATAATTGCGACTGGAGCCACCTTCAATGGCATAGCTTGCCAGGGTAAACGGGGCGCCGGAAAACCCAATCAGGGGCATATCCGCCGGCAGATCCTGTCTGGTTTGCTTCACGGTGTCCATTACAAATCCCAGCGAATCAACCGAATCCAGTTCGAGAAGACGATCTATATCCTCGACTTCCCGGATGGGGTTATGGATGACCGGTCCCTCACCCTTGGCAAATTCCAGTTCGAGTCCCATCGGTTCTAGGATAGGCAACAGGTCAGAGAAAATAATGGCGGCGTCCACTCCAAGCCGATTCACCGCAGTCACCATAATTTCAGCACACAAGTCCGGCGACTTACACAATTCCAGAAAAGTCGTCTTATTGCGGATTTCCCGGTACTCCTGCATATACCGACCCGCCTGTCGCATCAGCCAAACGGGCGTCACCTCCGTCGGCTCACCGCGGCAGGCCTTTAAAAACGGACTATCGTACCAGGGAGCATGGGTATCGAATACTTCAGACTGCGGACCGGATAACATATGAAGAATCCTTTGTTTTCGTTGATAAGTGTCCTTCGAATGACGTGCAGCATAAGCCACTAAATGTCCCATTTTCGGATGCTCTGGCTCCAGATCCACCGGAAATTCATGACGACGAAGCCATTCAGATGTGGTTGGACCAATCGACCCCACCACACAGTGACCCATCTGATTTCTTAACGCCTCCGATAAATCCTGCTGCTCAGCAAGTGACAGCAAATTAGTCAATTGATGAGCGGAGGTAAACAGCAAGACGTCACGTTGACCATCCACAATCGCCTGCAGATTATCCTGTAACGGCCGAATATCTGTCGGCAGCTCCCAGCGATACACTCTAATCGGAAGTACGTGAGCCCCCCTTGCTTCCAGCCCGGCAATGAGACTCGGATTGGACTTACCATATTCCTGAATCGCAATATTCACTTGGTTCAGTGGCAATTGCACATCGAGGACAGCCAGTAGTTCGCGCCAGGTATTGGGAGCGGGAACCTGAATCGTCGGCCGAATTCCATACTCTTTTAATGCAGCAATCGCTTTCGGTCCACGTGCGATGGTCGTCATGTCTTCCAGGCTGTTCAAAAACCGTGGCATCTCCACATGACGCTTGACCGTACTCATCAAAAAATGCACACCCACGCCGGTCATAAAGACCATCGCATCCACCTCACCCGTCATAATATGATTGGCTAAATCGATGCTGGGTCGATTATCTTCTTCGAGGACTTCCTGCATCGCCGGGCTTACAAAGGGGATGCCACCGTGTTTGCTAATCAGGCGCGAAAGATCTTCGGCGCGACGACTCTCAAAAGCCGCAACCTGTAATCCTGCAAAATCAGCATCCGGTTTTTCAGTAACGCTCATCGTCTGTTCAATATACACCACGAGAAAACAATGGTCAGACCCCTGAAAGGAGATCAAGACTCTGAGGGGTTGGGCTGGCATTTGCCCCGTGCTACGATAAATGCTCAACCCATCGCTTAAAAACCACTCGTAGGATGAACTGGAAGATGACCGAATCTCTTTTTGATCAGCTAGAATTGTCGTTCAATACCGGGGGGACGGATACGGTTTTGAAAGAACTCGTTGCCCATTTTGAATCTGAAAAAAAGTTTCATGAATTATTTGAAGTCTTAAAAATGCAGGTTCGCCATGGCCTGGGGTTGCCACTGCTTTACGGCGAATCCGGGGATGAACTTGATTCTCAGCAGCGGACGGCTCTCGAAGAAGGCCTGATTCAAGCCTGTCGACAAGTCGGACTTGGTTTACTGGAAGACGGAAGAATCTCGGAAGGATGGATGTATATGCGGCCCGTTGGCGATGTGCCCGCGGTCAAAACCATTCTCGACGAAATTGATGTCGCCGATGACAATATCGATGAGATGGTCGAAGTATTGCTCCAGGAAGGAGTGGATCCCGGCCGGGGATATTCCATTGTCCTACAACACTATGGTACCTGTAATGCCATCACCACGTTCGAATCGGTCATGCCCCAAAAAAGCAAACCGGATCAACGGACCGTCGCCCGACTTTTGCTGCGACACGTTCATCAGGAACTGTTCGCCAACGTAAAATCCGATGTCGCCCAACACTTGGGAAATGAACCCACCGGGGAAACGATTGCCGAGTTGATTGCGGATCAGGATGGTCTGTTTGGGGAACATGCCTATCACATTGATACAACCCATCTGGCATCCACTACTCGATTTAGCCGCATCCTCGATGATGAGCAGAGCCTGCGGTTGGCACTGGACCTTACCCACTACGGAAAAAACCTACATGACCAGTTCCAATATGAAGGCGATGAACCCTTTACGGATATATACCCTCATCATGCATTCTATTTTCAGGCACTATTGGGAGAAAATGTTGAAACGGCCTTAGCTCATTTTAAAGAGCGTGCTGAAAACGTGGATGTCAACCAATGGGGTACGGTGGCTATAGAAATCTATATCGATTTATTGGCCCGTGTAGGTCAGGTCGAGGAAGCCATCCAAATAACCGTTGACAAAATCAAACCCGGCCAGCGGACGATGGGTCACGCTCCTTCACTGTTGGAACTCTGTGAACGAATCAGCGACTATTCAACTCTGGTTACTGCCTGTCGCGGAGCCGATGACATCCTGGGATTCGCAACCGGCCTGTTGCAAGCAAAAACCAACTAAACAGCGAGTAAACCGAATGGCCGATAAAGCTGCTTTGAATTCTGAGCGACTCTTAAATCGTTTCTTGAAGTATGTTCAGATCAATACTACAGCGGACGCGGAAAGTGATTCGTATCCCAGCAGCCAAGGCCAGTGGGAGTTAGGAAAACTCCTCCTTGCCGAACTCCACGAAATGGGTTTGAGTGACGCTCATGTCGATGAACACGCTTTGGTCTGGGCTACCATTGCGGGAAATGTGCCGCATGCCGAGACGATTGCCTGGAACGCACATTTGGATACCTCTCCTGAAACCACGGGCGACCATGTTCAACCCCAGGTAATTCAATCCTATGCAGGGGGAGATATCATCCTACCGGGTGATCAAACCCAGGTTATCTCCGAAGCGGACAATCCCGAACTGCAAAATCTGATCGGAAAAACGCTGATCACCACCGACGGCACAACCCTGCTTGGAGGAGATGATAAAGCTGGCATCGCAATCATCATGGAATCCGCCCAGTTCTTAATGGAACATCCCGAGATTCCCCATGGACCCATTCGAATTCTGTTTACCTGCGATGAAGAAATTGGCCGCGGAGTGCAGCACGTGGATATTGAAAAAGTTGACGCGGCAGCTGCCTATACACTGGATGGAGGCGGCGCAGGAGACATCGATATTGAAACGTTTTCCGCCGATGGCCTGACGGTGACCGTCAAAGGAGTGAACATTCATCCCTCCATTGCCAAAAACCGAATGGTCAATGCCCTCCGCGCCGCTGGCGATCTGCTCCAGCGACTACCTGCCGATCAGGCTCCGGAAACCACCGACCAACGAGATGGTTTTATTCACCCCTATATCATCCAGGGAGGCGTTGCGGAAGTCAGTATTGAACTCCTGCTACGTGACTTTCAAACCGACCAACTGCAAATCAAAGCAGATTTGGTAAAATCCATCGCTCAGGAAGTTGAAAGCGGTTATCCCGGTATTCAAATTACCGTCGACCATCAAAAACAATACCGAAATATGGCCGATGGTCTTCCCAGAGAACCACGAGCTGTGAAATTTGCTCAACAGGCTCATGAAGAGTTGGATTTCCCCTGTCGGCTAAGTTCTATTCGGGGAGGAACCGATGGGTCCATGTTGACAGAAAAAGGACTGCCCACTCCCAATCTCTCGAGTGGGCAGCATATTCAACATTCCCCTCTGGAGTGGGCCTGTCTGGATGAAATGCTGCAGCAGGGGCAAATCCTAATTCAAACAACCATCATTTGGGGACGGGAATCATCCCAAAACGAAAACTAACTCTTTTCCGGAAGACCAATTCTGATGGCTGATGTAACGTATTTTATCTTTGATATTGAAACGGTTGCCGACGGCGAGCTAATCTCCCGCCTGCGATACCCAGAATCTGATTTAGCACCGCATGCAGCGGTCCGGCAGTATCGTGAAGACCTGTTGGCGGAAAAAGGATCCGACTTCATTCCACCAACCTATCACTTGCCTATTTCGCTGGTAGTTGCAAAAGTCAATGCCGACTTTGAACTGCTGGATGTCGTCGCATTGGATGAACCCAACTGCCGACCTCATGAAATCACGCGTCTGTTCTGGGCGGGTTGGGAAGCCTATCAATATCCTACATTCGTTACCTTTAATGGGCGTACTTTTGACCTGCCGGTAATGGAACTGGCCTCCTTTCGATTCGGACTCAGTCTAAAACAGTGGTTTGCCTGGAACGCAAGGAATTTTGATCAACCACGTTATCGTTTCAATCATTCTGCTCATCTGGATTTACAGGAAGTCCTTACCAATTTCGGTGCGGCAAGAATCAATGGTGGATTGAACCTGTTGGCTCAACTAATCGGGAAACCGGGGAAAATGGATGTTTCCGGGGATATGGTGCAGGATTTATTTGAGCAAGGAGAACTGGCTCGCATCAATGACTATTGCCGCTGTGATGTGCTGGATACCTATTTTGTATTCCTGCGCACCAGTGTACTCATTGGTAATCTGACACTCGAACAGGAACAACAACGAGTCCGTCAGGCAAAACAATGGATTGAATCCAACACCGAACAACATCCGATCTATCAACAGTATTTAGACAACTGGGGTGACTGGAATAACCCCTGGGGTTAAACACTTCCCGCTTTAGCAGGCATTCTGAAATCGGCAATCCTCATTTCCCGCGTCGGATGAGAGATACTGAACCCACCAACAAATTCGCTTTTCTGCGGAATTTTAGCGTTTTCACCAAAGTAAAACGACGTTACGGACGATTTGGCCTTCACGCAACATGAGGTTGCCAGGCTACGGCTTACATGTCTGACATGTTATAGCGAGCAAGGAAGCTCGCTTGCCGCAGCCACAAACAAATCTTTGCCTACTGAGATATTTCGATGCGACGTCAAATCATTGCACTGCCTTCAACGCCTCCGGGCCATGCCAACGTCGCCAAAAATCTCAAGCGTGAAACCCACATCGACGTCCAGCTAGGTGATATTCTCCCGGCGTTAACCGATGCGCTAGTATCCCAACGAGTATGGATTCGTGATTTTGCTGATGACCAGATTTCGATCAGTAAAGACTTCTACGAAGTGATCATGGCGTTTGACCAGATGAATCGCGCTGCCTAGAGCATTCCGCTGTCAGGCGGGCGGTATTTAGATTGGTAATCATTGATCCCAGGCTCTATTCTGCCCACGACGAGCGGGATTTGGATATAATCGTAACAGCTTTTTTAACGGTAGGATGTCAGGCATTGGAAATGTTCAACGGTGTCCTGGCAACCGCGGGTTTCAGAAAAGGGACACACCATGAGTGACCAATCCGAACAAAACCGTATTGATGATTTGATCGTTCGGATTCGCCGGTCTGCAGAGCGTCTTGTTGCAGACCGCGTCGATCGGGGAGACCTTAAAATCCTCAGCCGAACGTTGCGTGAATTACGGTACGCCTTTAAAGTCTTCGCTCCGTATCGAAATCAAAGAAAGGTTTCTGTCTTTGGATCTGCGCGAACGCCTGCGGATGCTCCAACTTATCGCGCCTGTGTTCAATTTGGTGCTGAAATGGCACAACACGACTGGATGGTGGTCACCGGAGCCGCTCAGGGAATTATGGAAGCAGGACATGTTGGTGCCGGACGGGAAATGTCGATGGGCCTGAATATCATGCTGCCATTTGAACAGGAACCTAATCCCGTCATTGCAGACGACCACAAACTGGTCAATATGAAGTACTTTTTTACACGTAAATTAATGTTCGTCAAAGAATGTGATGCGGTCGTCTGTTATCCCGGAGGATTTGGGACACTGGATGAAGCACTGGAAGTCCTGACGCTGATCCAAACGGGAAAACGGGATCTTGTGCCGGTTATTTTTGCCGATGCCCCCGGGGGAAACTTCTGGAAAACACTGGACCAATTTATCCGGGAACATCTTCTACTGGACGGAATGATCTCACCAAACGACCTTCACCTCTATTCGGTTACCGACGATTACCAGGCAGCTGCCAAGGAGATCATGGATTACTATCGGATGTTTCATAGCATGCGATATGTCGGACGCCACCTTGTATTGCGACTGAACGGCGAGCTTAGCGAATCTCTGCTGAACGAGATTAATTCAGATTTTGCTGATTTACTTAATGGTGGCGACTTTCAACAGCATCAGGGGAAATTGGATGACGAAAAAGAGGATCCACAAACCGATCATCTAACACGGCTTATTTTTCATTTCAAACGCCGCGACCACGGCCGTTTACGACAGCTGGTCAACATGATCAATGAACAGGGAACTCCCACCGTTGCAGAATGAACGAACCCGTCAAACCTACCATTTTTGCCTCACCGCATTCTTACTTAGAGGCTTCATGGACCAGATGCGGAAGCTCAGGCAAAATAATCTGATCCATTGCCAATTCGACAGCTGCGGGTGATCCCGGCATGGTCAACACGACCATTTGGTTCAGTAAACCGCCAACCGCTCGTGACATAATGGCCGCTGAGCCAATTTCCTGATAACTGAGGCTACGAAACAATTCCCCGTAACCCGGGAGGATTTTGGTGAGGCCGGCAGAAACGGTTTCATAGGTTTGATCACGACTGGAAATGCCGGTACCGCCGGTCAGCAGGACAACCTGAACGGCCTCATCGTCATCGCATTGTTTCAGAAGCATGGTCATTTGCTGCGGTTCATCCGGAATGATCTCCCGCCGATGTACAACGTGACCGGCGGAGGACAACCGTTGCACTACCAGTGCCCCGCCTCTGTCCGTATCTAAAGTGCGGGAATCACTGACGGTAACCACGCAACAATGAAATGACTGCGGCGACGATCCCCGATGTTCGTCAACAGACTCATTCATTACATTCTCCCGTTCAACTACGTTGTATCATTACAATCCAGAGCATAATTCCTCACGCCGTCAACTCGCGTTGCAACATGACCCGATCCTCGAGGTTCGGTCGAAATACCACCAAAATGATCAAAGGCAAAGTCCATCCCAAAAATAATCCTCCACCTTCACCGTTCCAAAATCGAGTCGCCAGCAACAAGGCTGCCGTACAGCTCATCAGGGTTGCCAGATTTCTTTTTGCCGGCCACAAAGCAAACGTAATGCTAAGGCCA
>JAYZPA010000137.1:0-32780 GCA_036150515.1 Planctomycetota bacterium
CGCCGGCTGGCTGGCGTTGTCGAGTGACGAAATTCTCTCCGGCATGCACCATCTCACCATGGTTCAGGCGCGTCAGTATCATGTAGCGCAAAAACGGCGACTGAACTGGTGGCTGGCTCAATCGGAAGAAGCGGACGACCAGGCGCAGTTTGAAATTTTGCGATCGGTCACGATATCTGAGGTGTTAACACGAGTTTGGACGGGCATTGTTGCTGGCTGGTATCAAACGAATCATGGTGATACGGGATGCCATCACGAGACATTTCGTATTTTTGCTGCCGTCCAGTCAGATCACCTTAAGATGAAAGAGCAACTGGCCGCCATCACCAGCAAGCCCACGTATCAATATAAATTACGAGAGCTTTCGCGTCGTTGCCAGCGTTGGACTGATTTGTTATTGGGATACATGAACGAGATACCGGGTACGGAAGCCTATGGTTATCGGCGAGACCGTATTGAGGAATATGCATCGGAAGTGCGTTGGCAACAGGCCAGCGGTCAGGCAACGGCAGCTCGAACCTTCACCAATTTGTCACTGAAACAGGTGTTTGGGAGATCCATCGAACCGCAGCTTATCCGTAATGATACACAACGCGAGCTTAACGGAATCTGCTCGACTGCCATTCTCTCGTGTCTGGATAAATTCCGAGTCGATATTCCGGAGTCATGGATCCAGTATTGTGCGCATCCTGCCAATCAGGGAATCACACTGGCTCAGCGGTTGATTGACCAGTGGCGGCGGGTTGATCGTGGTGAACTACAGTTATTGAATTAACCTGTGGCGTCCGATAGCGCCCGGCGCTGTTCGCGTTCTGATACGAGACATCGAATATTCTCAAGATCATCACAGGGTGTGGCATCAATCAGCGTCCGGGTATATTCTTCTTGCGGGTTTTGGTAGATAGCCTCCGACGGACCAAATTCGACGATCTTACCATCTTTCATCACGGCCATCATATCCGCCATGAATTTAACGACGGAAAGATCATGGCTGATAAAGATGTAGGTCAGTTCCCGTTTGGTCTGCAGGTCGTTTAACAGATTGAGGACTTGAGCCTGGACAGACACGTCCAGTGCCGAAACCGATTCATCGCAAATAATGAATTGAGGTTCCACGGCAAGGGCCCGGGCAATACAGATCCGTTGTCGCTGGCCCCCCGAAAATTCGTGGGGATAACGACGTAGATGTTCCGGTAACATATCCACTTCTTCCAGCAGGGCCGCTGCACGATCGATCCGATCAGATCGGGAATTACCAATTTTCTGGAGTTTCATCGGTTCCACAATCGTTGCCTGAATGGTCATTCTGGGATTCATGGATCCAAACGGATCCTGAAAAATAATTTGCATTTCCTGTCGTAATTCCCGCATTTGACGGCGACTCATGTCGGTTACCGTTTGGCCGTCGAAGATAACGGTTCCGCTCGTCGGTTTTTGCAGTTGCAGGATCGCGCGGCCTGCGGTTGTCTTACCGCAACCCGATTCGCCGACCAACCCAAGGGTCTGCCCCCGGTATACATCAAAACTGATTTCGTCGACCGCTTTGACATGGCCGACCGTTCGTTGCAGCAATCCTCGTCGAACGGGGAAATGGACTTTGAGTTTATCGACTTGTAACAGTGGTGATTCCTGTTCATCAACACAGGTTGCATCACGACCGTATGTACCGGGATCATGGGGATAGCCCAGCGTTTGTAATTCGGTTTTTTGATGTAGTAGCCGGCCCCGTCCATAGTTGACGAAATACTGTTGCTGTTCCGCGGACATATCCTTTGCCGTAATATGAATATCGCCATGATCGGTGACTTTCGATTCCATAAAATCGGACACGGTGGGGAGGCGTCGATAGATGGTATCGAGTCGGGGCCGACAATTTAGCAGTCCTTTCGTGTAGGGATGCTGGGGGTTTTCATAAATGTCGAGGACTTTTCCCTGTTCGACCACCTTGCCCTTGTACATCACCATCACATCGTCGGCGATTTCAGCAATGACCCCCAGATCGTGGGTAATAAACAGTACGGCCATTTGTCGTTGATCCCGCAATTCCCGAATGAGATCGAGGATTTGTTTTTGAATGGTCACATCCAGTGCGGTTGTCGGTTCATCCGCGATGAGTAGCTTTGGGTTACAGGCCAGCGCCATGGCAATCATGACTCGCTGCTTTTGGCCTCCGGACATCTGGTGTGGGAAATAGCTGATTCGCTGATCCGGATCCGGAATGCCTACTTCATCAAACAATTCAATGGTTCGTTGCCGGGCCTCACTTTTGGAGACATCCTGATGTTCCAAAATCACTTCCATCACCTGATTACCCACTTTATGAACCGGGTTAAGTGAGGACATGGGTTCCTGGAAGATCATGCTGATTTCGCTGCCCCGGAGTTTACGCATGTGCTTTTCACTCATGTGCACAATGTCTTGACCCAAAAACATTACACTGCCGGTATTGATTTCGGCCGTCGCTGCGAGCAACTTCATGATCGTCAGTGAGGTTACAGATTTCCCAGAACCCGATTCACCAACTACTCCCAGCGTATGTCCAGGCATGATAGTCAACGACAAATCATCGACGGCCTTCACCACACCATCCTCGGTGTTGAAGTAAGTCCGTAGATTATTGATTTCGATAATGCCTGTCATATCATCTAGTCTTTGGGGTCAGCGAGTCGGGGGTCCGTGGCTTCCTGAACCCCTTCGCCGATGAGGTTGTAAGCTAAAATGGTAATGAAGATGGCAATGCCAGGAAAAACGATTTGCCACCATTCGGTGTAGTTTGAGGTACCGGCATTGAGGACTGTTCCCCAGCTAGGATTGGGTGGTGGTGCACCGAAACCCAGCAGGCTCAAACCCGCTTCGACTTTAATGGCAGCGGCAATACCAAATACAATAGGTACCATGACTGGCGCGAGTGCATTGGGCAAAATATGTCGAAACATAATTCGCAACGGACCGGCACCGATACTCTGGGCAGCGGCGACAAACTCCGACTGCTTGAGCTTTAAAAACTCGGCGCGCGTGAGCCGCGCCATTCCTGTCCAACTTGTTAAACCTAAGATTGCCATCATAATCCAAATATTGGTTTTATCGATGACAGCAATGAGTGCGAGAATCAACACAATGCCTGGGATGCACATCACCAGTTCAATAATGCGACTGATTACCAGATCAATGGCGCCGCCCATGTAACCAGCAATAGCACCGAGCGTGATTCCGATGAAGGCCGCAATGCCAGTGGACACAAATCCGACGAGCAGCGCAATTCGTGTACCATGCACCATACTGGCAAATACATCGACACCTCGTTTATAAGTGCCAAAGATGTTTAGCTTTGAGGGAAGGCCACCATGATATGGGTTGCCTGGACGATCGATCCACTCTCCGTCAGCGTTCTTATCTTGCCACTCGCCGTCTCGTACAGGACGATAAGGATCTTGAAAAACTAATGGCCAGATTGCCCAACTTTCGGGGTCTTTTTTGCGCAGATTTTCTGGATATCGTTTACGAAACCGATCCTTGTGAAAGATAGGGTTTTCCCAATCGGTATTGAAGTAGGCGAGGCAGGGGAAATAGATATTTCCTTTGTACTTACAGACAATCGGTTTCGTTCCCGCGATCATTGGTGAGAACACCGCGATTGCCGATAGACACAGAACAACCACAAACGCTAGCATCGAAAGCTTTCGACGTCGGAACCGCCGCCAAGCCAGAACCCAAAATCCGGGCGACCGCTTTTCCTTGGTGTGTGTATTGGAAGGTTGTTGATTGTTGTCAGTCATAAAGGAAACCAGTTTGTTTTATTACTTATATGCAATTCGCGGATCGACAAATGCATATAGGATGTCGGCAAAGAGTTGTCCTAACAGGGTAAGTACCGACAGTGAGAGCGTGAGTCCCATAATGACGGGATAGTCTCGTGTTCCAATACTGCGGAAATAAAGTTGACCCATACCGGGCCAATTAAACACTTGTTCCAGAATAATCGCGCCTCCTAGTAATGATGGAAGTGATAATCCGAGCAGGGTCACGAATGGGATCAGCGTATTTCTAAAGGCGTGATGTAAAATGATCCGCATCTGCCCCAAGCCTTTGGCGCGAGCCGTACGAATGTAATCTTGGCGAATCACTTCTTCCATGTTGGCTTTAATGAAACGACTGTAATAAGCTAAGCTGACATAAGTAAAACAGATAACGGGCAGCAACATGTGTTGCAACAAATCCCAAGTTTGGGCGAATGTCCCCATTTCTTCATAATCGGAGTGGTGCATCCCCATCAGTGGTAATTCCCACGCCGTTCCACTCAGCTTGACAGCAAATAGCAATTGTAAAAACAGAGCCGCAATAAACGATGGAATAGCGTATAGCATATATAAGCTAACACCGGTGATTCGTTCATCGAGCTTGCCACTGCGAATGGTGGACCACAGGCCAATAGGTATGGCGAGGAGATAGGCGATGACTAAAGATGGCACAGTAAGTAGCAGTGTCGCCCACACACGACTTTCGATGACGTCGGTGACAGGCTTTTTTTCGTTATAACTAATACCCATGTCACCAGTAGCCAGATTACGGAGCCAGACCCAATAAGCTTCGTAGACAGGTCTATCGAGCCCATACGCTTTTTTAATGCGCTCTAAATCCTCGGCGCTGGGCATCTTATCCGGATTCATCATGGCGGGATCAGTATCCATTGGGCTACCAGGCATGAGGCGGATCAATGCATAGACGACCATTGTGATTAGCAACAGCGTGAGCAATCCCAATAGGATGCGGCGGATTAAATAGCCAGCCATGAATTGCCTTGTTGAACTTAGATTAGTTTGTGCAAATGGTACGCGAAGTTAGACAGCCGTGGAACTGTTGAGAAGAAATTTACTGCATACCGGCTGGCTTGAAAATGGTAGATTCCCCCGGACCATAATTATAAGGGCCACGAGCACTGTAATTGTATCCGCGTAGCGATCGGTTAAATCCAAAATAGGCATTACGGAAGTAGAGCCACGTGTAGGGCTGGTCATCCCACAATTGCAGGTGAATTTTTTGGTAAATAGCTGCTCTTTTCTCAGGGTCGAGTTCTCGTTTACCATCTTCAAAAAGCTGGTCAACGATTTTACTGGAATAACATCCATAGTTGCGACCAGCGTCGATGGCTTTAGTTGTCCATAAATTCTCCGCAGTGTCCGGGTCAGCGCCCGTTCCCCAACCACCAAAAATGGCGTCGAATTGATGATCGCGCGATAACTGCTGTAACGTTGTAAATTCAACAGGCTTGACATTACAAATGATCCCAATTTGTTCTAAGTTCTCCCGTAGTAAGGCGCAAATATCAATTCGCTCTTGTTTATTGCTGCACAATATAGTGAACTCGAACCGGACTTTCTTGCGGCCTTCAACTTTGCCGTCGAAATTGTTATCAAGTTCAACAATATTATCCAAGTATCCGTCCTCATCACTATCTTCCCAACCGGCTTCTGCCAGCAGGTCTTCGGCCTTATCAAGGTCTTGCGTGTACGGCGCTGGTAGTGTGGTTGGCGCCCAACGAGAGGTTTTATGAAAAATGCCCTGGGCTGCTTCATCGAGGCCAAAGCGATGGCGGTCAAGCAGCTCTTGGTGGTTAAACGCATAGCTCATCGCCTTACGCACTCGAGCATCCCGAAAGAAAGGCGATCGATTGTTCCAACCGAAATAGTAATAGACCCATTCCAGGGCATAAGACTTAGTATTGTTTTTGTAGAATTCTTCGTCATCGGTTTGAGATTGCCATTGCTCCGGCGACAATTGCATTTCTTCAATGTCTCCTTTTTTTAGCGCCAACAAAGCGGTGCTATCGTTTTCGACAATGTGAAAGCGGATCGTCGCGAAGTTAGGTTTTCTCCGAACATCTTCACCGCCAACGTTGTAATAAGATTCACGCCGTTTGAGCACAATTTCTTGCCCGCGAACGCGTTTTGTTATTTGATAAGCACCGCCAGTGATGGGGTTTTCGTCGAGTGCTACGTGAGCTTCACTTTTAGCCATCGTGGGATCTTCAGGCACCGTGTTTTCATAAACATGCTTGGGAATGATTGGAAAATTGATATTCCATACGTTTGTGGCGAGCGACTCGTTGTGGAAAAAAATCACCGTGTGATCATCATAGGCATGGACGTATTTTAGTTGATCTGTGCCTGAGCGAACGGCTGGAATCGGTACGCTGGAAGTCATGATGACCTGATAAGAATACGCGACGTCATGTGCCGTAATGGCAGTTCCATCGGACCATCGTAGATCGTCTCGCATTACCACTTTGTCGTAGAGTCCGTCGGCAGATGTTTGCCATGAGACGACAGCATCCGAGGAGGCAAATGGGACAAAGTTCCAATCGAAGCCAAACAGTCCCATGTTGGTTAACCCAGCGACATCGAACTCCGCTGTTGAACTGATCATTATTGGGTTGGTACTTTTAATATCGCCAGAGGTATGCCTGTTCCATTCGGCAGAAAAATTAACTTCACCTTCCTGGGCGAGCCGGCCCATTGCGGAAATGATTTTATTGTTATTAGCAACCGAGCTGTTTTTAAGAGCAAGCGCTTCCGTGGGCGTTGCGAGTTGTTGTTCGCCTGCTTGACGTTCTTGCATTAACTCGACGGCATCTAAAACGGGTTTGTCGGCCCATTCGTTACCGGAAATGATTTCTTCTAGCGGCGGAGGGTCAAACGGTTTAACGAGATCAGCAAATTCAAATTCGACTGGTGCGTCGCCAGGATCATTTCCGTCGGTGGAAGTGTCAGCGATCCTGTCACTGGAATCTGAGGTCGTTCCGGGTGATGGGGGAGTTTTGTCTGCGGGATCATCGGAACGACAACCCGAGATACCCAGACAGCTTACAACCAGCAGCAGGCACAGATAATAGATGGGAGTTTTCATTTCGGGATCAGCTCCTTAACGACGGGTGATTACGGTCGCAAAACGTTGAATGTATAAAAGGAATCCGCGTAGGGTATTGTAAGACATGAAAGGCTACTGGGTCTAGGTAATGGGACCTAGGATTTATTGGCGGTCCTGTTTGCCTTACAATCAAACCACGGCTATGAAAGCCAACGATGGATACCGAGATTCCTTTTTTGCAAAGGTCGCCATGTCTGGCAATTCATTAGACTGGCTTGATGTGGAGCTGAAAGCATTAGCGGATCGTCATTTGCGCCGCGAATTACGTGCATGTCATAGCGCAGAGGCGGATGGCCTGATTCGTATGGGTAATCGCGAGTACATCAATTTTTCCAGCAATGATTATCTTGGATTAACCCGCGATGTTTTTACCCCCGAGGTTCAAACGACTCTTTCGGAAATTGGTTGGGGTAGTGGTGCCAGTCCGCTTGTAACCGGCCGCAGCGAAACCCATGCGTGTTTAGAGGCGCGGGTAGCAGACTTCAAAGGCACGCCGGCGGCGCTGACGTTTCCAACAGGATTTGCAGCGAATCTCGGAACGATCGCGGCGCTGGCGGGCGATCAGGATTTGATTCTCAGTGATTCCAGAAACCACGCCAGCATCATCGATGGCTGTCGTTTATCGACAGCACGTGTCGAGGTCTATCGACACGTGGACATGGATCATTTACAGGAACTGCTGAAGGCTGCGGCGGGCTTTCGCCGGCGACTGATCGTAACGGACTCGTTGTTTAGTATGGCTGGTGACGTTGCGCCACTGCCGGAACTTGCCGAACTTGCACGCAGCTACCAGTGCATGCTGTTGGTCGATGAAGCTCATGCAACGGGTGTTTATGGATCCACAGGCCGGGGTCTGGCCGAGCACTTTCAATGTGAAGACGCCGTGGATATTTCGGTAGGTACGTTCAGCAAGGCACTGGGTGGTATTGGCGGATTTGTAGCGGGCAGTCAGTCCCTGGTGGACTGGCTGTCCAATCGCGCACGCAGTTATGTGTTTTCAACTGCGCTTCCAGCCGTATGTGCGCAGGCCAGTATGGAAGCATTAAGAATCGTTGTGTCCGAGCCGGATCGCCGTACGCAAGTTTTGGAACGAGCATCCGATTTTCGAGAGAAGTTACAAGCGGCGGGTTTTTTGAAACCTGGTTTTCCATCGCAAATCGTCCCTGTGATGATGCAGAATCCTGATAAGGCACTTGCACTATCTTCAAAGCTGGAGTCGTGTGGATTGCTGGTTCCGGCGATTCGTCCACCGACGGTGCCACAGGGGCATAGTTTATTGAGGGTTAGTGTAAGTGCAGCTCATTCGCAACCACAGCTAGATCAACTGGCGGAGTGTCTTCAGCAATATTACTCGTGACGCAGAGCTTCGATCGGATCCATTTTGGCAGCTCGCATGGCAGGATAAATACCGAAGATGGTTCCCACGATCACGGCGATGCCAAATGCAATCGGTACAGACGCCTCGACGATCACCGGTGTCATGGTTTTAATGGTTTCCGGCAATCCTGCAACCCGTTCCGGCATGTATAAATAGAGTCCATCCCGAGCGAGGATGGTTACAATGGGACCGAGAAACCCTGCTGCAATTCCGACAAGGCCGCCTACGACAGAGAGGGCGATCGTCTCCACGAGAAACTGTCGAATGATGGCGGATTGTCGGGCACCCAAAGCACGCCGAATACCAATTTCACGTGTGCGTTCGGTGACGGTGGCCAACATGATATTCATAATTCCAATTCCACCGACGAGCAGAGAAACGCCGGCAATCAGCCCCATAAAGACCATAAACATCATCCGCGTTGATTTTGCCTGCTCTAATAACTCAAGCGGGACGACGACTTCAATATCGCCAATGTCATCATGACTTCGCAGAGAATCCTGGATCATCTTGGAAGTTGCCAGCACTTCATCTACGCTGTGAATCTGTAAAGTAGCCTGATTTAATTCGACATATTCACCACCAAAGGAGCCACCGACACGGCGGAAAATGGTCTTCCCTAAACGTTGTCTCATGGTGGTCAACGGGATATAGACGTCTTTGGTGTAATCCTGAGCAGAAATGGAACCACCGATGCCAGCGGATGCACCACGATGTTTCAGCACACCCACAACTTCAAAGAAGTCATTCAATTCCGGCATCAGGATTTTCTGGCCAATAGGATCCTGATAGGGAAAAAGCTTGTTCGCGACTCCTCGGGCGAGGACGCAATAGTTTTTATTTTTTTTGAAATCAGAATCGGTAAGAAAGCGGCCACGATCGATCTGCAGTTTGGCCGTTTCATAATATTTAGGTGTTGATCCAACCAGACGGCCATCGATTTCAACGGATTCAAACTGGAATGTTCGTTTCACTTCACGAATGGGAACCGCCGTTTCGATTTGAGGCAGCGTTTCCAGCAGCAATTCATATTCTTCGATTGTTAGGCCGTACACGGCAACAATTCCATCCCCCAAAGCTTCGGTTGGAGGTTTGATGGAACGGACAATAATATTCTGGGCGCCTAGTTTTTCGATCTGACGTTGGGCTTCCTGACTGATTCCTTCGCCAATGGCCAATAACCAGATAACGGATGCAACACCAATGAAGATACCCAGGATGGTCAGCATCGACCGCATTGGATGCAGCAGAAGGCTTTTAATAGCCAATTGAAAGGTTCGGATCCAACCCGTTAGAAATCCCACAACTAATGATCTCCCAATGTAATATGTTCTTCGTCATCGTTTCCAAAAAACTCGTTTTGGGAAGATGTGGCCGGAACGGATTCGGTGGCAACCGGAGTTGTGTTCGCTGCGGGAAGCTCCAGAGATTCCAGAGATTCCATGCTGTTTTCAGGGATGATTTCGCCTGTTTCCGCATCGGTAAACCGCAGGCGATCGGCGTTGGATTCATCGGAAACAATCAGACCGTCCCGGAGTCGAATAATGCGTTTGGTTCGAATGGAAACATCATCCTCATGTGTAACCATGATGATGGTTTTACCCTGATCATTGAGTCGTTCAAAAATGGTTAGTATTTCCTCAGTCGTTTTACTATCCAGATTGCCAGTCGATTCATCCGCAAGAATATAATAGGGGTCGTTGACCAGACTGCGGGCGATGGCAACACGTTGTTGTTGTCCACCGGAAAGTTGTGTGGGGCGATGGGCGGTTCGATCGGCCAGTCCAACCAGATCAGCTAATTCGACACAGCGTCGATTTGCCTGACGATTCAGGTTGCCCTGATAAAACAAGGGTACCTGGATGTTTTCGACAACGGATAACTGTGCGATTAGGTTATAGGATTGAAAAACAAAGCCGATTCTCGAGGCCCGAACATCGGAGAGCTGATTGTCCGTCATATTGGCGACATTGTCTTCACCAAGTAGTAATAGTCCGTCGGTGGGTCGGTCAAGACAGCCAATGAGATTCAGTAAAGTACTCTTGCCGGAGCCGGATGGCCCCATAATGGCGACGTAATCCCCTTCGGGCACTTCAAACGACACACCTCGAAGTGCATGGACCGTTTCGGATTTGGTGATATAGTCTTTGGTGAGATCCTGACAGGTCAGAGCTGAATTGGCCATTATCTACCTCCCCCGCCACCGGGTCGTCCGCCGCCGCCACCAGCGTCACCAGACTCAGCACGTGCTTTGATCATTTTCGCCATGCCTTCGATGGCTTCGTCTTTAGTGACTTCGCCATCTTTATCTGAATCGGCCTGCCTAAACATCCCAGCACCCATAGGTGAAGCGGCGAGCTCATCTTTGTCCAGTTTGTCGTCACCGTTGGTATCGAGAGTCCCCCAAAATCGATCAATCCCTGCTTTGGCTTGTTCACGGAATTGAGCGAGTGGATCTTCTTCTTCCGCGGATTCAAGCACTTCTTCAACATCGATCTCTTTCTGTTCGACGGCAATTAAGAGGTACTGTGTTCGCTCGATTAACTTGGCTAGTTCTGTGGAATCAATCGTGCCACTACCGTCTAAATCCACACTGGTAAAAATCGAAACTCCCTCATATCCGAGTTTTGAATTCATGGCGGTGACTTCTTCCTGAGACAGAGTGCCATTACCATCGGTACTGAAGGTTTCAATGGCCTTGCGGGCACGGAAATCGGTAACCAGTCGAGTTAGGATTGTTTCTTCGGCGCGAGGATTCATAACCACCATTTCGCCGAGTTCCAATCCCTTGTCGATAGCAAGGAATTTGTTATTACTGGCCACATATTTAATTTCACGGATTTCCACGGAAAATTCGGATCCTGGATCACCGTGTTGACCGCCAAGTTGATCCGTGTGTAAAGGGTTACTGCTATCGTAGGGAATTTTTACCAAACAAAATGCCTGCCCCTGATCTTCGTGTAGTGTTTGTACGGGGATCATGAGTTGTTCGGGCAGAGTGTTGACGAGGATTTCCACTTCTGCAGTCAATCCGGTACGGATGGCTTCGGGTGGGTCGATGATGGTGATAAAAGTAGCAAACTCCTTGACCTCGGAGTTGAACCAACTGCTGGGTTCAGGATATTTGTTCACGCTGGCAACGACACCGTCCAGTACCTGACCTTCCAATGCGCCAACCTGAATTTTGACTCGCTGACCCTTCCGCACAAATGCGATACGCCCTTCATTCACTTTGGCTTTAACTTGCATCTGTTCGGGATCGGGTAGTTTAATAATGGATTGACGTTCGCGTACCGTGGCACCCGCTTCAACGATAAATTCTGCACCCCCTCGAGAACTTTGCATATTGGCGTAGACGACCTGACCTGCATCCGGGGCTGTAATGATGCAGTTTTCGATTTGTTGCTGAATCTCCGCCAGTTGATTTTCTTCTTCCGTATAGTTTTTCTCCTCAGCAACCAGAGAAGCTTTTGCAGTTTCAATGTCAGCATCAAAACCAACCAGCATTTTTTGTTTGGTGATTTCGCGAAGTGTTTTCAACTCGCTTTCCTTGAGCGCCATGTCGAGGTTAGCACGTTTGACGGCAAAACGGTCCGCGGCCAATTGTTGTTGTGTAACAAAACCTTTGGCCGCTAGGCGTTCACTGAAGGCGGCTTTGTCCAAGGCCGTTGATAGATTTTGTTTGGCAATCAGAATATTGGACTCAATCAATTGTTCATTCTGCTTGAAGGTTCCCTCCAGATATTCCTGGCGAGCGATTTCCGCCTGGCGTACAGCAGCATTGGCGGAGATCTTAGTCGAGTCCGCTCGGTTCATTACCAATTGTTGCTGCTGTAGTCGGTCTTCCAGCGTGGTTGTATCCAATTCAACCAACTTCTCACCTTTTTCTACTTGTTGGCCTTCGGGTATGACCCAAATAATCTGAACGCCACCCCCCTGAGAACGGACATTGCACACAACATCGATGTTTTGAGAGCTTTCAATTTCACCCGATTCGATCACCGTATGGGTGAATTGCCTTTGTTCCACTTCCCGGAATTGGAAACTGGCAGGAGGATCCTGTGTGACGGCATTTTTTATGGAGGCGTATCCATAGTAACCCAGGCCCACGACCAGACAGGCAATGACCAACAAGATAACGGTGGCGTTTCCATGACGTCGCGTGTATAGAGGAACTTTCATTACAGCAATCATCCTACAAAAATGTATTACGAACTAACCATTGGTTTACAAAAAAGAAGCAAGGACACCAGGCGGCAAGTGATGTTCGCACCCTAGTTCCATCAATCGCTTCATTATCTACTCTATTACAACCCGATGTAAGGGAGAATGTAAGAGTTTTGTCTCATTGCAGTGTCTTCAACACCGACTAGCGAACGAGGATGCGATTTTTTTGCATTGAGAAAGGGAATTCGTGAATAAATAAGTGAACGGTTTTTAAGTGTCCGATTCATCGTCCGCTTTATCGTCCGATTCATCGTCCGTTTCTTTTTCGTCTTCGACGGGTTTAGTTACATTGGAATTTTCTGCCGTGGGTTGGGTGGGGTAACCGTGAGCAAATCCTATGGCACCTGGATCGATCCACATGCCTTCGGAATCGATTTGCATGGTACCCAATGCCAGGTCTAGCTGGCTACGGGCAATTTCATAGCCTACCCACACACTTAAAATGTTGTTTTGTGCACGTTGCAGTCCCTGTAGTTGCTGGATCAGGTCACGGGCAACCGTAGGAGACAGTTGGCTACCCGTCTCCCCCGGTGGTTCCTGTAACCGAGTTCGGACAAATAGTACACCACGGGCGGCGACCTGTAACTGTTTGCGCTGAACTTCAAAGTTGATTTTTTGCATTTGGATATTTCGCAGAGCATTTTTCAGGGCGAGAAACTGTCCATTTTCGTAGTTATAGTAACCCCGTTTTGCCTGCTCGTACTCAATCAGACTTTGGCGGTACGTGTTTCGTTCTCGCAGTCGTGTTATGGGCGCATCCCATTCAATCCCCGCCCTCAACGTTCCCGCGGTGTCTCTGAATTTGACTGGGTTGTCGCCCGTATTGCCAATCCCACCATACAGGACGATATCAAGATCACTTTCCAGATTATCCGCGTTAAAGGCAATGAGCCTCCACTGATCCATGATCCCCGCCCGTTGATTCATCCAGTCGAGTCGATTGTTGCTGGCGATGTTGTAAGCCTCATCAACACTGAGATCAATCGGGATGAGAGTGATGCTTTCAGCGCGGGCACTTGTTTGAACTAGCGACAATTCAAGGGCATCATTGGAGAGCTTAATCAGTAATTCAGGTAAAATAGAAATGACGGTCTGCTCCAGTTGCATTAACAATTCCTCGTCCTGCAACTCGGGACCGGATGCCAGCAGTGCGTCAATAGCCGCTCCTGCATTGGCAAATGTGGGTTGCGTAGCCGTCAAGCGGTCGGTGACGTCTTTAATATCATTTCCCAGGAGTTCAGGCAGTCCATCCAGATAGTCAGCGTCAAGTAAATTGGTTTGCAATGCGGTATCGGAAACCAGATTGTTATTGGCCAGTGAAGCTTTTACTTCGCTAACGAACTTTTTCCTTTCAGGGATGACACTTGCCATTTTCTCGATATCTTTCTCTGCCGTCTCCAATCCCGAGGACAGAATATCCTGATGCAGGGCGGCCATCTTATCTGCTTCCTTACGCAGACCTTCAAGAGCGGTTTGAATGGCAGGTCCCCAGGCAATGCTGGTGCTTTGCGGATCAATCTGCATGCTTAGGATCAATTCACCTACCGTGCTTTGAATGATCAATATCTGGTTTTGCAGGTCCTGCATGTAGGGGTCAATCAAATCAAAATCAGCAAGCTCGTCACCGGTTATTTCAATTTGAATATCGGGGGAAAGCCCAATTTCACTGGTAAACGTGTCGCGGTCGCCGTTGTATGCCGCTTCAGACTGCATCAAATCACTGACTGCCTGATAGAAGGATGCTCGAGTTTGTTGCACTTGATTAAAGTCGGTAAAACCTGCTTCAAAATAGGATTCAAACAGACGTAATGAACTTTCCAGCGCGGTAATATTAGCTCGCTGATTATTAAGTTGCTGCAGGGTTTGCAGTAAACCCAGATAACCACCCGCTGATCGGGGAATGCCACCCCCACCTCCACCGCCGCCACCCAGACCTCCAAAACCGCCGGAGCCGACACCGGTGAATCCGGACAAACCGGAACCACCAAAGAGGCCCCCAATTCGTCCGACACCGCCGACCCCGGAGTTTCCGGTGAGAATGTCTAAATAGAATCCTTTTCGGTAACGCTGAAAGTCCCGGACTTTATAAAGCATCTGCCGTTCTGTTCGAGTGAGACGTTCCAGAACCTTGTCGCGACCACCCTGCCGAAGTAACGGCTGGACCAGATTAATATCGACCAGAGATGTTGTGCTGTGTGTATTTGGGCCGCTGAATTGCCACATCAGGCTATTTGCAAAGTTTGCGACCAGGCTGGTTCCCTGAGCATACTTTTGACGCATTTGCAGACTTCGTGTGGAGAGAGTTAGATCGCTGCGGGCGCTGCCAGCGGTGGCGGCACCCCGACTTCGGTAGTCCGCTCCGTAGCCGCCGTAGAACTGAGTGTCAAATTCAAAACGCTCTGCACTGACATCCAATGCGGACATGTACATGGTTTCCAGCTGCTGTTGATAGGCACTGGAATGCAATAGAGCTAAACGCACGGCATCCTGGCCGTTGATGTGTAGCTTGCCATCTTCAGCAAGTGGTAAGTACTGTCGCCACTCGGGGTTCTCAAAGTGTTTCAGTGAGCCATCCTTTTCCCAATTGTCGTAGCCTTCCATTCCATCAACCGATGTCATGAATTTGTTTGCTGCAATATCATCCGGTGGCATGGCCGGGACATCCGGATCATCAACACTGAACATCCGGCTGCGATGATCAATGTTGATGGAGAAGTCCTGCATATCCCAACGGGCATCGTCTCCCTTCTCCTTAATGATGTGCAATGCCTCGTGGTCGGCTTGCTTGCGATAAAAGGTACGTCCACATCCGGTTTGACCCAGAAACACAATCATGATTGCTAGAATCATCAGTGTTGGTATGGTTTGCCGCCGCCGAAGGATTGGGTGGAGATGATGTTTCACAATAAGAACCAGCTTTGTTGGAGTCTTGGGGAATGTGGAATGGCAACTCTAAACCGACTAGAGATTAGGGATGACCGTGTAGTGTTTGGTAAGCTGGGGAATCTTTATCGGTTACAAAGACTCTACGGCTATGTGCCTCCAATCGCCCTAAATGATTCAGGCCTTAAGGAAAAGCGGTTGTTTTCAATGAATAAATAGAGTTTAGAATGCCCCAAAAGGGGTTTTTTTGTCATTGAATAGCGTTGGGTGTGTTACGGGTCGCCATGCCTTATGTACGGAAAACAAAATAATCCAATTGTTTTGACACGACGAAACAAGGAGAAACCTTGGCTAAATCCGCTGTTGGGGTGTTTTGGAGGGAGCGTAAAATGCGATACAAGATTAAATGGACGAGTCTGTTTATGATGTGTATATATAATAGTAGAAGCACAATCATGTGTGATGATTGTCTGGGATCCGATGACCGGTTTTCGCCAGTGATCTAAACTGTAGAGAGAAGAAATCCAATGGGCACAGCTGAAATCGCCATAGTCGTATACGGCTTGATCTTCACGGTGATGCTAATTTTGTCCATCAAGCGCTGGCGCTGGTTCCACGTCTTTATGATGTTTCTGTTACTGGGATCGAATGTAGTTTTGTTTTCCTATGCCGGTCGAGTCCTCCAAATTCGACATGAGTGGACTCAAAAGTATGAAACAAATGTAATCAGTCGCGACCAGGCAGCGAAGGACCTTCAGGAGCTTTTATACGGAACCAGTCCGAATGGTCAAATTGTAAGTGAAACAAGCATCGCCAATTCGCTGGTTGCAATGCGTCATGATTTACAGCGGATTCTGATGGGTCGTGGGCGTGTCTGGCGAGGAGCCACGCTGGGCAATGTACAAGGTGTTCAAGGCATTGTTAATACAACGGCAACGGCAACCATGGCAGATGATCAACATGGAATCGAACAGGGCACGCGTATTTTCCTTTTTCGCGAAACCAATATAACGCCGGCGGCTGGGGTTCCGGCAGCGGTGGATCCGGCGGCTGGGGTTCCGGCAGCGGTCAATGCCGCGATGGTCAACGTACCGGCTGTCTATTTAGGTGAATATAATGTGGAAGCGAACAACGGTGCCAGCATCACTCTCAAGAATGTATTTGCGCCGAAGGTATTCAATCCTGCATTGATGGCAAATGGCGCTTCGATTGTATTATATGAAAAGATTCCCACCGACGCTCATGCACCCTTTGCGGTGAAGCCAAATGACAGATACAAACAACAACGAGGTGTATTTGAAGATAATCAAAACCCGATGTTCGGTTTGATGGATCCAGCACACGTCACCGGCATCTTCAAAACCGTTACGGATCCGCTTCAACAGCAGTTACAAACGGTTGATTTAGCCGCGATGGTTGACCGGTTTATAGCGGATGGCTCTCGACTTGCAGAACGTGAAGCGAAACCGCGCAATGTCTGGTTCAAAATCCGTTTTACGCAGGATTTAACGGAGCCGTTGAGCCAAAATGTGAACGGCGATGATGTTCAGGCTAATATCGAAGGTAGCGATTACCGAGCGGGTGAGGCCGTTGTACCGATGCTGTACCATCGGACACCGAGTATTATTACGGTCGATCAAAATGGAGTGACGAGTGTAACACCAGGCGTCAAGACCGACGGTGTTACCTTTAAGAAGGATGAAATTATTTTTATTGCGTCGGCAGAGAAAATAGTTCAGGGTGCCCAGATTGTTCCCGTATCCATACTCGTGTCCGGCGGAGATGGTATTGAACCGGTTGCAGAAAAACTCCTGGAATACTATGTACGTCCCGTTCATAACTACACGGACGTTTTTCATAATTATCCGATACGCGTGTCGTCGCTGAATTTCAGTAATACCAGTGCGTTACATGATATTGGCAGAATCACAGAATCGCGTAATAAAGCGACGATTCAGGTCTTATTTCGCAAAGGCGAAAAGAAGGATCTGGAGCTTGATTTGGAACTATACCGTCGAGATGAAGTGGAGGCGGGATCGTATGCTGGTCAACTACAGACGGAAGTTGTGAAGTTGACGGCGGAATTAGCAGCCATTTTTGAGCGGAATCAGGAATATGCTCAGAAGCTCATTCAGATTCAATCCAAATTAGAAGCGGACATTAATGCCAAGCAAGCTGCTTCCGCTAACGCCGATTCTGAATAATAATCTGCTGAATTCTTATCGCATCGGACGCTCTGTTTTCAAGCCTTGGAGTACACTGGGCTCATGGGTATTTACGACCGAGATTACTATCGCGATGAATCGTCTTCACAATCCACTCAGGCTGTCCGCGCTGTAAAACAGATGTCGATTACCAACAAATTGGTTTTGGCAAACGTTGCCGTGTACATGATGTGTTGGTTAATTGGATACGACAGCCCGGATCGTACGCTGGCGATTTATGATGCGCTGGCGATTGATGCGACATTTTTTACACACCCGTGGCAGGTCTGGCGGTTAATCACAGCCGGTTTTATGCATGCACCGTTCTGGCTACCCGATGGTGGGGACGTGATGCACATTGCTTTTAATATGTTTGGCTTATGGATGTTTGGCCGGTTCATTGAACAGCGTTATGGAAGTCGGGAATTCCTGCGGTTCTATATCTTAGCCATTGTGGTTAGCGGTTTGACATTTGTTGTCGCCAATGTCAATGCGCCTGATGCATCGGCAATTGGTGCTTCGGGTGGCGTGGTCGCGGTCGTCATTTTGTATTGTTGTGTTTACCCCAGGACAAAATTGCTTTTGATGATGATCATTCCCGTCGATGCTTGGATCGTTGGATTGATGTACGTGGGCTATGATGTCTATTTGGGTTTGCAGCAAGCTGCGGGAACCATGACGGGAATCGCCTGGCAGGCTCATCTGGGTGGTGCCGCTTTTGCCGCCGCTTATTTTAAAATGGGTTGGAGGCTGGAGAAGATAACGAGCTGGAAACAAGTTTTTAAACGGCAACCCAAACTGAAAGTACATTCTCCGGATACCGGTCCTTCGGCACCGGTTGTCAAAGATGAAATCAGTGCCGAGGATCAACTGATAGCGCGAGGGGAGAAAATTCTCCAGCAAGTACACGAGCAGGGAGAGTCAAGCCTGACGAGTCGACAGCGCAAGACGCTGGAACGTTATAGCCAGATAATGCAGCATCGGCGTGAATGATCAGCGACCCTTCTTATGTGTTATCAAGTCGGTGCTGGATTGACGGGTATCCTCTCTTTTGGAGAATGACAACGATGACTGTCGTAGTTTATAATGCCTGAGGACGGTGGGCATTCATGAAATTCTAGGCAGGTATATTCTGTGATGATCCAAATTTCTACTAAGTTGCGAGGGACGGTGGTTTCCGGATTACTTATCGCAATATTAGCGAGCGAGGGAGTTGCGGAACCCGCAGCGATGCCACCTCAGGTAGTGAAGATTTTTAAGGCCCGATGTCTTCGCTGTCATGGCCAAAAGATGCCCAAAGCCGAGTTGAGCCTAACGACGCTTTCAGGCGTGCTTGCAGGTGGGGAATCCGGGCACATTGTTGATCAGGATCCTGCAAGTTCGCTGTTGTGGGAGATGATCGACAGTGGTTCTATGCCACCGGAAGGTGAACCGCCGTTATCCAAAGTGGAAAAAGAGGAACTTTGGCAATGGCTGAAAACAAGTAAGCTTGCCGATCAAATTCAGCCCCGACAGGTGACGACTTCGGATGTGCTTCCTGTGATGGAATTACGATGTACGGTTTGTCATGGGAAACGACTTCAGGAGGGAGGACTGGATTTACGATCGCGGGAATCGATCCTCCAGGGAGGCAAGTCAGGTCCGGCGGTGATGGTGGGCAAACCACAGGAAAGCTTGATTCTAAAACGGATTCATGCGGGTGAGATGCCACCAAAGCGTCGAATTGTTGAGGTGTCGGTCAAAGTAATTTCTGAATCAGAAACGGATTTGATTACTCGATGGATTGTCCAGGGAGCGCCGAAAGACCCGCCTCCGGTATTACCAGATTCCGAAACGCCTGATCCGCTGGTTTCGGATGAGCAGCGCGAGTTTTGGTCGTTTCAACCACCCACGCGCCCCCCCGTTCCTTCAATGCGACCAGGTTCGTTGAATAATCCATTGGATGCGTTTATTTTACAGAAATTACAACAGGCGGAATTGGATTTTTCGCCCGTGGCATCCCGCGAGACACTCATTCGTCGGCTGTACCTCGATTTGTTGGGCATTCTTCCGTCGCCGCAGGTGGTGTTAGAGTTTTTAGAGGACGATCAGCCTCTGGCTTATGAAAGGTTGGTGGATCAGGTTCTTGCATCTCCCGCCTATGGGGAACGCTGGGGAGGAATATGGTTGGATTTAGCTGGCTATGCTGATAGTGAAGGGATACAGGAAAGCGATCCGCTTCGACCCTGGAACTATCTTTATCGTGACTATGTCATCCGCAGTTTTAATGCGGATAAACCGTATGGCGAGTTTATTACTGAGCAACTGGCCGGTGACGAACTGGTCGATTATTCTGATTCATCCCGAATTACAGAGGACGTTTTTAATCATCTGGTGGCGACAGGATTTTTGCGGCAAAGTTCCGATGGAACTTTTGCAAATATTACAGGATTCGTCCCTGATCGGCAGCGCTATGTTAGCAGCGTAATTCAGGTATACAGCTCTGCCATTCTGGGCTTAACGATGAAATGTGCTCGTTGTCATAGTCACAAATTTGATCCGATTCCCCAACGTGATTACTATCGATTGATCGATGTATTTAAAGGTGCTTTGGATGTGAACCACTGGTATTCACCATTGGAAAGAGGAACGGGTCGGCATAAACCGGCACGCTATTTGTCGGTGATGAAGTCGACGGATCGCGATGCTTTGGAATCCCATAATCAAGCGTTGAATGTTGAAATTGAACAAGTTCAGAAAGAACGTCGGAGTCGCGAGCAGATCGAGGTAACCAAGCTTCAGGACGAGCGGATTTCCCGCTTGCCTCAGGTTCTGCAAGCGGACGTGCGGGCGATGTTGGCGATACCATCGTCAAAACGGACGAAGGTTCAAACCTATTTAGCTCAACGTTTTGAGGACTCGGTTAAGGCAACCGTAGCGCAAGCGGAGCAGGCCGTGCCGGAATTCGCAGCATATCAAAAAGAGAAAACCGCGGCCATTCAAAATCTTGAGGCGCAGCGAAAGACACCGACGAAGATCCGAGCCATGTGGGATACGGGTGACCCCTCAGCGACCTATCTCCTGGCCCGTGGAGACTACCGTCATCCCCTTCGTCGGGTGCACGCGGGTGTACCCTCCGTATTGACGGACGGGCGAACTCAGTTTGCGGCCGCCAGGATGCCAGAAGAGGCACCGGGGACGGGTCGCCGTCTGGCACTGGCCCGGTGGACAGTGCATCCGAAGCATCCATTGACAGCGCGTGTGATGGTTAATCGGATCTGGAAACATCACTTTCAGGATGGGTTGGTAAAGACGCTCGATGATTTTGGCACCATGGGTGCCCGGCCAACGCACGGGGAATTATTGGATTGGCTAGCCATTGAATTTATGGAGCGTGGATGGAGTGTGAAACACATTCATTATCTGATCACCACCAGTCGAACCTATCGACAGGTTTCGACGGTTACCGCGGATCATCTGGAGAAGGATCCGGAAAATCGGTGGCTGGGAAGAATGCCGATGCGGCGACAGGAAGCGGAAATGCTGAGAGATAGCCTATTGCAGTTGGCAAATTCTCTTTCTTTTCAGCCTTATGGTCCGCCGGATGAGGTGACATCACGCGAGGATGGACTGGTTACATCCAATGCAAAGGCGGGTGGTTGGCGACGGAGTATTTATGTGTTACACCGACGCACCAAGATGCCGACGTTGTTAGCCAGTTTTGATCGGCCGGGCATGAGTCCGAATTGTATTGAACGTACAGAATCGACCGTGGCTCCGCAGGCGCTGTATCTGATGAATAACGAACAGGTGTTTCGCTGGTCACAATTGTTCGCGGAACGAGTGATTCGGGAAGCGGGAGAAGATGCGGCGGAGAGAATTCGATATGCTTATCTATGTGCGGTTGCCCGGGAACCATCGGCAGATGAAATGCAGCTTGCAACCAGGATGATTCGCCAATTAACCGAACGTTGGTCCCAAACCGAGGATTCCGGCGGTGCGGATAAAGCGTTTGCTAATTTTTGTCATGCACTGTTGAATTCGGCCTCATTTATGTATGTGGATTAAAGAGTTAGTTTCCAAATGAAAAACGATCCCCTAACACGACGCCATTGGATGCAGCGAACGGCTGCCGGCCTGAAAGCGGCTGCGCTGACAAGCCTGTTTTCTGCGGATATCTATGGAACGCGTGCCAGGGCGGCAACTTCACCGGTGCCTCATAGCAATCAATTCCAACGAGTTGCCCATCGTCCCGGTGCGGCGCAATCGGTGATTCACTTATTCATGAATGGTGGCCCCAGCCAAATGGATTTATTTGATCCAAAACCCGAATTGAATAAACGGCACGGCGAGGCTTATTTTGATCAGCTCGCCAGCGAAGTGGAAAATCCGACCGCCGCCGGTGCGTTGATGAAGGCACCGTACACGTTTGCTCAGCATGGCGAGTCAGGTCACTGGATTTCGGATGTGTTACCTCATTTGTCTGCCTGTGCAGATGATTTGGCAGTGATCAAATCCATGTATACAACCAATCTCACGCACGAACCGGCGTTATTTAAGATCCACGGTGGCCAGGAAATGCCGGGTCAGCCGGCACTGGGTTCATGGGTGTCCTATGGCCTGGGAACCGAAAACCAAAACCTGCCCGCCTATGTGGTGTTGGATGATCCCCTGGGGCTGCCTGTCAATCAAACTCAGAGCTGGCAGGCGGGATACCTCCCACCACTTTTTCAAGGGACACGGTTTCGCAGTACCGGTGATCCGGTATTGAACCTCAAGCGGGCTTTCACGGAACCTGATGATGTGACTCAGCTAGAACGCGACCTGATCACAGGGCTTGATCGCCTGCATCAAAGCAAACGACCGCGGCAACTAAGACTGGATGCTCGCATTGCCAGCTATGAACTGGCCGCTCGGATGCAAATGGCAGCAACGGATGTATTGGATCTTTCGAAAGAGTCACAAACAACATTGGATATGTACGGAGTGGGTAAAGAACCGACGGATTCCTACGGAAGGCGTTGTCTCTATGCCCGCCGACTGGTGGAACGCGGGGTACGGTTTGTCCAGTTGTTTATCAATTTTCAGATTTGGGATAACCATACTGGCTTGGAAGCGGGTTGTCGTGCGGCCTGTCAGCGGACCGATCAGCCCATTGCCGGTTTGCTGAAAGACCTTAAACAAAGAGGCTTACTGGATTCCACTCTGGTTGTATGGGGAGGTGAATTTGGCCGACTGCCAATCGCGCAACTGCCGGATGACAAGAAAGCGAGCAATGCAGGTCGGGATCACAATAAAAATGCGATGGTGACCTGGATGGCCGGAGGGGGTGTTCAGGGAGGTGTTTCTGTAGGTGCGACGGACGAACTGGGGTTTGCTGCGGTCGATAACAGAATTACCGTTGCCGATTGGCATGCGACCATCCTTAATCAACTTGGACTGGACTACGAACACCTGTACTTTGAACGCAATGGCCTCAAGGATCGTCTGACAGGCGTTGAAGAAGCGAGGATCATCAAGGAGATTCTTTAATGCTCTGCCCGGTTGTTATTTTTCAATCGTTGCGGTCACGGGATGGGCAAAATCGTTGAATAATTCGGTCATTTTCGCCGGATTAGCGGGTCCCTGATGAACGACAAATCGATAACGAGTTGTGAGCGGTTTATTAGGTTCGATTTTGAAGTCACCTAATACCATGGGTGCAAAACAAAAATAAGGCTTGTCCGGATGAATCCGTACGGGTTGAGGAAAACGAAAATTATCAGGGTGACTCAGAACCGTAATGCCTGCCTGAATATCGTCTCCAACCGAGCCATGGATATCCACCCATTTGGGTCGTGTGTGGTTCCCCGCGTCCCGTGTTTTACCTTCGCTGGTTAGAAAGCCGCCCTCGGTTAGCCAATTCCGGCGTCCCCGAATAGCCCAGCCCCCATAATGATATTTCTGAATCAACAGGGGATCGTTAGAAGCACATTGTTGCTGAGACACAAAATCGATAAGAAACATTTTGTTTTGCTGATAAACGACGACTTTCCAGATTTCGGTGATCGCCACCGTCGGTTGATCTGTGTTCGGGGAAACGACATGATTTAATTTGGCCTTGAAACCGCCGAAGACAGGTCCGGTCACGGTTCCGATCAGGTCAGCATGGATGACATTACCGGTTTGTTGGGCTTGCTCCCAAAAATTAACGGCGGCACCACGAAAGGTGGTTTTGGGATAAGAAAACATGACCCCATGTTGGTGCAGGTGATCCGGGGGAAAGTCATCGGTGAGGACATTACCCTGCGGATCATAGATGGGATGGATAAATCCGGAACGGGCGAAAAAAGGTTTTGTATCATCCGGGCTGGGTCGAATGGCGAGATTGTATTCCAGTACCGGAAGCTGGCCGGCGGATATTTTGATTGCGTCATTGGTGTTGATGGCTCGCACCCGGGGGATACTCTTGGGAAAGCCGTCGACCAGCATCAGTCGATAGCTGCGAGTTTGACCGGAATACAGGGGTTGTTCGAGCATCCACCGGACCACGGGCTGTTCACCACTATAGTCCGACTGTGTGGGTACACGCTGGTTTGTGTCGTTGGAGATGAGGATAAAAGGATGACGATTCGGGATGTCCTCGGGGATAGGTGATTGAACGGGCACGTCTACCCGGTCATAGAGTCCGGCGTCGATCTTAATAGTGACTCCCTGACCACGAACGATAAATACTGGAAAGGAAAGAAAAGCTACGGTTAGCAGTAGGTAAAATCGCAAAGGAAGGTTCCCGATAGTCAAGTAAGATATTACAGGCTATTTCAGCACTATGCCTTACAGCATACAATAAAGGGAGTGATACATATGAGTTTGCAATCATGAATCAGAAAGGAATTTCCTCCCATGTTGAAAAAGGTGTTCTTAGTGGTAGCCGCCGTTTTGGTTTGTACGGCAAGCGATCAGGTCCAAGGAGCTGACAAAGTGCCAACGGCATTAAACCACACGGTGAAGGATATTGACGGTAAAGAAGTCAAGCTGTCGAAATACGAAGGTCGAGTATTATTGGTTGTAAATCTGGCCAGTCGCTGAGGTCGTACACCTCAGTACCTGCAGTTGCAGGCACTCAATACACAATATAAAGCCAAAGGCCTTTCTGTTTTAGGTTTTCCCTGTAACCAGTTTGGTAATCAGGAACCGGGCTCGGAATCTCAGATCAAAGAGTTTTGTATGGCCAAGTTTGGCGTTGATTTTGATTTGTTTTCCAAAGTCAATGTAAACGGTGAGCAGGCGCATGGTTTCTACAAACACTTGACAACCCAAACGACCAAACCTAAAGGAGCAGGTAAGGTATCGTGGAATTTTGAAAAATTCCTGATCGATCGTTCCGGTAAAGTGATCGCCCGTTTTGATGGGGGTGTGAAACCGAATGATCCGGCCGTGATTAAGCTTATCGAACAGCAGTTAGCCCAATAACTGTTGATCAGAGTTTCTTTTAATACCACAAGCCGTTCCCGTTTTTTATGAACGGGCGACGGCTTCGTTGGTTCTTTGTTTGATTTTTCAGGCGTGAAGACGAGTATGGTGAACGTTGAAGTACAGGCTCTCATATCGATCTTGCAGCGAGCGGGCAACGAATTACCCGAGCAGCAGCGCTGGCCTGTAGCGATTGATACCTGGTTTACCTATTGTGATGATCAGGAGATGCAAAGCCTGTTTCAGGAGTTGTTGCAGCTCAAGCCACCTCAGGGTGAACGTGAGCAGGCGGCATGGGGCAGATTAATAGATCAGTTCGTTGATCAACAACGGAAACACGGCAGGACTTCCGGGGCCCCCACAGGCCCTGCCCGACAGGATTTGATGGATTTATATCATTTTCTGGGCGCGGCCAGTACGATTCGGCAGCAGGTTCTTTTACTTCTTGCAATGCAAACGGAGGATGCCAGTACGGAAGCGATGGTGTCATTGCTCATCCACGATCCGCCGGCGGAGGTGTCCGGCTTTGCGGTGGCGTTAAGTCCCTATCTACAGCGAGACACGTCATGGGATCTTTTGTTCCCGGCGTTGTTTCAGGCATTAAAACATCCCGTGGCTGCTGCAGCGATCATTGACCTGGCGAACTATCTATGTCGTGCGGATAAAGTAACTCCCCATCCCGCAGCAGAGATTACCGTTCAACTGGAAGGATTGCTCAAGGGCGTCGTTGAGCAGCTTAGTATGATTGAGGATGGTTCGATTTTAAAATCCCAGCCTGATCTGACGGCTCAGGCGATGGCGGAACAGGTGAATCAGGGGGTAGGGCTTGCGGTTTCATTATGTGATGCGATTGCCTTAACAGGGAACGAAGAGACGACGGCCATTCTCTTTCAGGCCATGAGTTTGGGTCATCGCCGAGTCCAGGTAGAAGCCGCCGCCGCACTGGTTCGATTGCAACAGGACGGGGGCAGGCAGCGTCTGGTGACTTTGGCTGAGGAGCCAGCGGTGCGGGTGCGGGTGCTGCATTATGCGGAAGAATTGGCCATATTGGATGAGGTGGACAGCGAATACAAGACGGATGTTGCGGTGGCGGAAGGGAAATTGGCATTACATCTGGCCGAGCCACATATTATGGGTCTAGCTCCGCGGAGCATGGAACTGTATGAACAGGCAGAGTTATTCTGGCCTGGGTTTGACGATGTACAAACATGCAGTTTATTCCGCTATGAGTACATTATTGGTGATAAACCGCTGATGAATATTGGATTAGGAGCTCCGGAAGTCCAAAGTGTGCGTGCTGATTTAACGCACCTGAGTCCAGAAGATATTTATGCGTTATTTGCTGCTGACAGCATTGTTCATGAAGAGATTTTTGAAATGGATGCTGACGATCTGGACTCGCAGGCGGAGTTGGATAAAGTGCGGTTGACCAGGCGTTTACATGACCGGGGATATTCGTCTATCCAGCCCGTGCATCTGGGCTTCTTTTTTGGTGATCGCGTGTTGACAGCTTATGCGACCCGCGATGATGAAACGGGAGTGGTGGTAGTGGATGCCAGTGACGATCATTGGTTTTGTAGTCGCTCAGAAGTTAGGCCATTAATGGCACAGGATGTTTATAATATCTATAAAGGCCGAAAGCTATTATTGACATTTAACCCCGATTTTTCTGCGACCGCGTCGCCAACAGCAGAGCCCGATCATGAGTGAATCAAAGTTACGTTTCAATTCCGATGGCACTTTGGCCACCAACATGGGCCTGAAACGAGTCGTCTTGTATTCGACAGGATTATTAGTCGTACTGTTGTTACTGATTAGATTCAGTGTACCCCCAGCGGTGACTTCAGAATACTTAGGTCAACAGATCGAGTTTCAGGGGCGGCTGATAAGTGGGCAGTCGTTTGATTTGCAATCCCATCGCGGAAAAGTTGTTGTGATTAATTTTTGGGCGACGTATTTCCCGTATTGTCTGGAAGAAATGCCACTGCTTAAAAAGATTTATGCAGAACTGAAATATGACGATTTTGTTGTGATCGGTGTTAGCAGTGATCAACCGCCGCAGTTACAGTCTTTTTTATCCGTGCAGCCACAACCCTGGGAGAATATTTATGGCTCGGATTCCGTCCGATTAGGTTCCCAATACGAGGTGGATACGATTCCTCGAACGTTTTTAATTAATCGAAACGGAGTCTTAGTCTCGGTGGGCACCGGTGTGGAGACCATCCAGAATGAAATATATGATTTAGTTCGTAGGGGTTAGGCTTGTTTGCCGTTCTCAGATTCAGGATAAACCGTTAGCCTATACATAGAACAATTTATCGATCACGCAAGAGAAATCAGGTTTAGAATGGACAGAGAAGGTGGTTCGGAATCGAACCCAGAAGGCAATCCCGGACAGGATAAAGATCTTTTAGACGAGCATTCAGATTCAACGACGGCAGCCAAGGCTGAAAAGAAACTTCGTTTTGATGAAATGGATTTGAGCGCGGATATGAGGAAGGCACTCCAGCGCGCTGGGTATGAAGAGCCTTCGGATGTACAATCCGGAGTGATTCCTCCGGCCCTGGATGGATTGGATGTCATGGGTCAAGCGCAAACGGGCACGGGTAAAACCGCTGCGTTCGCGATCCCGGTTTTGGAACAACTGGCGTCCGCAAGGGAAATCCCCGAAGTCCAGGCGCTGGTGTTAGTGCCAACGCGGGAACTCGCAGGTCAGGTCCGTGAAGAATTTGAAAAGCTGGCTTATTATATGGATGTTAAGACCGTAGCGGTTTACGGAGGACATCCGATTAAGAAGCAAATCGAGATTCTTAAGAATGGTGTTCAGGTGGTGATCGGGACGCCTGGCCGCGTGATTGATCATATTCAACGCGGCACACTGAATCTCCATGAAACCTGGTGTGTGATTCTGGATGAAGCGGATCGCATGCTGGACATTGGCTTCCGTCCCGACATCGAAAAAATTCTTCGCAGTGTAACCCGCAAAGACCGTCAGACTTTATTGCTGAGTGCCACGGTACCCCCGTCGATTCAACGATTAGCGACGCGTTATATGTATAAGCCGGTATCGCTGGACTTTTCTGATACGAATGTTTCCGCGGAAACCATTGACCAGTACTATTTTACAGTTGATCGCAGACAAAAAGTTGCTTTACTCAAACGGTTGTTACATCGTGAAAAACCCCATCAGGCAATTATCTTCTGCCGTACTCGTCGCGGGACGGATCGGCTGGCTCAGCAATTAGCCGAGACCTTTGACAGTGTGGGTTGTATTCATGGAGATATGAATCAGTCCGTACGTGACCGTGTTATGAAACAGTTCCGCAGCGAGAAACTAAAAGTGCTGGTTGCAACGGATGTTGTTGGCCGCGGTATTGATGTAACAAGCATTTCACACATTATCAATTTTGATACCCCCGAGGATTGTGATGACTACGTTCACCGAATTGGTCGTACGGGGCGAATGGGAAAAGAAGGTGTGGCTTTTACGTTTGTATCTGATGACGAAGGCGAACTGCTGACGAAAATTGAGGTCAGGATAAATCGTTTGCTTGATCAGGATACGATGGATGGATTTGAGCCCGCAGTGGAAAAGCCCGTTGAATATCAGGAAGAGCGGGTTGCGGCAGTCGCCGCAATGAGAGGCCGAGGTGGAAAAAAATACCGTCGGAGGTTGTAACGATGACCGTCCGTTGGGGTAAACAACCTGGCAGATCATTTAGCGAAACGTGTGCGAAGACACTCCTGATGGGATTTATCTCTCTCAGCTTGTTCACGGGCTGTTCGTCGAGAGAGGCGGCTCAGTCCGATCACCCCACTACGATTGTGGATCGCACGGAGTCGGTGAAGCCGAAACGGCCGGATCCCAAGCGACCCGTTTCAGAGGTTCCTTCAGAAACCGTGGTTGTCCCGAGAGTGGATGCACCGTCGATGCCATCACAGCCTTTACCGGTTCAGATTGACGGGCCGGCGGAACAGGCACGAAAGAATCCACTGGATCCGGAAAAGATCAAGGCTCAGGGAATCCGCACCCATTCCGGTACGCATCTAACACTCTATACGGATTTGCCGACGACAGACGAAATCCGTGTTTTGCCTCAAGTGTTTGATCTTGCCGTCCAGCAGTGGTGTGCGTATTTCAAAGTAGACCCTGCCAAGATGGCCGACTGGAAGGTAACGGCTTGTTTGATCAAAAACCGCGAAAAATTTAATGCGGCGGGGTTAATCCCGGCGACCTTGCCGGACTTTGCACATGGCTACGCTCTTGGTGACCGATTGTTTGTTCAAGAACAGCCCAGTGCCTATTACCGTCGGCATCTGTTACTGCATGAAGGTACCCATGCGTTCATGTTTAGAAATTTTGTTAGCGCCGGACCACCCTGGTTTATGGAAGGAATGGCGGAATTGTTAGCCGCTCATCGCTGGGATGGGACAACACTGAAGATGCGGCAAATGCCAGCTAATCGTGAAGAAGTCCCTTTTTGGGGACGTGTAAAGATTATTAAGGCCAAAGTCGCTCAACAGCAGGGCCTGATGATCGAGGAGGTAATGAATTTTGGCAGTGATGCTCACCGTAGTGTAGACGCGTATGCGTGGAGTTGGGCAGCGTGCGTCTTTCTGGATTCTCACCCGGAATTTCAAGAAAGGTTTCGAGCTCAACTAAAGCGTACGATTGATAGTTCACCCCAATTTTCGATCGAGATGATGGAAGCTTTTGGTAATGATTGGTTTCAGGTTCGGCAGCAGTGGCAGGTATTTGTCATGAATCTGGATTATGGATTTGATATCCCGCGTGAGGCAATTGATACGGTTGCGGAACGACCTTTGAAGGTAACACCACAAAGCGTGACGGTTCGTGCAGATCGGGGTTGGCAATCAACCGGGATCCGTGTTACCCAGGGAATGCAGGTGGAACTTGCTGCCAGCGGCCGATTTGTGATTCATCAGGAAACCGGTGCCCCGGGCGAGCCGCCAACGGTCTGGGAAAGTGAAGCGGAAGGGGTTACCATTCGGTATCACAAGGGCCAACCTCTGGGCAAGCTATTGATTGCTGTGGATGAAATACAACAACGGGGAGTTACCGGATTAGTCCAATACGGTGCCGTGGGAAAAGGTGGACAGATTCAAATACCCACGGCCGGCGTGATCTATTTACGAATGAATGATTCACCGGCAGAATTAAAATCAAATCAAGGCGAGTTGCAGGTTACTTTGAAATTAGCACCCAACGCGCCTTGATTTTTGCATGAGATGGCTGGACGAAGTTTTATAGAAGATTAGCAATCGCTGGTATTGCCAGATGAGTCGTGGGTATTAGATCAAATTGTATTGTGTTATTCAGATAAAATAGAAAGTAACGACCAGGTATGAGCGTGATAGAAACTCAGGACGCGGATATTTTCCAGAGTATCGAATTGGAACGGGATCGGCAGCGGCATGGTCTGGAAATGATTGCAAGTGAAAATTATACGAGTCGGGCAGTTATGGAGGCCTGTGGTAGTGTCCTTACCAACAAGTATGCAGAAGGCTATCCTGGTCGTCGATACTACGGAGGTTGTCAGCATGTCGACACGGTGGAAACACTTGCGATCGACCGTGCACAGCAGTTGTTTGGCAGTGAAGCGGTCAATGTTCAAGCCCATTCGGGCTCTCAGGCCAATACGGCCGTCTATCTGTCGTGCTTGGACTACGGCGATTGTGTGCTGGGTTTAGATTTAGCTCATGGGGGACATTTGACACATGGGATGCATCTCAACATCTCCGGCATTCTTTATAATTTTGTTAGTTATGGTGTGGATCCCGTAACCCATCGTCTGGATATGGACCAGGTAGCTCGTCTCGCTCGGGAACATAAGCCGAAATTGATTGTTGCCGGAGCGAGTGCCTACCCGCGTGAGATTCCCCACGAGCAGTTTGCTGAAATTGCGCGGGAAGTGGGAGCGTATTTGTTTGTTGACATGGCCCACTATGCTGGCCTGGTCGCGGCAGGAGTTCATCACAATCCAGTGGAATGTTCTGATTTTGTGACCACTACGACCCACAAGACATTGCGAGGCCCCCGGGGTGGGATGGTAATGTGTCGCGAAGAGCACGCCAAGTCGATACATCGCAGCATTTTTCCGGGGCTCCAGGGCGGACCTTTAATGCATATTATCGCTGGCAAAGCAGTCTGTTTTGGTGAAGCACTAACTGACGAATTTGCACACTACGGCCGGCAGACGGTGGATAACGCGCGTGCGCTGGCCGAACACCTTCAAGCGGGTGGAATGACGCTCGTCAGCGGTGGCACCGACAACCACCTGATGCTGTTAGATGTGACCACATCGTTGGGGTTGGGTGGAAAGACGGCAGAGTTAGTACTGGATCAATGTGGCATTACGGTTAATAAAAATATGATTCCATTTGACGAGCGTAAACCGAATGATCCGTCGGGAATTCGAATTGGAACGCCCGCCTTGACCACTCGTAAGATGGGAGTCGACGAAATGAAAGCGATTGCCCAGTGGATGATTTCCTGTCTGAAGGCACCGGAAGATACAGCATTACACCAGTCGATTCAGCACCAAATCGTGGATTTGTGCAAACAGTTTCCGGTTCCTGAAGACCGATAATCATCCGATAAAATCGCGACGGTCTTTTTGGCTCATCCTGTTTTGATGTACGATATAGCTAGCGGCAAATTCGCTTTCTATAATGTACAAACGGACAAAAGTTATCGTACGTTCATGACAGCCCGAATCGGCCGCCCCAATTCTTTAAAAACGGTAGAGTGAGTGATGGCAGAAACGAATAAAATACTGATAGCGGATGACAACCAGGCTAACTGCGAATTGCTGGAAGCTTATTTATCGGGTTTGGATTGCGAGGTTGCTTTTGCGGTGGATGGCCAGGACACACTGGACAAAGTAGCATCCTTCCAACCGGATTTAATATTACTGGACGTCATGATGCCCAAGTTGAATGGTTTTGAAGTATGTGAGACGCTCAAGTCAGATCCGGCAACATTAACGATTATGGTGTTGATGGTAACTGCTTTAAATGAGCGGGGAGACATCGAGCGAGCGGTGCGTGCGGGGACAGACGATTTCTTATCCAAACCGGTCAATCAGGTTGAATTAATCAAACGCGTGGAGAACATGCTGAAATTAAAAGACGTTACCGACGAGGTCGAACGACTTCGCAAGTACATTGAGGAGATGGAACGATAACGGCCGGATAATTTAGGACGATGGTTTTTTATAAGACATGGTTTTTCACAAAAAGTATATTCCGGAGATGCATCTCATGTCTCGCACACCGCCCATTCGAAAAACGAGAGCGGTCCGACAAAGCGAGGGTCGCTTTTTGTCGTGGATGGGTCGGTTTTTATTTGGCATGTCCGGTTTGCTCTGTGTATTACCGGTAGTTGGTCAGGACGATGCAAGCAAAGCTCAAGACCGGATTGCAGCATTAATTGTCCAGTTGGGAGACGAAGATTTTATAACGCGTGAAGTTGCTCAGAGCAAACTGTTAGAACAGGGGTTACGTGCTTTTGATCAACTGCATATTGCTCAGAATCACGATGACATTGAGATAGCGAAACGAGCGACATTTCTCATTCGGAGTATTCACATTCCCTGGGCAATGCGTACCGACGGTCCTGAAGTGCGTCGAATTCTATCAGGGTACGCTGAAAAAAATACGGCGGATCGCAAAAGTCATATGCAGCGGCTTGCTGCTTTGCCGGATTATCA
>JAYZPA010000138.1:0-25665 GCA_036150515.1 Planctomycetota bacterium
GGCGATGGCGATCCAGCAATTGGTTCCAGGCAACCTCATCGCCTGCTTGTTTCTGAGCTAAGAGATTCAGTGTCTTGTCGCTGCTTGGCCACATGGAAATTCCTCGTCATTTAGGGTACACGTATGAAAAACAATACGTGATTAACCGTCATTGTAGGTGGTGATTAACACGGATTTACGGGTTTTTCATGAAAAACATACGCGTATCTGTGTCGGATACTAAGTTGTATTATTTTCGGGACGGGTTTTTTCAGCGGGTGCGGATAAGCATGCCCAGCAAACTAAACCTAATAACGAAAAACCAACGGCATTTAAAGTTCCATGGGATGCAATCATGACTGGAATCGTCAGTATTCGATTGCCGGAATATTCGCCGATTGCATAGAAAGCAGCTAAAAATGCAGCGAGAATTAACGATGTGCTGGAAAGAGAAAGCCCCCAGCTCGGAGCCGTTGGTAGATGCGTTGCACCATAGATCTGACTTATGGCGATTACGATGCAACAACCAGCCAGGATAAGAGAAGCGAAGACTTCTACCAAGGGAGAATACGCAATTCCGATACCAACAAATGGAATACTCATCAACATGAGTGGGGAAAGTACGGTTAACCGCCTGGATAATTTTGGCTGACTAAATTCGGTGTGTTTTATTAAACGCCCGGTCATCACGGGTAATGCGAAGCCGGCAAAATGGAAGTGAACAGCGGTTAGGATGACAAAACGACGGTCAAACCCAAGGGGATGATGGTTTAATAGCAGTGAGCCAAACCAATATGCCCCTACTGAAATGAGCATCCAGCCACCGGCGATTGGTAAAAGCTGAAATCGTCTGGTGGATTCTCTTAATAAACTTGCTGCGGCGACGAGAAACATCCAGCCAGTCAAAATATTCCAGCAAAGGGCTCCCGCGATTGCCGGGATGGAGTTACCCGTGGTGGTTCCCGCAGGTGATCCATATGCCAGATTCCAGAAAAAACCGGCTTCAGCACCACAAATTCCGATCAGCCACAATCCCCATGTAATATAACGTTGCCGCTCAGAATGTCCGAGTAAACCAGAATCGAAGCTCACCTTGATTCCCAGGGGTGTGATCACCAGCAGCGCTAAGTAAAGGATTCCAAGTGCAAACGACAAATTCATGTTGATTCGGGTTCCCCCGTAGACCGCTGCATTGCGGATCCTGCTAAACGGCGAAACTTTTTCTGCTGAATGGTCATCACGGGTTTTCCCACGACGGACAGAAAGGAACCACCACGTGAGATAACGGTTATTCGAAATTGAACCAGATCGGTTTCCTGATTCCAGTCGACCTGAAAACACTCTTCACCTATGGCAATGTGTCCGGGAACTGTACCATAGGCAAAACCAAATTGTCTGATTCGACCTGCCTGGCGTTCCGGGTTAAGAAGATAGACAATTCGCGCAGGATTGACTGTCCAAACACCAAGCATTCCGAAAACGACCGCGACCATACTACCATTCTCAATGGGTGTATCATGCCATTTGAGTGATGCCATCGAGTGATGGAACATTTCCCATTTCTTAATAGCAGCTATTGCTCGGCTAAAGACTTCTTCACCGGATCCCAATTCGATTGAGTAGCGATCCAGTCGGAATCCGGAAGGGGCAGTTCCCTGATCAATCAGTTCGGATGTGCATCCGACATAGGAGTAATTGAAGTCTTTATCGCGGCATTGATCCAAATAGTCCTGAATGGAATGGTCGGAAGGCGATTTTCCAAAGCAAATCATATTTTTCTATTCCGTTTTTGGATTTGAAGGGTATTACCATCTGTAGGTAGATTGCTAACCGTAAAATCCCATCAAGAATAACTTGTCCGATTATAACGGCGCGGGTAAGTCACGTCGTGTAAAAGCCTGATCACCGATAACATACATCACGATGGCTAAACCAAGCAGGACGACGTGACACCCTAATCCACTGAGGCGTTGGATTTGGTCGTCATGAACTAACCAAAAATTCCAGAATTGCTCATATTGGTGGACGTAAATACTAACCAGTCCTTCCGGATCAAATAAACTGTAAAAAGTAAAATTGCTTAAGAACTCAAACTCCGGTTTTGAGGCTGCCAAAATACGCATGGTCTGCTGTATCACAACAAAGCCAATGGTGATTCCAATGGTTCGCCAGCGGTATCGGTCAAAACTGGATATCATGGTTGTAAAGCCGGCAACAAAAACGCCCATGGCAAACAGGATGGTACAGGCGGGCAAAAACAAATGGACGTCGACCAGATCGGACATCGGTTTTTCAACCTCGACAGGGTCTGACAGCGACAATGGAATGGTAAGCGATGTGCCGGGTATGGTCAGTTCAGGAGGTTCGATGGTCTCTGTCACCGTGTTGGTATAGACACAAAGGGTCATAGCGGTCCATGCGATACTGGCCAGACAGGCAGTACCGAGCGTGGTTACCATTACCTGAACCCAGTAGATACGACGGCGGGAAATCGGATTACCGAGGAGTATTTCCATTGTGCCACGGTTGAGCTGGCCAGCCACCGTGTCGGAACCTCTGGAAATTGCCCAGATGATAATACAAAAGACAATCACCGGTTCGTTAAAAGACTTAGCCACGCGACCGGTATAGGTCACCAGCTGATCGAACGGGACAGGTGAGAATTTCTCAAAGTCCTTAAATAATTCGATAACCTGTTTGAATCGACGAGCGTCAAAAAATGTGATCGCCCATATTCTCAGATAGACAAACAGGAACATTGCCACGGCACAGGATAATCCGACAAGTCGTGATTTCAGGAAAAAGTGACGCGCTAGTGACAACATGCTTAACTCACCTCATCCGTATGGAGAATATTCTCATACAGACTACGTAAACGACTGGGTTCGATCGTTACTTCTGCGAGTGTTGAGCGGCTGAGCCATTGAAAGGTGGGTTGCAGGTCGCCCTGTATTTCGATCATGACCTGATTGTCAGTTGGATACGTAATCACAATCGAATCCGAAATGTCCGCCGGTGGCGGAGGGAGTGGTTGCTTGATAAGCCCCCGAAGTCGATGGGTTTGCCGGACGTCGGACAGGGTGCAGGTGGTTGCCAGCTTACCGGATTTGAGGATGGCGACCTGATCACAAACCGATTCCACTTCATCCAGAATGTGAGATGAAAAGAGGATGGTGCGTCCTTGCTGACACATCCTGCGTAACAGCTTAATGACCTGCTGGCGGATGGTTGGATCAAGGTTGGAGGTAGGTTCGTCCAGAATGATCAGCGTAGCATCGTTGGCCAGAGCTAATGTGAGTGCCAGTTTTTGTCGCATTCCCGTCGACATGGATCCAACGCGGCGCGTCGTATCCAAAGACAGGATCTGCGCGATTTCCTTTGCCTTGCGATAGGATCCGTCGGGTCGCAGCGAGGTAAACATCTTTAACAGGTCTCGTCCACGGTACTGGCGATCCAGGCGTGGATCGCCAGGCAAATAAGAAACCTGACTGCGGACTTTTAACGATTCTCGGTGACAATCCAGACCTGCGACGGTTGCTACACCATCGGTAGGTGACATCATCCCCATCAAAAGCCTGATTAATGTGCTTTTTCCTGCACCATTGGGACCCAGCAATCCAAAAACCTGACCCGCTGGAATCTGCAACGAACAGCGACTAAGGGCTGTAATCGAGCCGAATTGTTTCGAGAGGTTTTTGGTTTCAACCAGTGGCATAAAAGAAGTTCTTTCAGACGGGTTCGCCTGTGGTTTCCAATGACATGGATTCCCCGTACCAAAGCGAGTTGCTGATGAACCGGATTTTGTCTCAGGCTATCGATTAAACAAAAAGGACGGATTGTTGATTAGTGCCCATGCCAGATCCTGCAGTCCCGTCAGTCTTTTGTTGTCATATTGTATTTTCACCGCCGCGACCGATGCAGATAGTGATTGGTGTTGTTTGTCTGTGGCAAGATACTTGGCACGAAGGTCTGCCTGTTGCTTTTCATCACGTTCGGCCGCAGGAACACTCAATAATGCCGCCAGATCAGCGGGTAAGGTATTCAAAGTAACCGGACGCGGTGAGTCAGAAACGGAAATTCGGAATTTTCCAAGCTGATGGGCATTGTCTGTAAAGTTGTTGACGATGGTTAGTGTGATCAGGCAACCACCATCAAAACCGACATCTTCGGATGTCTGAAAAACAGCCGTGTGGTTTTTCCCCTGTTCAGGAGCGATGGCCCAACCGGTATCCGGATTCCCATCGATGGCCATTTTAACGTCATAGCCCTTCTGGCTAAAAGTAGCCGTTGGCTCCGTTAATTTTACCGCCTGAACGTCTCCTTCTCCGTTCGCTGGCTGGATACCGATGCTGAATTCACTCACAACGAAATTCCCATTGTTTTCAGATCTTCCCGGGCCTTTACCGGGCAGGGAGTCATCGGACAAGGCCTCCAGTCGGATGGCAGTTACGTTTGCCAGGTCGGTTTTTAACTGAACGGTGTACGTGCTTTTCTGATTTTTTCCGGTCGCCCAGATAATGCCATCATCTCTCAGTTCCAGTTTTGTTTCCTGATCCGTTTGACCGGAAATAAATTCCGTGGGAACCCATTTGTTGACGCGTTTGAGTCCGGCTTCCCATTCCTGCTGTCGCCGCGGGATATCTTTTTCTACCTCGTCCAATTCGGATCGCAATTCAAGATAGTCCGATCCGGCTTCACTGAGTGCCAGTTTACCAATCTGAATTTCCTGATCGGTGGGATACCTCGCGAGAAAACGCAGGAAGGTCTCTTCAATCAATTTCTCATCATCGTCCCTGAACTCTTTTTCCATACGGAACAGGGCATTATTAGGATCTGCTAAAGCATTTGCAATCGTGGGTCCATTGACCAATTTCATGATCGGGCCGAGTACAATTCCGGTTGACCGTTCGCACTCACAGGCACTTTCACGCACGGGACGACCAAAGTCATCAAGGAAGGGTACTTTGACACCGACATCCGGTAATTCTGCAGCCCGAAAACCCTTGGGAACGCCTGGAATTAACTGGACTGATCCGGAAGCGACATGGATGGCATCGAACAATACTTCGGCCGGTAGTCGCCGTGCAATAGCATGCGAGTAATTGATGTCGTCGCCTTCATTCCACGGATTGGTAGTGACCGAGTGCTGGTACACCCGGGACTTACAGATGGTTCGTAACATATGTTGCACGTCAAAATCACTATCGACAAAGTCACGTGTCAGTGCTTCCAGCAATTCCGGATTGGTGGGTGGATTCCCCGCTCGAATATCATCGATGGGTTCAATAATCCCCACACCGAACATGTAACCCCACAATCGATTGACGTAGCTGGAAGCAAAATACTGGTTGTCCGTTGAGGTTATCCACTGGGCGAGTTGTTCCAGCCGGGGAGCGTCTTCGGCAGAATGGTCTGCATGCTCGTAAGGAAATGCCGGCGGAGCAACCTCACCGGTACGATTGTGGGTAACCTCACCGCTACCCGAATTGAAAATTACTTCCACCAGTGGCTTGGCACCTTCGACGGCTGAGCCGCCAATACGTTTTCCCAGAAAACTCGCATCTTCCTTACGGCCCACCTGCGCGAAGTATGCTGCTAAATTGTAGTACTGATCCTGAGTCCAACGTTCAAACGGATGGTCATGGCATTTGTTGCAATTAAATCGTACTGCCAGAAACAAATGGGTCGTATTTTCCATGAGTGTGGCGGGGTCTCGAATGATCTTATAATACGCCGCGGGTGGATTTTCCAGTGTGGATCCTTTCGCCGTGATGATCTCATTGGCGAATTGATTGTAGGGTTTGTTGGTTGCAACTGCATGTTTGATCCAGTTTCGTAGTGCCATCGCTCCTTCTTCGCCAAGGAACTTACGATTGACTTGTAAAAGATCGGACCAGCGATTGGTCCAATGCTCAACGTACTCTTTGCTACCGACCAGCTCATCAATTAGTTCATTGCGACGATCTTGTGAAGGCAGTGAATTATCAAGAAACTGGCGGACTTGCTCCGCCGTTGGTGGTAAACCGGTAATATCGAGGTAGATCCGCCGGATGAATTCTTCGTCCGAGCAAACGTCAGCGGGAAGAATCTTAACCCGTTCCAATTTTTTATAGACATGGTCGTCAATGTAATTTAAGGGAGCTGGTTTCACCCATTGGAAACCGGTTCGGTCGCCCATAACGGTTAATGTTGTGGCGGCATAATTTCCTTCATAACGAACTAAGACCGGACCTTCTCCGCGTCGTAGTAAGGTAAGTACACCGCGCTCGTCGGCTTCTATCACTTCAATGTTGCCGCTTTCAATAAACGCTTCGCGAGTGACATCACGAATCGTTCCATCGGCAAAAGTGGCCATGACGGTCATTTGTTGTTTCATGCCGGCGCGAGGAACGATGGGGTTGACCGGATACAACTCGATCGATGTGACTCGCGAAGCTTCCAGATCAAGTGTGCCTCCATTCGCAACCCAGTCACGCATGATGGAATAATATCTTGAGTCCGTGGTGGTGCGTACGCCGCCCACATGGGGAATGACACCCGTCGACTTCAGCAGCAACAGACTTTGATCGGGTGCAGCACGATTAAATCGCCGGGCTCCGATATCGTCTGTTAATGCGCGATGGTCGTACAAAGGATCGTATCCGCGCAGAGAGAGTTTAAAGCCGTTTTTCCCGTCTTTGGAACCATGACAAGTCCCGGAATTGCATCCCATCTTGGCCATGATGGGCTGTACATCCTGTACAAAACTGGATGGCGAGGCGTCCAGCGATTTTACGGATATGGATATCCGGGCCGCTTTTTTACCAAATCGTAGGTTTAATGTCTCTTGACCAATACTGACGGGTGTGATCACACCATCGGAACTGATGTGGACGTGCTGGGGAACCGGCTCAATGGTCACCATACGAGTCAGGTCTGCGATCTGGCCACTTTCCAGATGACCAGTTACCAGTAACTGACGATATTGTCGTTCGCCCTGAATTTCAATCGAGTCTGGAAAGACGGTCATGGATTGAATGACAAGTTCTGATGGCAAAGTTTCAGTCGTAGCTGTGTCGTCTGCAAAGGACGGGGATGCGATAACCGCAAACAGGCAGACTAGACAAATAAAGATTTTACAGTTCATGATGATTGGTGTTCGTTGTTGGAGGGTTATGGGTGACTATTTTGTTTTGGCAACGTCCGCCTGAATTTCTACAGGGATGAATTGTTTAACTATCTTGCCGGTTTTGGGTTCCAGAAGATAGATATTGCCATCGAATCCACCGGCTGCAATGACGTTTCCGTCGGGATGAAAGGCGACGGTGAATATACCGCTGTCGATGTCCAGTGAGGCGATTTCTTTACCGTCGGCGTAGTTGGCAACTTTGACTTGACCCGCTCCGTTATAGCTACTCCCAGCAACAATCATCGTGCCATCTTGGCTAAATCGAGTACTAAATACTCGGCCGTTGAGCTTAGGAAAAGCACGAATCAAATTATAATCGTCGCCGATTTTTCGGGCTTTTTCCCTTACCATACGATAAACCCTGGGTACGCCGTCAACGCCACCGGCCAAAAGTTCGTCTTTGTCCGGGTGACGGTCAACAGCATGCAGTCCCCCTTTCAGGGCACCCGGTGTGATGCTGGTTATGTTGTCGATGAATTGAGCGGTTTCCACATTGATCAGTTTCATACTGCGATCCCGACTGACCGTGACTAGATGATCACCGGCTTTGCTGAATACGGTGTCCAGTACCCAGTCGCTGTGGGCTCCATTAAACAACACTTCGCTTCCGTCTTCAATCTTAATTGCATGGATGGTGGCGTCCGGACAACCATAGGAAACCAGTTTACCGTCGGGCGACCAGTTGGCACCGTAGATCGTGTCATATCCGGCCGTTAAGGCGAACACCAGTTCAGCGCCTTCCACCTTCCAAACCTGTAATTCCCCCATTCGCCCCGGTGATCCCCCGGCCACTGCCAGCATGGTACCATCCGGAGAGAACCGGGCTGATTCAATTCGCTCGGAGAGACCGATCAATCTCGCAGCTAAACCGCTGCCGTCTGCATGGTGAAGAAGTACTTCATGGAAACCAGAGATTGCCAGATATTTTCCGTCGCTTGAAAAGTCGAGTGAAGTGATGATTGGTGCTGCATTGTAAATTGGTGGATTTTCATTGGAGTATCGAAGCTGTGTTGACGCAGGGGAATCGTCGATCGCTCCCTGAACCACCCATTTTGTTATAAGATCGATGTCACTTTCCGACAGTGGATCTTTGTCACGCGGCATCTCTGCCTCACCCTTGACGGGTGTAATCATCTCGATCAGATAGCTCTCATCCGGCTTGTGAGCCGTAATGGCCGTCTCGCCCGTCTCGCCCCCTTTGAGCAATAGAGGGAAATCTGTCATGACATAATCGCCCCCCTTTTTGGCAGGTTGATGACAACCCTGGCAATGGGTTTGGAATAGGGGACGAATGTCCGTGTAATAACTTATTTTTCGATCAACATCTCCGGCGGACTTATCTGGTTCATCGGCACTGATTGCCGTTGCCTGTAAACCACAAAAGACCAGTGCTAAGGAAGCCAGCAGGCAAAAGGGGAAGCGTAGGAATAATTGCATGTGGACCATGGATGCTGCACTACCTGTATACCGAAAGATGCATAGAAACAGACGACGCACGACGTTCAATCTGACACCCCTAATATAGCGTGAACGCCTTAGTGCCACAATGAAATTGACATCGGTTAAAGTGGTATGGACTGCGTAAACAAGGGAAAATTTGTGTCAAAGGAATGACATTGGATTGGAAAATAGAGTTGTTAAACGGACGAATTCATTCCCTGATTTGCAAATACGTGATACGACTCACGTGCAGGGTTGGAATATCAGATGGTTTTTCTATCGGAGAACGGATTCTTTTTCAGAACGGAGGAGCCAATCAGGATGAAGACGACCTGTGATCTGGGTATTTCGAAGATGTTAACCGACTCATTTTGTGAGCAGATAACGAGCCATTTGCAGTACGTTGCCCGTCGGCGGCTTAACACATTGGTACGCCCGCATTTAGATTCTGTAGACGTCACCCAAATGGTATGGCAATCATTCTTACGACATGATCAGAATCGTTTTGCTCATTGGAACAAGAAGCGGTTAAAGGGTTACATCCATCAGGTTTTGGAGAATAAGATCAAGGAGATTCATCGACGATATTTATCGGCTCAAAAACGCGATGTCCGTCGTGAATGTGGAAGGTCAGAAGAGGGGATTGCTGCCTCCATTTCGCGAGACCCTTCCCCTGGTTTGGAAGTTGAAAACGCTGAAATATGGAGTCGATTATGCCGAGAACTAACGGACGTGGAAAGGAGAGTTTTACATTGTCGTGTACAGGGAATGTCATTGAAACAGATTGCAAGCCACGTGGAATTACATCCTCGGTCGGTTCAGAAAGTGATGAGTCGGGTACGCAAGAAATTTGTTGCCACGGTTGTACGATAGTAGAATAAGCGACCATAGTTACGGAAACTAATTTCTTATTCAAAGAGAAAGCCGAACTTCTGATGAAGATTCATTTTTTGGGAGCCAACCGTCAGGTGACGGGTTCGTGTTATTGTCTGGAAGCGGCGGGCCAACGATTGCTGGTGGACTGTGGTCTGTATCAGGAGCGGGCTTTTGTGCACCGCAATTGGGAGCCATTACCGATTGCAGCGAGTTCGATTCAGGCGATGGTATTGACGCATGTGCATATAGACCACATTGGTTTGTTACCCCGACGTGTCGCTGAAGGCCTGCAGGCTCCGATTTATATGACCCAGCCATCGGCTTCGCTGGCGGAAATCATGCTGCGTGATTCAGCGCGTATCCATGAAGAGGATGCGGCTCATAAGTTGAAACGACATCAACGCGATAACCACCAGTCACCGCATGACGTACGACCTCTCTATACCGAGGAAGATGTTGAACAGACACTCCCGTTGATTCAATCCGTTGCATATAACCAAACGACGAAACTCTGTGATGGTGTATTTGAGGTTAGTTTTAGAGAGGCAGGCCATATCCTCGGATCGGCAATGTTAGAAATTAAGGTGCATGAAAAAGGACAGACCAAAGTGGTTGTTTTTTCGGGTGATATTGGACAATGTGATAAGCCCATTATCAGGGATCCGGCAATGATTGAAAAAGCGGACTATGTCGTGATGGAATCGACATACGGTGATCGGAATCATGCATCTCATGGTGATTGTGAGTCATCACTGGCGCGGATTATTAATCAAACGGTCATGCGCGGTGGTAACGTTGTGATCCCGACATTTGCAGTGGAACGTTCGCAGGAGTTGATTTATTATCTGAGCCGACTGGTGCAGTCCGGCAGTATTCCTCAGGTTCCCGTTTTTCTGGATAGCCCGATGGCGGTTGATGTAACCCGCGTTTTTCAACAGCACCGCAGTTGTTTTGACCAGGATGCGTGGGACATGATCATTGAAGGAAAATCCATTCTGGATTTTCCGGGTATGCAATTGTGTCGTTCGCGAGATGAGTCTCGACAAATCAATGCGGAAACTGAACCCGCGGTGATTATGTCCACTTCAGGAATGTGTACTGCAGGACGGATTAAATTTCACTTGAAGAGAAACATCGGGGATCCTAATGCGGCAATTGTGTTTGTTGGATATCAGGCTCATGGGACGCTGGGCCGACAAATTTCCAGTGGTAAAAGTCCGGTCAGAATTCATGGCCGCCACTACGATGTTCAGGCTGAGATCGTGCAGTTGTCAGGGTTTTCCGGTCATACCGACCAGGCTGGATTACTGGATTGGATTGGCAATTTCTCGGAAGGACCGGAGCAGGTGTTTCTCAGTCATGGAGATCAGGAGGCTGCGGACGAACTTGCCGAGTTGATCCGGACCCAGCTTTCTTTGCAGGTGAGCATTCCGGAATTTCAACAGGTGGTAACGTTGGGTTAGCACTTTACAAGGGGCAGCAGTATGGGCGACAATCGTCGTTCACACTTGATGTTTCAGGGTAGGAACAAGAGCAGCGATGGCGAACTGGTATTATCAACTTGGCGATGACGAAATCGGACCGATTTCAAATTTTGATTTGCTGCAACTGGTGGAACAGGAAGTCATTGTACCCGCCACTCAAATCCGTAAAGATGATGCCCAATGGGTTAATGCATCTGCCGTGGGAGGTTTATTCGAAGCGTTGGAAGTTGACGAAGCGAAGACCGTTTGCCCCTATTGTTCTGCACCCGTGTTGAAAGTTCCCTGTCGCTGTCCTAAATGTAATCGTGAAGTGACGGTTACGGTTCGTACGCGAGAGAGTGAACAGAAAACAACTGCCAATGTTGAAACCGTTATGGATCGTCTGAGTGAAATTGAAAAACTGAATCAGGGGATCGAAATTGAGGGGTCATCGGAACGCATTTTTATTCTCTTTTTTGCGATTTCAACAGCGCTGTTGTTTCCTGCGTTTGGAGGGCTGTTTGTTGCGATCGACAGTGGATCCGGCACGTCTACGGGGCTCACGACTGCGATCATCGTCGTCTTGATGATTTCATCGATTTGGTCGTTTGTACGTGGCAAACGGAGTCCTCAGGAGTCGCTGTAAAGTCCATCGTTGTTACTTGCTTGTTACGTTGGAATTCCTCAACAAGTGAACTTGTATGACATGCTGTCCGTATAGTTTGCCAGAGTCCACGTTCCCGAATACGGATGTGATGTGCCGATAGTTGAATTCAAACCGATTCCCAAATGGGTTGTGGTTGCTTATAGTTATTTGTTTGAGTTCAAATTCATTGAAAGCGAAGCAAAAGTGGAATCAATTATTTCTCTTTCCCGTCTCACGAAGCGATATGGCCGCTTTCTTGCGTTAAATGATGTTTCTGTTGAAATCCCCGTCGGAATCACGGGATTGTTAGGACCCAATGGTGCTGGCAAGAGCACGATGATTAAAGTCCTGTTAGGTCTTGTAAAACTGACCTCTGGTTATGGGCAGATTCTGGGGTACCCGCTGGATGCAAAAAATTTTCAGACGATTCGTTCTCAGGTGGGATACATGCCCGAGGATGATTGTTTTATTGAAGGCATCGCCGGCGTGGAAATGGTACAGTTTGCAGCTCAACTGACCGGGTACCCGGCAATGCGGTCATTGCAGCGTGCTCATGAGGTATTGGATTTTTGTGGCACGGGTCAGGAACGGTATCGTCAGGTGGAAACCTATTCGACCGGGATGCGTCAAAAATTGAAATTTGCTCAGGCCATCGTCCACTCACCGAAATTGTTGATTCTGGATGAGCCCACCAGCGGCTTGGATCCTGAAGAGCGGACGGCGATGCTGAACCGTATTAAACTACTGGGACAGCGGTCATCGATGTCGGTCATTATCTGTACCCACATATTGAAAGACGTACAGGAAATCTGTAAGCATGCTGCGGTTCTGGTCGACGGAACCATTCGTCTTGTGGAATCCGTTGAGAATCTTCGTAGACCGGCAACGCCCTCATTTCAGGTGCGCGTTGTGGGATCCACACAGAATTTTATTGATTTAGTGAATCAAGAGGGTGGGTCGGCCGTTTTGGGAAACCATAACGCGATAACGATTCAGGATCCTGAAATGATGGGTGAACGTCGAATTTGGGAGTGGGCCCGCGATGCAGGTGTGGGCGTAAAGAGCATTGTCCCTGCCAAGGTCAGCATGGAAGAAGTGTTCATTCAGGTTGTGAAGGAGGCAGGCCGTGTCCGTCAATGATTTGGGCTATCGGGACTGGGATCTTATTCCCAAAACCAGTCGCCACCAGTGGACCACCATTACTCTGTTTGGAGTTCGTGTGGCTTGGCGCAGTCGATGGCTGAAACGGATCTTTCTCATGGCATGGCTACCCATTTTCGTGATGGGGCTGGGCCTGTTCATCCTGGAACAGTCCATTCAGGATGTTGATTCAACGGATTTTCCAATGAATATCGGAAAACCACTGGTCACCGGGATAATTTTTCAGCGTCCCGAAATTTCCAATATTATTATGATTTCCGCGATCAAAAAACAGTTTGATGATGCGGCATCCAGAATTACGCAAGGCATCATGGGTGCCATGGGAATGGAGAGTGAACCAGCTGAATCTGAAAATCGGAACAATGCGAGAGGCGCTTTTGGTGGGGGTGATATCAGTTTTAATGTTGAGGATCTGCAATTCATTGCCGATCTGTCTCCGAAACAACTCGAAATGATGCTGCCCCAAACCCGGAATCGAATGATGGGCCAGTTTACGGACTTTAGAAACAGAGACCGTACCGAGCGGGTATCCGTTTTTAGACAAACCGAATCGAAGCTGATTCGATCTCAAACGGTGGCTCGGGAATTGATCGAATTTGACCGCGATAACAGTGGTGTGATTGAAATGCGGGAATTGGTTGAGTATCTGCGTCCGACGTTATGGGCGCAAATTCTGTTCACCTTTTTTACGTTGCCGCAGGCATTTTCCATATTCATCGTGATCGGGATGGTTGCTCCTAAACTGATTAGTCGCGATATGAAGAACCGGGCTTTCCTGCTTTATTACTCACGGCCGATAAAGCCCTGGCAGTATTTATTAGGCAAGTGTTCCATCGTATGGGTCTTTTTGGCGGGCCTAACCACATTACCTGCCTTGTTGCTGTATTTGATGGGCGTCGCCTTGTCGCCGAGCATTTCTGTTGTTCTGGTAACCTGGGATTTACCCATACGGATTCTGATGGCCAGTATCGTGCTGTGCGTGCCGACGACGCTATTCGCCTTAATGCTCTCATCGATAACCCGGGAAAGTATTTTTGCGGGTTTCGGTTGGTTCGCGATTTGGATCATGGGTTCGGTTGCATACAACATCATGACGGCTGTGGAAGGCTTTGTACGGATGGCCAGTAACACTAATTCGGATGAACCAAATTTTGTCGGATTTGTAGAATCGGGGCTAGCAGGTAACTGGTCGTGGCTCAGTCCGATGCAAACGTTGGAAAATTTACAGTCATGGGTATTCGGTATGGATCAGGAAATAGGAAATCTGGGGATTGCTTTTGCTGTCGTTTGTCTTGTGTGCGCCATTTGCTTGATCATCTTACGAATCCGAATCGTATCCCCTATTCGCGTGTAGACAGGAAAACGTCAATATGTTTACAGCAGAAAACCTAACGAAACTCTATGGCATTGTGGTCGGTGTGAACGACTTTAATGTCAGTATCCCACAGGGATCCTATGGATTACTTGGGCCGAATGGGTCGGGGAAAACAACGCTGTTGAACTTGATGACCGGTCAGCTTAAGCCGACGGTGGGTCGGATCGAGATGCTAGAGTCCAGACCCTGGAAAAACGATTTGTTGCTGGCGAAAATTGGTTTTTGCAGTGCGTTGGATATCCTTCAGACCAAACGAAGTGGTTTGGAATGGGTTGTGTTATACACTGAAATGTTGGGATTCCGTCGCACCATGGCGCTTGAAATGGCGCATACGGCTTTGGATCGCGTCGGGTTATCGCAGACGGATCGAGTCCGCCCCATGGACCAATATTCGCGCGGTATGAAACAACGTTGTAAGGTTGCACAAGCCATCTCTCACGAACCGGAGCTGTTGTTGCTGGATGAGCCGTTTTCCGGTCTGGATCCGGTCGCTCGATATGAATTGTCGAGTTTACTGACCGAATGGGTGGGAGAAGGCCGTGGACTGATCATTTCGAGCCACATTTTGCATGAAGTGGAGGAGATTTGTCAGAGTTTTCTATTGATGATGAATGGCCGGTTACTGGCTCATGGTACGGTCGATGATATTCAGGAGATCATGTCTGATACGCCAAGAAGAGTCTGGATTCGGACGGAGCAGGCTACCGATCTTGCCATTGCACTGCAGGCGACTGACAAAGTGGATTCGATTACGTTTCATGATGATAACGGTGGCATTGAAATAACGACAACCGACATTGAGGAATTTGGTCGGTGTTTACCGGAGTTGGTATTGGATAAGTCCATTGCGGTTACCGAATTATTTAGTGAAGACGATTCTCTGGATTCGGTATTTGAAATGCTGATGCGAATTCACCGTGGTGAAATATAGGGAGCGGACATTTTGATGATACGTAAGAGTTTAGCAGTCTTCCGCTTTGAGTTGAAACAGTCATTTGGATTGGGAATGACGGTATCTTGGTTGCTGATCATCCTGTTTCCTGCTGCCCTGCAGCAGTTAATTAACTCACGTGCGATGGAATCGATTGACATTGAAATTGCTGGTTTGTTGGTCGCAATTTTGATACCCGGAGTGGTATGCCTGTTGAGTGGACTAATGTCGATGTCCTCTTTCTTACATGCAGAATTGGAAGGTAATACATGGCCTTATGTTGCGACGCGTCCTCAGGGTCGGGTCGCGATGATGTGGGGTAAATATATGGTTTCGGTGACGCGTTCCATCATGGCTGGATTTTTGGCATTAATGTTGATGTTGCCTTTAACATCGCACACGCTGGAACAGGATTTCGGATTGTTAGTTCTGTCATCGGCGGCGCTGGTGGTTCTGAGCAGCATCTCGTATAGTTCCCTGTTTTGTCTGTTAGGAACGGTGATGCACAAGCGTCCAATGATTATGGCGGTTATCTATACGATTTTGATCGAGGGAGTTGTCTCCATCCTGCCGGCCGTTATTAATAAGCTCACAATCCACTATTACCTGCGATCCATGTTTATTCGCTGGATGGAGTGGGATATTTTTCGACTCCCCATTTTAAGTGATCCAAATATCTTTAGTATCGATGGCAGTTTGATGGATATGGTATACCTGTTGGGAATCAATGGCTTCTGTTTAGTGGCCAGTATGGTACTGTTATGCAACCGGGAATATCAGGTGGGTGAGGTTATCTAGTACGCTTGACAGACAAGCAGGTGACGTTGATTCGGTCACGCCGGTTCTAAGGCGCTGCCCATGGAGGTCCCCGGTGCAGGCAGGGTTGATTTTCCTGTCAGGTAGAGATCGATGGCACGAGCTGCGCCACGGCCTTCATTAATAGCCCAAACGACCAGTGATTGTCCGCGTCGACAGTCTCCTGCAGCAAAGACGCCGTCGACACTGGTGGTGAATTCACCATGCAAAGCCTGATAATTACTGCGATTATCCAGTGCGAGATTTCCCTCGAGTGCTTCGATCACATAATGTTCCGGTCCCAGGAATCCCATGGCCAGGAGCACCAGATCGGCTTCGATTGTTTTTTCCGTATCCGGAATTCGGGTGAATGGAGGACCATCGGCAACAGGCTTGGCCCAGTCCACTTCAGCGACGGTAATGGAATCGACACAACCCGTTCCATTGTCATTAAACTGTACGGATTCGATTGCGTAATCACGGGGATCGGAACCCCATTTTGCAGCCACCTCGGCGTGACCATAGTCGACGCGGTAAATTCGCGGCCATTGGGGCCAGGGGTTATTTGCTGCGCGTTCGTCCGGTGGGCGGGGAATGATTTCAAGATTAACGATGCTGGATGCACCATGTCGCAGGGCGGTTGCGATACAGTCCGTCCCCGTATCGCCGCCTCCGATCACCACGACCTTCTTATCTTTAGCGGAAATAAAGTCCCCATCGGCGTGCTTACTGTCGAGCAGGCTTTTCGTGCTGGCGGTGAGGAATTCCATGGCAAAGTGGATACCCTGCAGGTCACGTCCTTCAATGGGAAGGTCACGTGGTTTCGTGGCGCCGGTTGCCAGCAGGAGTGCATCATGGCCATCGACCAATTCCTGCGCCGAGATATCATGTCCCACATTGACGCCTGTCTTGAATTGGACACCTTCGGATTCCATCAAATGAACGCGACGCAGGACATCCTGTTTTTCCAGCTTCATGTTGGGGATGCCATACATCAACAGACCGCCGATGCGATCAGCACGTTCAAAAACCGTGACGGTATGACCGGCTTGATTGAGTTGGTCCGCGGCAGCAAGGCCGGCGGGTCCGGAACCAACAATGGCAACCGTCTTGCCACTGCGATGGTCAGGTTGTCGGGGTGTGATCCAGCCATTTTCGAAACCTTTGTTAACAATCGTACTTTCAATGTTTTTGATCGTGACGGGAGGGTCGGTGATTCCGAGAACACAGGAGCCTTCACAGGGTGCCGGACAAACGCGTCCTGTAAACTCAGGAAAGTTATTGGTCTTTTGAAGCCGTTCGAGAGCATCCTGCCAGCGGCCTCGGAAAACCAGATCATTCCATTCCGGGATGAGGTTGTCGATGGGGCAACCCATGCTGGATTGACAAAACGGTACACCACAATCCATGCAGCGTGCTCCCTGAGTTGCCAGATGTTCCTCGGCCGGCGCCGTATAGATCTCCTGGTAATCATCAATGCGCACCAACGGCAGGCGATACGGAATCGTCTCGCGTTGAAATTCTTTAAAACCGGTTGGTTTTCCCATGGATGACTTGCCGTTTCGTTTGTTCTTGTGCTGGTTTGTTCTTATTCGTACCGAAGTTCGATGGTGTTTTAAATTGTTTCAGCCTGGGCCCGGGTTTGCTGGGCTTCTAATACCCGTTTGTAATCCGTGGGCATGACTTTTATGAATTCAGACAGCACTTCATCAAAGTTTTCCAATAGATGTTCCGCAACGGTGGAACCTGTGAATTTTTGATGCCGCGCGATGAGGTCTCGCAGTTCGACTATATCATCCCCGTCTTCCACGGGCTCTAACTCGACGGTTTCCAGATTACACCGCAGGTTGAAATCTCCCTGTTGATCCCATATGTACGCAATCCCGCCTGACATTCCGGCAGCAAAATTGCGACCCGTAGGTCCCAGGATAACCGTACGTCCGCCGGTCATGTACTCACAACCATGATCCCCGACACCCTCGACCACAGATCGTGCACCGCTATTGCGGACACAGAAACGTTCAGCGACCTGACCACGGAAAAATGCTTCGCCCGCCGTCGCACCGTACAGACAGACATTGCCCGCGATGAAGTTGTCTTCTGCGGCAAAACTGCTTTCCTGATGTGGGTAAATGGAGATGCGTCCTCCGGAGAGCCCCTTACCGACGTAATCATTTGCATCTCCCTCGATTTCCATGGAAATGCCCTGTGCGAGAAAGGCGCCGAAACTCTGTCCCGCGGAACCGCGGAAGCGAATCTGAATGGTATCTTCCGGCAAATGGTTTCCACCGATACTTTTGACAACATGGTGGCTGAGGATCGTGCCGACAGTACGGTTGGTATTCACGATGGGGAGTTCAAAATCGACAGGTTGCCCGTTTTTCAATGCGGGTTTTGCCAGTTCCAGCAGTTGATTGTCTAACGCATGTTCCAGGCCGTGGTCCTGTTTAATAGTACAGGTGACCTCGGTGTCATCGTTGGGCTTGAGGGCCGGAGTGAGCAGCGCTGTCAGATCCAGACCATCGGCTTTCCAGTGATGAATGGCGGCCTGAGTTTCCAGACAGTCAACACGTCCCACCATTTCCTGAATGGTTTTGAAGCCAAGTTGCGCCATGTATTTTCGGCATTCCTGAGCCACCATAAACAGATAATTCACGACATGCTCAGGTTTCCCCGAGAATTTTTTCCGCAGTTCGGCATCTTGTGTGGCAATTCCAACCGGGCACGTGTTGAGGTGGCACTTGCGCATCATAATACAACCCAGAGTAATCAGTGGCGCTGTGGAAAATCCAAATTCTTCGGCGCCAAGTAACGCTGCTATGGCAACATCCCGACCGGTCTTCAATCCTCCATCGGTTTGCAGAACGGTCCGGCTCCGGAGGTCATTCATGACTAAGGTTTGATGGGTTTCGGCGATTCCCAGTTCCCAGGGCAGTCCCGCATGCTTGATGCTGGTTAAAGGTGATGCGCCCGTACCTCCGTTATGTCCGGAAATCAAAATGTGATCTGCATGAGCTTTGGCGACTCCGGCTGCGACCGTACCGACTCCGACTTCGGAAACAAGCTTCACACTAATGCGTGCATAGGGATTTGCATTTTTAAGATCGTGAATCAGTTGGGCCAGATCTTCAATGGAGTAGATGTCATGATGAGGTGGCGGGCTGATCAATCCCACACCCGGAGTGGAATAACGAATCCGCGCAATGGTTTCATTCACTTTTCTTCCCGGCAACTCACCCCCTTCACCGGGCTTGGCTCCCTGCGATATTTTAATCTGGATTTCGTCTGCATTGGCAAGATACCAAATCGTGACTCCAAACCGACCGGAGGCAACCTGCTTGATTGCCGAACGTTTTGAATCGCCATTGGCCAAAGGTTGGAAACGGTCGGGATCCTCTCCCCCTTCACCCGTATTGCTTTTGCCGCCTAGACGATTCATGGCAATGGCCAGCGTTTCATGAGATTCTGCAGAGATCGATCCATAACTCATCGCTCCCGTTACAAATCGTTTAACAATGGCGATCGCAGGTTCCACTTCACCAATGTCAATCGGGCCGCCGTTAACATTGGATTTGAAGGTTAACAGGCCCCTTAAGGAACAGCGTACACGTTCGTCATGATTGATGTGGTCCGCGAATTTCCAATAGGTTTCCGAATTGTTATTACGGGCGGCATCCTGGACATCGGAAATTGCTTCGGGATCCCATCCATGACGCTCTCCTTCCGCACGCCAGTGAAATTCACCGGGGTTAGGTAAGATTTGGAGCGCATTGTCCGGACTGGAAGGGAATCCCAGTGTATGACGTCGTAGAGATTCCGTGGCCAGCACATCAAAATCAACACCCTGTACACGGCTGGCGGTGCCCACAAAACATCGGTTCACGACGCTGTCCCGGAGTCCAACGGCTTCAAATATTTGAGCACCTTTGTAAGATTGAAGTGTGGAAATCCCCATTTTCCCCATGACTTTCAACATGCCCTTTGCAACGGCTTTTTTGTATAGCTTGACGATCTTGTCATCATCATTAACTTCGTCATCGCAAAGGCCATCACGTCGAGCCTGCCAAAGCGATTCAAACGCCAGATAAGGATTGATTGCATCGATGCCAAACCCGGCAAGCAAGCAATGGTGGTGGACTTCCCGTGCTTCCCCTGATTCCAGAATGAGTCCGATTTGAGTTCGTTTCGCCTGTCGCACCAAATGATGATGAACCGCACCGGTTGCCAGCAAAGAACTGATCGGGACGCGTTGGGAATTCGTACTGCGATCGGATAATACCAATAGACTATAGCCTTCAGCAATTGCCTGCTCGGCCTGCTCACATATCCGATCCAATGCCGTTGTCAGTCCTTGCTTTCCCTCAAGGACTGGATACGTGATATCAATGGTTTTGGATTTCCACCCGCGGTGATCCATTCCTTTGATCATTGCCAGTTCCTGATTGGAAAGGATCGGATGAGGAATCAACAGACGTTGTGCCTGTTCCGGGGTTGATTCCAGTAGATTCCCTTCCGGCCCGATATAGCATTCGAGCGACATGATGACGCCTTCTCGTATCGAATCAATTGCCGGGTTGGTTACCTGAGCGAAGAGTTGTTTAAAGTAATCATAAATCAGGCGAGGTTTGTCGCTCAAACATGCCAAGGCGGCATCGTTTCCCATCGATCCAACAGGATCCCGTTTTTCATGAATCAGTGGAAGTAACATGAATTGCATGGTTTCCGTGGTGTAACCAAAAGCCTGCAATTGGGGGAGCAGTTGGTCTGCAGACAGAGCCGGGGGTACATCCTGACTCTCCAGATCTGATAATTCCAGCCGGTTCTCTATGAGCCATTGGGCATACGGATGGCGATTGGAAAATTCGTTTTTCAATTCCTCATCGGGGATCAGACGACCCTGTTGAAAATCGACAAGGAACATTTTTCCCGGCTGAAGACGGCCTTTGTATTTTACGTTCGCCGGATCAACCTGCAGCACGCCGACTTCACTTGCCATGACCACCCGATCATCGTGGGTGATGTAGTATCGACTTGGCCTGAGACCGTTACGGTCGAGAATCGCGCCGATATATTTGCCGTCGGTGTAGACGATGGATGCGGGACCGTCCCAGGGTTCCATGAGACAACTATGATATTCATAAAAGGCGCGCTTGTTTTCGGCCATGGTATCATGTTTTTGCCAGGCTTCGGGGATCATCATCATGATGGCTTCCTGTAACGTCCGCCCGCTCATCAGCAGGAATTCCAGGGCATTGTCAAAATTCCCTGAGTCAGAACAGTCCGGTTCAATTACCGGAAACAATTGATGGAGTTGGTCGCCAAATTCTGTGCTTTGCATCACGCCTTCTCGCGAGGACATGAAATTGATGTTACCGCGTAGCGTGTTGATCTCACCGTTGTGGGACATGAATCGATTTGGCTGAGCTCGATCCCAACTCGGAAACGTGTTGGTTGAAAAACGGGAATGCACCATTGCTAAATGAGTGATATACGCAGGATTCGACAAGTCCGGGAAAAAAGGGACCACTTGATATGTGGTGAGCATGCCTTTGTAGATCAGCACTTTGGACGATAGTGAGCAAATATAAAACAATTTGCTTTCGGATAGTGAGGAAGCACTGCGCAGTTGATGGCTCGCACGCTTGCGAATGATATATAATTGGCGTTCAAAATCATCCCCGGAAACCCCCTCGGCCGCAGCAACGATCAATTGTTCAAAATGAGGCATCGCTGACAATGCGGTTGGTCCAACCGTGGCACCCTCAGGATCTGTGGGTACGCTTCGCCAACCGATCAGCTTTTGACCCTGCTCTACGATCAGACTTTCCACGACCTTTTTACAATGGTTTCGTTGCTCGCTGTCGCGAGGCAGGAAAACCAGACCTGCTCCACATTCTCCCTCGGGCGGCAACTCCACCTGTAAGTCATCCAGAGCGACCTGACGGAGAAATTCATAGGGAAATCCGGTTAGCATGCCCGCCCCATCACCCGTGTTTGCCTCACAACCACAGGCACCACGATGCTCCATCGCCATCATGATCTCATTGGCATCTAATACGATTTGATGGCTACGCTGGCCCTTTATGTGCGCAACAAATCCGACTCCACATGCATCTTTTTCATATGCAGGATCGTATAAGCCGTGTTTATTCGGGAGTCCGTGTTGTTTATGCATTCTGCTTTGTCTGTGAGTCATTGTCGGGTTGCCATGGCCGGTGCCGGTTCGTCCAGAACGGAAAATCGATGGTTCGTCTGGTTTTCCAACAACTCCGGGTGCCGTTCACCCTTCGGGAAAATTCGCTCGTCTTCGATGAGCATTTCAATGAAATTCTCGATGTTCGTACCTAAGGGAACCTGATTGCGATGGATGATTCCGACAGGTCGAATCAGTGGAGGTCCGCTTATGTTGACACAACATAGTGAACCGGATATCAGTTCCCGTTCAATGTGCGCCTTCGGTAATATGCTGAATCCTGTGTTGATTTCAATCGCACGCTTTAGTGTTTCGATGTTGTCAAACTCCATGACCACCCTGGGTACGATGTTGCAGTCACTGAATACCGCCTGAATCTCCTGACGGATTCGTAAATCCTGATTGAAAGCAACCATTTCCAACCCGTGTAGTGACTGTAATGAAACCTCGTCACAATCGGCTAAGGGGTGCTCGTTGCCCAACACAACGACCATGGGTTCGGCTCGCCAGGCAATGGCGGAAATGCTTCGAGTCGGTGCGGCATAACTGAGCAAACCTATGTCAGATTCTCCTGACTTGATCAGGTCGTAAACGCGCTGGGGATGATGATACTCAAGCTGGACGTGAATGTCCGGGTTGGATTCGTTGAATCGTTGGACAAATTGTCGCATGTAACTCAATCCCACCGAGTAAATCGAAGCAACCCGGATCGTCGCGTTCGTTACATTGGCAAGACCACTTACCTTGGTTTCCAAGTCCTCGTACTGCTCCAGAATTCGACTGCATCCCTCATAATAAGTCTGACCTGCTTCCGTTATCAAAAATGGACGCGTGGATCGATCCAGTAACTTGGTTCCCAATCGCTCTTCTAAATGCTGAATGATCTGGCTCGTTGCCGATTGTGTGATCTGATTGTCGCGAGCTGCTTCGGAAAAACTGCGTCGTGAGACAACATCACAGAAGACCTTGATGGATCGTAATTTCATTTGGAACCCGTCTGTTTGAATGCCTGTTTGTACGCAATAAATGATCGACGTTTCGATCGCTCGTACCCGCGATATGTGCATGCTCTATTTAATAATGCACGATAAGAAATTGAATAAGTAATAAGAACCAGCTAGATAATTATTACTAATACCACACGTGCAAGATTTACCCAGTAATAGTCAGGATATACTGGTTTTTATGGCCTGTCAACGGGGTCAATTCACGCATTGAGCCGGGGGATTGGTATAAAAAAACTTAATACTAAGAAGTGGTTCGGCGTTGAGGGAGTTTCGGCTCATCCGTTGGTTACCGGGCGGGCTGCTTGTTTTTGAATTCTCATCATGGTTTTACAGGCGGTTTCCGGTAATTGAGTGGGGGTTTTTGGCCTGGCAGCATCAGGGATTTGTAGGGTTGATTGCCGAGACGCTGAGCGAGTTCTGCTTTGGCCGCCGCGATGAGATCGGGATTTTTATAGAGGTCCCATGCGGTCGCTGCGATCACTCGTGCAGCGAGGTTCAGTCCTTTTGCAGCAGTTTCATTTCCACCGGAGGCAACGGCTTGCCAGCTATGGCCTGGGATACCGGGAGTAAAGCAGGCGGTATTAAATCCGGTTGTAGGCACGACCCAGGAAACATCGCCGACATCGGTCGATCCCATTCCAATCGTTCCGCGTGTATTGACTACTTCTTCGATGGATGAGAGCGGGATTGGATTGTCAATTGTCTGCTGAATACGGATTGCAAATTTCACATCGTCATCATCAAACTGCAGGTCATTGAGTTGTCTTAGATTACTGAGGGTCGTTTGAGCCAGTACATCGTTAGGCAGGATTTCCAGGATTCCGCCCTGAAAGTCGATTTCCAGTTTCGTTTCGGTTGCCAGTGCCCCGGCTTCGGCGCACTTTACGAGTCGCTGATAGAGGCCCCGCACGACGTTTGACTGCGGATGTCGAATATAGTAATAGACCTCGGCAAACTCAGGCACGACATTAGGTGCTCCTCCTCCGGCGGTGATCACATGATGAATACGGGTACCGTCGGGAGTATGCTCCCGAAGGAGTTGGGCTGCAAAGTTTGTCAATTCCACGGCATCCAACGCACTGCGTCCCTGTTCGGGCGCACCGGCAGCATGAGCGGCTTTGCCATAAAACCGGAATTTCACAGCATTTCGTGCCAGAGTACTGCGATCTCCAGCGGCATTCCGGTTTCCGGGGTGCCAGTGCAACACCGTATCGCAGTCCTTAAAAAGACCCTCATTAACCATAAATACCTTGGCACTGCCCCCTTCTTCGGCAGGACAACCATAGTACCGAATCGTACCTTTCAACTTCCCGGATTTGATTTGGTGGGCGATGGCAATCGCTCCTTCCATTGAGGCGACGCCTAGCAAATGGTGTCCGCATCCATGACCGTATCCGTGGGTTTGTTCGGCCAGCGATGCCCGTTGGGCAATGGCCTGTTGGGACAGACCAGGCAGCGCATCGTATTCTCCCAGAATGCCAATTACCGGTTTCCCTTTCCCATAGGTGGCTGTGAATGCGGTTGGAATGTCAGCCACACCTTCTTCAATGTGGAATCCCTGTTCATGCAGAATTTTCATCAGGAGCCGGCAGCTTTTGGTTTCCTGGTAACCGGGCTCTGCCCATTTCCAGATTTGCATCGCGGTTTCCCAACTTGTTGCCTGTCGGGCATTAATGGTTTCGTAGAGTTTATCCTTTTGTCCGTTCAGGGTCGTACAGCAGCACAACAGGAGCGTACCAAGTGAGAGGACAACCGGCATTTTCTTTTGTAATGACATTCGGGACCTGTTTTTCTTTTTGTGATAAAGGAACAATCGTCGAGCTGGATCAGGTGGACACCTCGCACCTTGTTTGGGTGCTGCTCATACGTAATACTGGCAGTATTCAGTGTACTCTAGTAAGGATGATAAAACGTGTTAGCAGCCGAGATTTACGGACCACGTCAAATTCGACTGATCGAAATCGACGAACCGTCTTTGGCAGCCAGTGCTGCTGGAGACATTATTTTTCAGCCGGAATTAGCCTGTTTATGTGGATCCGATTTACTGTATTTCGAAGCGGATAATGAGACCTATGAACCGGTCATCGGACATTCTTTGCACGAGATGATTGGTACTGTGGTGGAAACCAACGGTGAGAAATTCAAATCAGGCGACCGGGTACTGTGTGTGCCTTATCGTCAGGAGGGTCTACAGGAACGGTTTATTGTGACGGAAAATCAGGCGATTCCTGTGGATCCTCGGCCACCGGAGCGGGAAGCTCTATTAGCACAACCATTAGGTACGGTTTTGTATGCACTACGCCGCTTGCCCAATATCCTTGGCCAAAATGTTGCGGTTGTAGGGCAAGGCCCCATGGGTCAGCTTTGGAATTGCGCTTTGAGCCAGCTTGGAGCGAATCGGATTGTGGGAATCGATCTGAATTCAGATCGACTTCAAGTCAGTCCTCAGATGGGCGCGACGGACACACTGCATGTGGGCTCAGATCAGTCGGCTGACGATATTGCCAACGGTGTGCAGAAGATTTTGGGGGGACAGGCACCCGATTTGGTCATCGAGTGTGTTGGCCATCGCGAACAGGTCGTCAATCTATGTTCTGCGATTTGCAAGCAACGTGGTACCGTTTTCTTTTT
>JAYZPA010000139.1:0-29830 GCA_036150515.1 Planctomycetota bacterium
AGCTCCTCGTTATGAACCATCAGTTTTCCGTCGATAAGGTCAACCTGAGCGCGTTCTCCCGTCGGGCTTACCAATATCGCATGCTCCAGATTTTCAAATCCCGGCAAACGATAAGTTCCTACCAATCCCTGTGGTGACAACGTTGCGGTAGCCTGAATAGCTTCATTCAGGTGTAAGGGTTTTTCAAACGGATAAGTACGTACCGTACCTCCGGGCATCATCAGGCCTTCCCAATGCCAGCGATCCATGTCCGTCCAGACCATACGTATATTGGTACCGGTTAATTCCTGCATGTCAGGCCAAAACACTCCCCCGGCAGTTGCTTCAATATTCTCCTGTACCGACTCCTCACTATATACGGCACCCATGCCCCGAATGACAAGATCACGAGATCCATGCTCCGCGTTAATAAACTGGACTGACGCAGTGAGACTATCGAGTGTGCTACGTTTCACCGCACCAATAATATACAGATAGCTGGAAAGCACGATGACGATCACCGGACCACCCGCCAATAGTAATTCCATCCGACCCTTACGATGCAGGAAATAACCCAGTCCTACAATCAAGGCGCAAAACAATCCAAACACCACCATAATGTGTTCGCGCGATACGATCTGAAACCCTACCTTCTGCTTCAAAAATCCATCAATATCTTTTACTTTCGATGTTGCTGTAAACTCCGCAAGACGTTGCTTCTTATCGATAACCACCTGGCTATCATCGGTCTGGTTCACGGTCATCTCATCGATCTCGTTTTCCGTAACTGAGAAATCTGTCAATGCTTTGTCTGTCGGCGTATAAAACCGTTTCATTAAATCTTCTAATGGCTCACGCTGTAACAAAGCCGTGGTTATCGACGGATGCGCCTTGGGACGTGTCCAGGCTTCGCTGCTGAGTGTCGTAAACAAAATCTCGCCATTTCCGTATTTCAACCAGAACGCTGCCGGTACACCATTCACTTCATGCGTGACATCGACGTTTTCCACCAGAACCGTCAATAACTTTACCGGTTGATCGTATTCAACGGCAGCGCCCACATGATGCTGACCATCGTGAACATCGATGATCACCACGCGATTGAGTTGTTGCGTTTCCAACTCCACAAGACTCAAGGTGTCCCCCAAAAGACGCTGGGCGAAAGCCGTACCGGTCCGATCCAGCATGATCCATGCCCGACCACCTGACATGATCCAGCTACGTATCGAGTCGGTCAGTGAAACATCTTTGGAATAACTTCCATCCGCAATGACAAGCTGGTCAAGACCATCCAACGATAATGGATTCGGTGCAATGCCCGACGCCTTGGGCTTGAACATGGCACTGCCCAACCCCTGTTTATCACGAATGGCGATGAGCATTCTCAGGGTGTTGCTGTTTACATCCTCAACATCCACACCACGGCTGGCAAGGTACGCCCGCATTTCGAGGAGCTCCGTTTCATCCTCCGGAATGAACCCCATCGCGGGCTTGTTAAATTCGGTATTGATCTGAGCAGCAGCATGAATCTTTCCTAATGGACTAAGCACCATCACTTCCTTGCCATCTTCCTCCCGGGAGATGATGGATCGCAGCATTAAACGACCAATCTTCAGACGCTCATTTTCCGGTTCGTGATCCGGTACACGTATGGGATACCATACAACTCGACGTGTCATCGCTGGCACAACAAAGGTCCGCGTAAACTGAACTGCATTGTTCGCAGGATTGTCCGTTTCCCAATTCGCACGGATGGTTAATTTCTGAGAACGATCCGTTGGGTTCGATACTTCTGCAGATAGAACTCCCCACCGATTGGGAATAAAAGAACCGAATCCCGACGTCACACCTAAGCGTTGCACTACAGGCGCATCCAGCTTTACAACGGAATTCTCTGTTCTCGATTCCGAAGTGGAATCAGGTTGAGCTATTGCCGTACTGGAAAGTACATAAAAACTGAAAGCCCACATCGCGGTGAAAGCAAACAGCCCTGATCGTGAAACATAATATTTCATGGTAATGATTGTTAAAAAAGGAATTGATAAGTCCGGATAAGAGTCATCGGGAATGAATAGGGCTATTCCGTCAGGATCACACCGGGAAGACCGTTTCGAATGACTGTTTTTCCACTATCACCCAAACTGGTACAAAACTCAACATTCAAATCTGTTAAATTTTCAAGGCTTAGTAAATGTTCCATACCGTCATCGGTAATTTGAGTCGATCGCAATACCAAGGTTGTAAGGCTGGTTAACTCCCCAACATGGACTAAACCCGCATCGCTGGTTTCCGTCTGATCTAAATTTAGTTTCTTAAGCTCACTTAATCCCGTTAATTTGGTTAACCCCTCATCCGTAATCCGGGTCGCCCAAAGATTGAGATCCTGGAGATTCATTAGTTTTTCCATAACCGCTAAACCCGCATCTCCGACCTGAGTTTCACTCAAATCCAGACGCACTAATGATGTCATAGATGCCAGGGCCGACATACCAGAGGAACCTACAAGCGTTCCACGAATTTTGAGATATCTCAGCTTGGTGAGTCCGGAAAGGTGCTGCATGCCCTCGTCCGTGATGCCCGTCTGATACATTTCCAGATTTTGCAAATTCGTTAGCTTACCAATGGAAGGCATCCCCGCATCACCCACTTTGGTGTCGTCTAAACCCAGATGCACTAAATTGGTTAAACCTGTGAGATGGGCCATCCCTTCGTCGGTAATCTGAGAACCCCAAACGCGGAGAAATTTCAGATCACGAATACCCGCGACATGAGCCAAACCTGCATCAGAAATGTTGATGCATTCCTTCAGATCCAGCAAGACAATATCCGTTCGGTCTTTCAATAGTGCCAGACCCGCATCTGATATCTTGCAACGTACTAACTTAAACCGACGCAAATTGGGAATCTCAAGTAAATGGCCCAGACCCGCATCCGTAATATCCGTGCGTTGGAGATTAATCTCCTGCAAGCTGCTGATTTTCTTGAGCGATTTCATGCCCACATCGGTTACCCGCGTTTCACCAAGATCCAGTATCTTTAGATGGGTTAAATTTTCCAGATGGATCAGATCATCATCCGATACTCTGGCTCCGTTGAGTACCAATCGTTCTACGAATGGAACACCCTGCAGTACACTTAAATCAACACTTTCTCCAAAAGCACCACCAAAGTCGACAAAGTTCACAATACCGTCGGAAGCCTTAAATACCTCGCCATACATGTCTTCGATCTTCGTGATGGCCTGCGGGTCATCCGCCGGACGTGGGAGATTCACCTCTGGAGATTCTTTACCCGAGAGGGAATTCGTGTGTTGGGACACTCCATCGTTATCACGATTACCGCTGATCGGATCCTCGTTAGAACGGCTCAGGCAGCCACTCACCAGAAAAATCATCAACCAACAGCTCAATTTCGCTGAGGATACAAAGCAAGACCGTTCAAACATTCAGTAAAAACTCCTACGGTTGGCAAGAGGGTGAGAAAAGAAAGCGACAACAACTGGCTGCCGACGGTTCCATTGCCTTGGTACGTTACATGAGGCGCAAGAGTTTATCATAATAGCGAACAATGGTAGATTCAATGACATCCATGACTACATCTGTGTATATGAGCAGGAAGTACATGGTCGGTGGGATAAAAGCGATTATTAGGGGGTTAAGCAAGTGAATATCGGGCTGATATTAGCATGGATCGCCACGGCGCTGCTGATCGCTGCGCTGCCCCGAATTCGTCGCACGACATTGCTTTCACCCTGGTGCTGGCTAATCGCTGCAATCTGGGCAATGGTGCTAAGCCATTCTGTCGAGCCCATCGAGATTCATGCAACCGATCGACATTGGTACCAGGCGTTACAATACAGTGCTCACGCTTTGATCTTCTGTCCGTTTATGTCATTGCTGGGTGCCAGACGACCACAAAACAAGATGTGGGAATTGGTGGTACTGACATTGTGGATCATCTTAGTACTGCCGGCACTGGAAGCCATCTTCATTCGCCCTGGCCAGATTTATGATACACAAGGTATCCGGGCGTGGTTCATGCTGATATTAATCCTTGTATCCAGTATGAATATTGTTCTCGGGCGGTTTTGGATCTGCGGCGTGTTATTAGCCTGTGCTCAATTAGCGCTGGTGAACCAGCATTTACCAGATTGGTGTCACCTTTCATTAAGCAATTTGCCGGCATGGGGAATGGGATTTGCCATCGCAGCTTTGAGTCTGGTACTGATCATGCCTCGTCCGGACCGAAGTGGTTTGACCCGTGAAGACCGTGTCTGGCTGGATTTTCGAGATATGTTTGGCGGGATGTGGGCACTACGAATCCGTGACCGAATCAATGTACTGGCAAAAAATCACGATTGGGATCTGCGTTTAGAGTGGCATGGTTTTTGCCGCCGCAACGGAGATGCATTACCTGAAGAGCTACCAGAGGGTGTACAGGAAATTCTCCACCTCAATTTCTGGAATCTGATGCGAAAATTCATTAGTCAGCCATGGCTGGACGCACGACTGAACAACCACCGTCAATAACAACTCGCGGAAGCTTCCCCCGATTGATACTCGTCTACTTAACCTCAGGACATATCTCAGTTTTGCAACCGACTCAATTGTTCCTTTTGCATCGGGGTGAGCACATCATAGATTCGTTGGTCGCGATGGGCCGCCAGTTTCTTTAAATGTTCCTCATATTTCCTGATCTCCTGCTGATAACGCCATTGCAGGGAATAGATGAACTGCCGCTGCTGCTCATTAACCACTTGAGCATAGTGCGCCGGCAACCGACCTCGAAACTTACGTGTTGGTTTTTCATCCTTCAGCAGACCGACAGGAGCAACCGTCACCATGGGCTTTGGAATTCCATTTCCCAAACTTTCCCGCGATGACGCTGAATCGCTCAGGTGATGTTTGCGCTTTAGTTCATCTGCTTCCCACTGCACAGCCTGAGGCGTTTTCACCGTCCGCGGGGACTGACCGAAAACAAATCCTCCGACACTCAGCAATCCCGTGGTCAATATCAACGCCGTCAACCATCGACTTGTATCAACTCCGCTATCGCTGCGACGAAAACAACAAAACCACTTCGATTTCATAACGACCTTGAGTCGCTTCAACAGAGGGATCCGTCTGTTGGATCGATTTTCAATGTAGTTTTTTACAGATGGCATTCTAAATGGACTCCGCTTTCCTGACTTGTGTCTGACTTGCGCCTGATTTTCGGAAGATTACCCGCCTCACTCTGTAAGAGAATACAGAGGGGAGTACATCCGGAAAGAAATGGTGGAAATCGGAAGAAAATCGGGGCGTACATCCGCCCTGCCCTGAATCATTCTTTCAAGAACAGATCGCTTACCAAACCAACGGCAAGGTTTATGCAAATGCCTGTTTAAGGGGATGTCCATCGCGGACAAGCATCACAGGTCGACCCGTCGCACTGTGATATTCTTTCGTATGGTCGATGCCCATCGCCTGATAAAACGTCGCTGCCACGTCATCCGGTGAAATGCCCGCATCCGCCGGGGCGGTCGCTTTATCATCACTCTTACCAATCACCTGCCCACCGCGAATTCCACCGCCGGCAAGTAACATGAACATACAGCGTGGATAATGATCACGACCACCTTCGGCAGTCTTCTGATTGATCTTCGGAGTCCGTCCAAATTCGCCCGTCACATAGACCACGGTGGATTCCAGCAATCCTTTTTCATCAAGTCCGGTAAACAGAGCAGCCAACCCTTCATCCAGGGGTGGTAATTGTCGAGTTTTCAATGCCGTAAAATTATCGCGGTGCGTATCCCAGCCACCAAACGAAACGGTTACAAACCTGACACCAGACGCCACCAATCGTGTGGCCAACAGACAACTTGTTCCAAACGGTGTGGTGCCAAATTTACTTGAAAATGATGCTGGCTCCCTGCTGATATCAAACGCGTGTCGCGCTGCGTCGGACGTAATCATGGCCCGCGCCTGTTTGTTGAACTCGTCCATCCCTTCCAGCAGCTGGCTGTTTTTCTTTTCCTGATTAAATGCGGTGTCGAGGTCGGACAGCAGTTTCTGACGTTTGCTAACCTCACGAACCGTCAATCCGGCACCTAAGGTCACGCCCCGCACGGAAAACGGCCGTCCTGCCTGAGGTATCGTCCCGGTATTTAAGGGCGCATAACGCACTCCCAGATATCCAGCCCGCTGTGCACTGCGTGGAATGGCGACAAACGGAGGCAAGTCCGTCGCCTCTGCCAGTTCTTTCGTAACGACCGCTCCATATCCGGGATATTCCAACGAGGCCAGTGGACGATTGCCGGTATTGACATATTCACTGCCGAGTCGATGAGCACCCAGCGTATGACTGACACCTCGTAACACCGCAAACTTGTCAGCACATTGAGCCAGTTTGGGAAGATGTTCACTGATTTCCATTCCTGAAACATTGGTCTTTATCGGTGAAAAATCTCCCCGAAACTCCGTGGGAGCATCCGGTTTGAGGTCGAATGTATCCATATGAGAGGGACCACCCGGGAGATTAATAAAGATCGCGTTCTTTCCCTGCGATTCTGCAATTTCACCCGCTTGCGCCAGACTCAGGTAACCGGCCAGATTTACTCCGGCCAAACCAGCCGAGCCGACTCGCAAGAAATCTCGTCGTTGAACCCCGTCGCATGTTTTATGAATCGTCATGTTCCATTCCTCAGTATGAGCCACCAATATCCGCCCGATCGTTTTCGGTTGGAAAAGGCGTCCTATTATCGTATCTTGCGTAAAATATCGTATCTCATATTCGTGTTAATGATTAACAACAAATTCTTTTGTATTCACCAGCGCCCAAAGTAATCCCCGAACACCGTTAACTGGATCTTCCGAGTCCTGAATATACTGCACACTGCGTATCATTTCCTGTTCACTTGGGTACCGGCTAAGCGTTCGCAAGTAAGCCTGATTCACAATATCTTCTGTCCTTTCAACCTGCGGCTTCGAGGCCGTTGGATCTGCAGCCTGAGTACCCTCATCCACCGGTCCAAATCGTTGTACATATGCTCTTCGTCGTTTCACCAAATTGGCAACTTCTTTTTCATTCCCAGCCTGGCGCAGAGCTTTAATCCGATTGTCCAGATTCGCCATCAGCTGAGCGTAATTCTGCGGTGGTTTGGCCTGTCTGGTACTATTCAAACCCGCGCCTCCAAACGACCAATCACGCTCTGTGGAAATCTGATACAACCATCCTGTATTGCGACGGTCGAGCAATCGATGGACATCCTGATCGTTTTGCATATAGACCGTTTGCAGCAGGGTGGGATCCATACTGCGATCACATTCGCAGTTACTCTCACGCGTCGACCGTCCGAACACCATCAGGCCAAATGTAGTCGCGTTATTTCCCTGCAAAAAACGTTCGCTGGAGGTCGGAATTGAAATCGCCCGACCTGCCATATCTTCATGCAGTCGTTGCGCCTCCTGATCCGATGCCGTGGCCACCGCGATTGCATCCACCGTTACCTCTGCCGGCAAACGCCGCGGAACCTGATGGCTGAAATTCCGATGATCCCCTTCGTTGGTTTCATTCGTTTTCCAACTCAACTGGTATGTGCGACTGTTGGCAATCTCCTTATGTAACCATTTCATATCAAAATCATGATCAAGAAAACCCTGAGTCAGATAATCCAGCAAAGCTTCATTGCTGGGCGGGTTAGCAAGGCTAAGGTCATCGGGTGGATCCACAATTCCGACGTTAAAATAATTGGCCCAGACACGATTAACAAATGCTCGGGCAAAGTAGGGGTTCTTTTTCGAACGCAGCCATTGCATCAGCGGTTCACGAATATCCTGATCTTTCTCAAATTGGATCGTCTGAGTACCAAGAATGGACGCCTCGGTAATGACGGGCCCGGACGGCCTACCCGACTCCAACACCTGTCTGGGAGCGCGTGTCGTCACTACGGGAAAAGGAACCGTCTTTCCATCCTGAATCCGACTGGACAACTCACGCCGCAGCTGACCGCCATTTAATTTTCCCAAGCCCAGATCCTTAATCATCGTCTGGTATGCCGCTCGATCCTCGCCCAGGGGTGCATTGGCGAATAATACTCCGGTAAAGAAACTTGAAAACTCAGCAAAATCCTTTTTTGACCACACATCAAACGGATGCTTATGACACTGAGCACATTGAATTCGAATTCCCATAAAGGCATAGGCAAAGCTAATTGCACGTTCCGGAGGATTGCGAAAATCCCGACGAGCCCAGTAATAGGGCATGGTTTCCATCTTTTCGATGCTGGCATCACGATCGCCCCGATGTAAATCCGTCATCTCCTCACAATAGTCCAGATAGGACTGCCCCGGTTTTTTCGAAATCCCCAAGACAATTCCTGCAGTCAATTCGTCATAAGGCATATTCTGCGCCACTCGCTGCTCAATCCAGCGGTACCAGATCTGACCGGGGGCGTTGCGAACCGGTGAGGTGTTATTTAATTGCTGATCGTTGTTGCCTGTAAAATCACACAGCTTGGTTGCCCACCAGGCTGCATAGGCCGGCGTCTGTAATAGTTCATCAATCTTCTTGCCACGTTTGCCCTTGGATTTATCCGCCAGAAAGGATTCCACCTGTGCGGCTGTTGGTAACGTTCCGGTCATATCCAGAGAAACGCGACGCAGAAATTCAGCATCACCGGCTACATCTGCCGGCACGATCCCGAGTTTGCGCAGTTTTTCAACAACCAACTGATCCACCGTTGTTGGAGTCGGTACTTGGGGATATCGCCGACCCACCTGTTTACTGACGGGTCGCAGAACTGGAATGGGAACGACCGCTTTGTCATATGACAAAATAATGTGGGTATCCCCCTGCCTCTCACCCGACGTAAGCTGCCCGTTCTGATCAACCTCAGCAATTCCCTTGTCACTCGACTTGTAACGTACTAAAGGGGTAACATCTTCTCGGGATCCATCGGACCAAACGGCAACCACGTTCAGTTGTTTGGTTTGTCCTGTTGCCGAGAACTGAATTTCCAGCGGATTAATTTCAAGATGATCCAATTGTGCAATGTTCTCTTCGTCAAACGACTCACCGCCACGAACCCAGTTCAGGAGCACTCGATATTCCCAGCCTCCCTGGCTGTAACGCTTACCACCTTCATGCATATCCTCGTCAGTCGGCTTGACAATAATCAGGCTGTCCAGAGGTTCCTCAATATCGATTCGCGGGCTTTCGGGATCATTGAGTTCCTGATAATCAGCGACAAAATCATAACCAAACAAAGACAAACGGAAATCGCCACGCCCCTGAAACGAACCATGACAGGCACGGCCGTTACAGCCGAGACGACTCAGCAACGGTACCACGTGTTTTTGAAAATTTGGTACTTCGTCAGCGGTTACTTTCGCAAATCTCTCTGTCACCGGCGGAAGCGTGTCTGCCGCCTGGATATCCGCGATCAGCAAAAAGCTAAGACAGATCCAACTCGCATTCATGGTTAAATTGAATTTCATGAAACAACCTACTCAGTTCCGCATAATAATATCGAACAACACAACTCGATGCATCATCGTGATTTGAACCACACTCTACACATCGGCGTAATCAGGAATACCTCATTAACGCCCGTGAATATCAGTTTATCAGTTTATCTCTAATTTTCATATGCAGGGAATCAAAGAACGATATCACGGAAATACGAAAAACAAGGGGTAAACTACTGTTTTCGACTTACTGCGTCCTCTAGTTCAAACAGGCTAAACGCCGAAAAGGACTATAGGTTCTGGATAAGTTAATCGGCTTTGATAATCCATGACATTGCCACATTGGGGGGAGTAATCCATCACTTGATCGGTCCGGTATTCACACGCGAAGCAATGACCTTGCCAAGACGTTCGCGCCATTATGCGTTGCGGGCAATTTACGTCACAGCGCTGCTGATTCTGATGAGTACGTCCTGGATGATTCTTGCGGGAACTCAGGTGATTCAAAGCCCGGGCGATCTGGCTCGGTTTGGTGCAACCTTTTTCCAGATTCTGGCACCATTACAGCTTGCACTGCTGGTCTTTCTTTCTGCTTTCGGTGCAGCCAGTGCGGTTGCTCAGGAGAAAGACAAGCGTACGATGATTCTGTTGTTGCTTACGCGACTCAGCAATCAACAACTCGTCCTTGGAAAACTGCTGTCTTCATTATTAACGCCGTTGATGATGGTCATGGCATCCATCCCGGTTCTGTTAGCGATCCAGTTGTTTGGAGGTGTATCAGGAGATCAGGTAACTCGTTTGTTATTCATTACATTTGCATCCACGCTGGTAGCGGGTTCCCTTGGAAGCACCTTCGCCCTGTGGCGTGAAAAAACATTTCAAACCTTATCGATCACAACGCTCACAATTGTACTATGGCTGGGACTATGGGAAGGGATTCATGCTCTGGGTGCCAGTAGTCCCGTGCTGACCATGCTCGCTGATTGGGCAAGCCCCGTTCGTGGAATCGCTGCCATTACGATCCCCCGCATCGGTGACCAGACGTCCTGGTCCTTTTCTGATCCTGCTATTTGCTTTACCCTGTTTGCCATCATCACAACCGGTCTGTTGAACTTGCTATCGATTGCCAAAGTTCGCGTATGGAATCCCACTCGGGAAATCCGCACGGAAGTACAGGATCAGGAAGCCATTTCGAGTATTTGGGATGCGGAACTCTCGGCACAGGAAATCGAACAGATTGCCGAAGCAACTCGTGTGGATCATGTCGATTCGGTTGGCAGGGCAGCAACCCAAACTGATCTGCTAAAACCGACTCGCCGGGTTTGGAATAATCCGATCCTCTGGCGTGAAATCTGCACCTGGGCTTATGGCCGGAAGATTCTGATCATTCGCGTTGCCTACGTCTTTATGTTCTTACTGGCCGTTTTGGCATTGAACCAGAATCTGGTGGATATCGCTGAGGGGAAAACTCTGGTTGGATTACATACCATCATTCCCCCGGTCGCGACTTCACTGGCACCTTTGTTTCTCGTTAGTCTCGTCATTATCAATGCCCTGGCAGTAAATGCCATCACGAACGAACGTGACGGTCAGGCACTGGATTTAATCCTTGTAACTGATTTATCTCCGCGGGAATTCGTCTTTGGAAAACTGGGGGGGGTATTGTATGTCACCAAAGAGATGGTGCTGCTCCCTCTTTTACTGTCTTTATATCTACTGATCCGAGGCGGCATTGATTTTGAGGGATTCTCGTTTCTGTGTATCGGATTTACCGTCCTCATTCTATTTGTCACCACACTCGGCCTGCATTGTGGCCTCAATTATGCAAACAGTCGAAGTGCGATTAGTGTCAGTATGGGCAGTGTTTTCTTTTTGTTCTTAGGTGTCGTAACATGCATGATGATCATGATTTCGTTTAGCGGATCCTTCGAGCAACAACTCGCCCCGTTCTTAGCATTCATCCTCGGGGGCAGCATCGGCCTGTATGTAGCGCTTGGTTTCCGAAACCCGTCACCCGCTATTTTCTGGTCCACACTGCTATTGCCATTTGCCACATTCCACGCAATCACCAGTTTCTTCATTGAACACCATTTGACCAGTGTGGCGGTCCTCAGCGTAATCTATGGCTTTACCACTCTGGCAATGCTGATGCCGGCCATCGGTGAATTTGATGTCGCCATGGGACGAACCAAGGGTCAGGAAGATAACATCTAAGCTTTCCCACAACCCCCTATCTGGAAAACAGGGGATCTCATTGTCCTTACCGTCGGTTAACCCTTTCATGGGAGAATCCGTATCTTGCGGATCGTCTATGTCAAACTACCAACCAGATCCTGACGATAGACAACGCCCGTCAAAGTCCCGCGTGCATTCACCACTCCAGCCACCTCCATCCGGTTTTCCTGCATAAAAACCAGAGCGGTGGTGAGTTGAGTCGACGCATCAAACAGCGTCAATTCCTGCCAGGAGTCAACCGTATCCAGTTCTTTCAGTTTCATATCCAGCACCGAAACGGTTCCGACCGGGTTTCTTCGTTTTCCCTGATAGACCACGACGGTTGAAACGCCACAGAGTTTTGCCGTTTTCTCTATTTCATCATAGGCTGCATCATGATGAACCATGGCCGATTGGCTAAGAACACGAGACAGTTCACTTACGGTAAGCGTACTACAGGCAAACAGTTTTTGAGTTAACTCTCTTTGGTTCTCTGTCAGCAATCCGGCAATTTCACCCTGTTGAAACATATTCAGTAAGGAGTGACGGGCCATGGTAAACTGAACTCGCAGAGGCGTTTCCCCGACGATCGTTTGCAGCACACGGGCAAAGCACCAGAGTCCCAAAGCGATCGGAGAAAACAGAATCGCAAAAAACAGGAAAAAGGGCCCTGTCTTTCGTATCAGGGTATTTGGCGAATCATTGAATGCGGCTTTGGGAATTAACTCTCCATACAGAAACACAACCGGAGCAAACAACGCCGAGACCAGAACTTCCGCACCCGCCTCGGGAAACATCAACTGGCTTGCTAACACAATCGCGAAAGAAGTCAGATAATTTGCCAGATTATTTCCAACCAATGTCGTCGCAACAAAGACAGACGGGTTATTGGTAAGCCAGAGCAATGACCGGGAGATCCAGTCGCCTTCTCGTCCATCCAGCACCAATCGGATTCGTGTCACCCGATAGAATCCTGTCTCACTGCCACTAAAAAAAGCGCTGAGCAGTATCCCAACAAACAGTAGGATCAGAGGTCCCCAAATCACGATGAACCTCCTTTTTCGATCAACCTGATTTCGACGGTACAGTCACCTCGTTCTGCCACTTCGGTAACGGTCAATTCCAGCGGACCCCAGCGGCATTCATCGCCCTGAATCGGCAACCGCTGTAACACTTCATGCAAAACGCCCAGGACGGTGGCACTGCGTGATTCCGGGAAAACCACTTCCAGATGTTTCTCCAATCGACGGAGCGTTGCCAGGCCTTTGACCTGCCAGCAACCGCCCCCTAGATTGTCAATAGCCGCCTCGTTACTCAGCCGTTGAGTCCGACTTGGAGAGATAACGTACAACGCATCGGCAATATCCTCGACCGTAATGATGCCGACCGTATCTCCAAATTCGTTCACAACCGATGCCACATCCGATCCGGCATCCGTTAACTGCTGGTATACATCCGCAACCGTCGCACACCAGGGAACGGACACCACCGGTGTACCGATGCGTGATTTGGAGTCCTCGATGGCAAGGATATCCTGAGCATCAATCGAGTACTGAATTTCGTTGGAATCGCGCGCGGTTACCAATACAAAACCACTGGGTGGGAATTCATGCTTCAGTTTTTTCATCGTGACCGGTGACTGATACGTAATGAACTGACGACGTGGGCGCATCCACTCATCCGCCCGCACCTGAGATAGCTCCAGAATGTTTCTCAACATCCTGTACTCATGCGGATCTAACTTGGCATCAAGCGTCGACAGCTCAACAGCGCGCTCCAGGTCCGATAAATCTAAATCGGATTCCGGCGTCAGACGAGGCCATAACAAACGCATGGTCAACGTGTGAACAAACCGTAATACCGGTACCATGGGCTCTACAATTTTGACCGCAATCAATAACCCAAAGGCAACCCAGCTTGCAAAACTCCGACACCGCAGAACTGCAAAACTCTTCGGTAACATTTCACTTAAAAGAATAATCACTAACACACTAGCAATCGCAAATAATAACCCCAGATTGGGCGTGCTGGATTGCTGCTCAATCTCCATTCCAACTCGAGCCGAAATCGAGAAATAGACCATATTTACCATGAGATTCCAAAACAACACGGCAGATAACAAATGGTTTGGTCGCTCCATTAAACGAGCCGCCATTCGCTGGGATGCATTGCCCCTGGCTAACATTCTCAAATCCTGCCGCTGCAAATAGAAATAGGCAGCTTCACTTGCTGAAAACAAGCCGGATAAAACAATCAAGATCACCATGGAAATCAACCATGGCGTTAACGTATCCCACACAATCGGCTGGCACCCTAATCAATCGATACGCAAAAACCATCACTGGATAACAGGCTGTCAGTATATCACAGTTACGCAAATCAAAGTGGGCTGCAACCATTTAGGATTGCTGCTGACGATTAATATCCTGCTGCAACCGAATGGCACCTGGATGGTGGGGCAAGATCTGAAGTGTTTGATTGATCGATTGTTGACAACGTATCAGGTCGCCCTGCTCCCAATAAGTTGTCGCTAGTACAAAGTGTGCCTGAGGCTCCACTCCGTCAAGTTCCAACAATTGCTGTAACTCCCGTATCGCCTCAGCATGACGTCTGCGGTCGCGTAATGCCATAGCTCGCATTAAATGCACTTTGATCGCCTGCTGTGATTCTAAAGCCCGCGTGTCGATTCCGCTGGTGATCGACAGTACCCGATTTGTCCGCCGTTGTTTAGAGTAAATTCCCGCAACCGATATTTCCAGTTGACTCCGAATCGCACCCGATTCGGGAGTTATCAGTCCTAGTGCATAATGAAAATCCTCCAACGCCTGATCAAAAGACTGAACCCGCTCATAGATAGTGGCTCGAAGGATCCGAGCGGACAACAACTGTGGATTCTCTGAAATCACCTGATTGACGGCTGCCAGTGCCGATGGAACATTGCCTAAGTCTGAATGCATTTCTCCAAGACGCACTAACCACTGTTGCCGTAATTCGCTATCCAATTCTGCATCCACTAAATCAATTGCCCCCTGCATGGATACAATGGCTGCCTGATAATGACTCTTTTCCCAATAGGTATCTGCTAGTTTACGACGCACAATATGATCCGTCGTAATCAAGCCTGCTGCCTCTTCAAAACGAACTGCCGCCGCCGAATAATTGCCTTGCTGAAAAAGCTGATCGCCCCTGCGTTCAATCTCTGCCGCCATCGTTAGTGTGGCTAAATCCATACGGGGAGTCATGATGCTACAACCCAACATGCCACTAAGGATAATCAGGCAACCTAAAACAGTTGGTCCCTGCCCCTTCACAAACTGCATGATTTTTTGCTCGTTAGTCAATTGCCAAGAATCCAAAAACAGTGAAAATATGAATAAGCTGTATGAACCTAGCAAATTCAATATCCCGACTCAATATCAACCATACTCTAGAGCCTCGCTGGATCCACAAAATGCCAGCACGCCGGAGACGCCGCCGATGACCAAAGTTTTTGAACACGCTAAATTGAAATTCATCTATCCGGAGAACTGGACCGTTATCGATTCGCAAACCGAGGGATCCGTCTGCCTGAATGTATCGTTACAAAATGAAGGGACGATTCAGTGGACGGTTTATCGCTACGAGGGTATTCATGATACGGAGGAGTTAATTGCCCAGGCAACCCGCGCCATTCATCTGGAATATCAGGATCACGAAGAGACGGAACCGTACCGTCAGGTTATTGGCGAGGATGTTCTCAATGGACGCCGGATGTTCTTTAATTATCTCGATTTCATTCTTTGCATGACGGCCACCACAATCTATAAAGATGATGCAACGTACTTGTTTGTTGTTCAGGCAGAAAGCAACGAATACGATGAAAACGAAGTTATCTTTGGGGCACTTGCCATTAGTCTGCTCAGTAACGCTTAGCGCATTAAAAAAGGCCCGGTTGGATGCGGGAATCCAATCAGGCCTTTTATCGTACCGCAGAAAACCGGACCTATCCCTATGAGGGATTCTATTGCAACTATCACACTCTGATAGTAGTTCACTTAGATCCACGGTCGCTTCAACAATTTCGCACCAGGTTAGCTGGTGGTGATGCTATTAGGGTCACTCGGCAAAGCTTGCTAATAGATCGTTGTTTGACTGAGGGTATATTAAAGCAACTAGCGTGCCAAACCAGCACACAAAACAAAAAAAACCGTTTTCCACTTGGTTTCAACGTTATTTTATTTTTCTATACGATTCTCAAACCGTCTAAATTGTAATTTTTACAACGAATCGCACCCATTTACATTGTAAAAACTACAAATCAAACGTTCATCAGCGGGCACTTCCACGGGCTGCCATCCGATAGGATTTCGGTTTTCAGGTGCTGTGCGTCCACCAACGGTGGATGCCGACATACCTCAAGCCGACAAACTTTATAGGATGTTGGCCGGTTCGAAGTGAAACGCATGGCTGCCGTCTTCGACTATTCTTCATCGGAATACAGAGGCAGATGTCGATAATGGACTTCGAGCGAAAGCAGGTTCATCGCCGTCACATAAAGTCGCCCTGCATGAGGCCCCCAGCGATCGGGCACCGGTTGTCGGGGATCCCAGCTGCCTGCGAGCTCACCCTTTAGTTCCTGGCCATTCACTAACAACGGATGTAACCGGTCATTCCATTTCTTCCAATGTTCGCCACCCATGTGATACATGAACTGCGTAGCATAGTACCAATAGTACGTATCCCGAAGCGACGCGTCTTTCGTTTTTCGGATAGAGGGGAGATTTTCCTCGAGGTAATGAGCTCCGGCGACCGAATTCTCATCATCTTTACTCCAGCCCAGATAGAGTCGCATCAGAAGACCAACGCTGGTCATGGTTTTCGAAGCCATCCTCCCCTGGCCCTGTCTGGAATTAACGGGAGCATAGGGGTTATAGGAATACAGGAAGGGCTGATCTTTGTCCTGAGAAGTATCCAGCCAGTTACGCACTCCGTCAAACGTCTCTGCAGGAACCTCCAGGCCTGCCCGTCGGCCACTCTCCAGTGCCATCAACATCCAGCCTGAAACGGACGTATCCGACTCTCTTCCTGGTGTATATCTCCAACCACCCCGTTCCTCATGCTGGGCGCTGACAATAAAATTCAATGCTTGCTGCACCGAGTCCTTAATATTGGGATCCTGCGTCATTCCATAGGCTTCACACATGGCAAGGGTTGCGATGGCATGTCCATACAGCCGGGCAACTCGATTTTCAGCCGTTCCCTGAGGCAAATAATAATCTCCACTTTCAGTCTGATGCGTCACAATAAAATTCAATGCAGCTGCAACGACTTCTTTATATTGATGTTCCTGGTGGTTATAGCCGGCTCCTTGAAACGCAAGCATCGCCAACGCGGTGGCGGCCGTATCGCTGTCAATTGCCGAGACACCATCGATCACCGCAAATTGTTGCAGCGACCAGCTTCCATCTCGTTTTTGAAAGCGGGCAAGGAACGCGAGCCCTCGTTCAATCGCCTCTTCGGTTTCCGGACCGGCCGTTCCATTACCACCACCTTCCCGGTTCATCCGCCCATCAAACGATTTCTTCGCCATCGTGGCATGGACATCCAATGCAGGCAAACCTGCCAGAGAATCTCGTTTAAACCTGGAGGACTGGAGTTGAATGGTCGCCTGATCCGAACTGGCACGTCGATCCGCAACACCGATATCTGTTGCAATTTTTTCTCCCAGACCACCCAGACCATCTTCAGCATCGACTTTCACCGGTGCGGCTTCGGCAAATGTTTGGGCAACGGGTCCTACGGTATAATCGCCACCGGGTGCATCCTGTACCACTTCACCAGGGGTGGAGATTCCGGTTTGCGGAACATCCACTTCGACCGGTCCAAAATCACCAGCCAGAGCACCTCCGGTTTGAGTTCGACTCAAAGCGCTGCCTTGTTTCGATCCGGCCTCCTGGGAATCTCCGACAGCGGCATTGGACTGTTCACGTCGATTTCCCACGGCCTCTCCCTGAATACTGGTCTCACCCTGGGCCACGACATCTCCAACGGCAGCTCCGACATCCGCACTCGTCGCGGGTGAACGAATCCCACCTGCAATTTTGTCCACCGCTTCCCCCTGAGCAGCAACCGGAACACCCTGTTCCGATCCGGCTGATTCAGCAGCCCCGGCCACCATCGCAACGGGTGCAGCGACCACCGCACTGACCGGCGGCCCCTGACTTTGACGCTGAGGTGACGCCGTGCCTCCACCCAACACAACGTCACCGTTGGGAGCATCCGCAGATTCCGCTCGGGTTGCTTCCATGGCTGAGACAGGTTGGCCCGTAGCATCGGCCAGGGCTCCCGGCGGCGCATTGGCAGTCGCATTATCCGTTGCAGAATCCGCACGCTGTACCGCGGTTGAGGCATTTGCGGCGAGCGCGGTATCCGCGCCTGCGGGGTCAGGGTTCGTCGCGGCTTCCCCGGGTACACTCACCGCAGCGACGGTTCCACTATCCGTGGAATTCAAAGCAGCGGTCTCGCGTTGCATGGCGCTACTTCCGGCCACGGCAGCGGTCGACATCATCTCTTCATCGAGGGCACTGGCATCTCCGGCAGGCCCACTGCGGCTCGCTTCGTTTCGTTTCAAATCATTTTGTGCAATTTGTGCTTCAGGCTGACCCTGATCCTGCTCCGACTGATTTTCCGCCCGATCCCCAACCAGTGACTGTTGCGCACCTGATTCAGCACGGGCGGCTGACTGATTATTCGCTGTCAGCGCGGCAGCGGCAGGTTGTCCGGCGGATCCCTCAACCGACTGCGCCAACTCGGCGGTTGTATTGGAAGCCAGAGCTTCAAAGTTCTGCCCGGTCACGGTCCGGGCTACTTCGGAGTTATCGGTTTCATTGCTCAGTTGTTTCTGACCGCCTCCGGCAGCCCGGCTAAACTGCTCGGCCGCCCGCACCGCGGGTTCACCCGTATCCGCCGATGCACTTCCCACCGCTGCATTTTGCGAGCTTGCCACGGCCGTGGTCGCAGCGGCAGGTTGCGTTGCAGCCGACGCATCTAGTGTTTGTTCGGCAGGTTGCCGTGAAGCAACGCGTTCGGTGACGGCCTTTGTATTAGGAGCATGAATGGCCGACGCGACATCTGCCTGAGTCCGGTTTCGTTGGACCTGGGCCACCGCAGACGACGCATTGGCCGTGGCGGCCATATTCCGAGTGGCCTCGGCCCGCGTGGCCGCCGTCGCTGCAACCTGACTGGTACTTTCCGCCGCGGCCGATGCCGCTGCCAGATTCTGTCCGGTCCGGGCACCCGACTCTCCCTGCTCCGCTTTCGCCGTCGCTCGTCGTGAAGACTCCAGCGAAGGCGTGTTATTGGCAGCCACAGCACGAGCATTGGCGGGCACATCGGCATTCACCGGTGACGCAGTGGACGATGCCACCTGACTACTGCGCTGAGGCGACGGCAGATTTCGGTTTTCATTGGTCGCACTCACCTGACTCGCACTTTCTCGCCGCTGCGCTATGGTCGTGCCGGTGTTGGCTTCGGCCTGCGGTTGATTCTCAACGCTGGCCAGTTTTTGAGGTCGTTGGGACGGGCGGTTGGTATTAGCTCGAGCCACTGCCCCGGGTGCGGCATTAGGCGTCTTCGCGGCAACGGCCTGCTGTTCCGGTCGCTGCTCGGCTGTCGCGGTGGTTGTGGGATTGGGAACACTCGCGTCGGCGCGCCGGTTGCGGGCCACCGTGGCCGACCGAGCTGCCTGAGATTGCGGATTCGAGGGACTCGGGCTGGTCACTGCACGTGGGGCGGTTTGAGCCGCAACACGAACGGGATTCGCTGGCGCGCGAGGTGCGGGTGGATTGGGAGTCGGCGGTTGGGTTGTTTTTGTTGCCCGCTGAACCGCCGCAGCCGGTGCTGGCTGGCTGGCAGACGTTACCGCCGTCGGAGTCGGCCGAGGCGTTACAACGGGTTCGACCGAGGGCGTCGTCTGTGGCCGGACCGCCGACCTGGGGCTGGGGTTCTGAGCCAGTACATTTTTACGTTCGCTGGGTGATTGCCGCTGCACAGGCTGGGTGCTGCTCACGGCAGGAACCTCCGGCAGGGGTGGCGCGGGTTGCGGAGGGACGACCTGGTTGACGGTTTGTTGTTGTCGCGCTACCGTATTACGCGGTACTTCGATCGGTTTACTGGAAACCTTCGATTCGGTTTGTTGTTTAGGTACGGGAACTACCTGAGTCTTCGGTAATTCCGCATTTTCGACGGTTTGTCTCACGGTCGTTGCCTGAGAGGCATTATTGGTGTTCGCTGCCTGTGCATTTTCAGCCCGCTGAACGTTATTTGCCTGTGCCATGGCGGGAGCATCGGCTATTTTTGGAACGGTTACCTTCTGGGTGACTTCAGCGGGTTGGCTGCGACGAACCTGCCGCGAGGGCGCATTTTCCTGAGGCTGCGAATTGGTTTGCACGGTTCTTTGAGCAACATCGGCTGTTACTTTAGGAACGTCAGGCATTTGGACATCGCGTTTGGTAAGCCGCGAAGTGGTTGCACTTTGTCTTGCCTGCGAGCTCTCCGTTGTGCTCTGTTTACGCATCACTTCCGGCTGGGGCTGTTTTTCCGGCTCCGGAACGGGTGGTTGTTCCACCGGTTGTGGAGTTTCCGGTTCGCGTTGCTGTTGTCGCTCCACCTCCGGCGGGGTTGGTTCCGGCACTTCGGTATCGATGGGCTTTAGAAAGTCCGGCTTCTCCGCTTGTTTCTCCGGCGTTGGATGGTATTCCATTTGTTTTCGCGGTTGTTTGCGAACCAGCTGTTTTTGGGTGACTTCGGATTGCCAGGCCTTTGAAAAAATCATGCTTTCCACAGAGTAGATCAGCATACCGAGGTGAATGATGGCACAAACGACAACCGAAAACTGCATGGTCCGCTTGAATTTGCGATTATCAATCATCCGCAGCGTCATGATGGTCGTCCCAATCAGCAGGACAACCAGTGTCAGCGAGAGCCAGGGACTGGCATACCAGCGGGGGTCATCAAAGCGTTGGTACGCAAAGATCCCACCAATTAGAAATCCCCCCAAAACAACCAGTACAATATTCACGGGCCATTGCTGTTCATCAAACACGACTCGTCGGCGAGGCACATAGCGGCGGACCGTTCCTGTGCCAGACTTTCTGGGAGCGTCCGGCGGAAGCGAGTTAAATGGTACGGGTTGTCGCATGTCCAGCCTCCTCCCTATTCTCCATCGGTTGCGATCGTATAATCGTGAATGCCTGCCAGATTACAGAGGTTCATCGCGGTGGTCACAAATTGAAATGGCACACGCTGATCCGCTCGAATGATCACCGTCTGGCCGAGTGGATTATTACTGGAAGCTGAATTGAGAATTGCCAACAACCCCGCTTCATTCACGGTCTTACCTCCAACATAAAAACTTCCCGTCTCGGAAATATTGATCGCCAGTTCGTTGGATTCCGCAGTAACCGCAGCCGCTTCGCTGGCCGACGGCAGCAGCACATCCAGTTCACGGTCTTCTTCGGCAAACCGGGTTGCTACCAGAAAGAAAACCAAAAGCAGAAACACAACATCAATCAGGGGTGTAAGATTGAGCGTGCCAAGTGCGCGACTGGATCTGATTTTTACTGCCATAATAGTCCAACTGCGTTAAATTCCGGTTTCGCTATTTCTGTCATAAGCCACGAACTGTCAACCATAAAAGCCTTCGCCTGCACCTACGGCTCCACGGGCTCTTCGACCTCCGGTGGTTCCTCATTTGGATCCGCACTGGTAAACCGCATGCGGCCTTCAAAGCGTTCAATTTGCGGTGCCAAACTAAATAATAATTCATCCACTTCATGAAACAAATTCTGTAATTTCCCTTCCAAGTAGTGCGAGAACACGGCCGCGGGAATAGCCACCATCAAACCACATAGCGTGGTCACCAGAGCAACATAAATACCCTCCGCCAGAAAATCTGCTTTGTTCACCCCGGCGGGCAGACCGGTCGTGTCATGAAACGCCTGAATCATCCCCCACACCGTACCCAGTAATCCCAGCAAAGGAGAGACGGACGCGGAGAGGTTCAACCAGCGGATATTGGAATAGAGGCGGTCGGCTTCCCGTTCACTGGTCTCCGCTGTCGCTCGATCCACTTCGGCCTGCGGTCGCCCCACCCTTACCAACATAGACCGGATCACGGTGGCTGCAGCCGAGGGATATCGCTGGCACAGACGATAGGCAGCTCGAGGGTCAAATTGATCCTGAGATTCCGCCAGTTCCCCCAATTCGACAATCAACCCGGCCGGAATCACCCGATCCCGCCTCAACGCCATGAAGCGTTCCACGACGAATGTCACGGTAAGCAGCGACATCAAAAAGATGGGGATGGTAAACGCGCCCCCTTTGGTAACCAATGAAAAAATATTGATCCCTTCGGCTTCGACATTGGACACTTCACCATCCGTACTGGTTTCCGTCCCGATCGCCTCACTACTATCGGCCTCCGCACCTGCATCCGGACCTGCCGTATTCTGACCCACCACCGGTGGAGAACACCACATCAAGCTGATAGACACCAAAACCATGACAACAAATAACCCTGAGCCATGTCGTGGAATATTCAACTTCATCCGCTATGCATCCTCTCTCCGTATGGGTTTCCAACATCCGGTTTGTGCAGGTGCTGACCGCTACCATGCCACGCGCAACCACCACCGGCTAGGACGTTGGACAATTATTTAATCGCACCCAGTTCTTCAATCCGTTGTTGTGCCTGTTTAACATATTCAGTTTGCGGATATTTATCCACGATCATTTGATAGTAGGCAATGGCCTCCGTCACAATGATCTTCCGCCGGGTGGGATCATCCTTCACTTCCCCGGCCAGTACTTCTTTACATCGCCCGGCTTCAAAAGCAGCCAACGCCTGCCATTGTTTCACATCCTCCGGCGCTTTTTCATCCTCAAACCTGAGAATCGTTCGGTCAAACTGTTTAATCGCTTCGGTAAATTGTTTTTGTTTAAAAGCAATATCACCAATCATAAAATGAGCACGGGCACCAATCGCGCCGCGATCCCGTCCGGCCGAAGTAAACGCGGGGAGCGCCTTTTCGTAGTTTTGCTCACGATCATAGCTCCAACCAATTTCAAAATGAGCTTCCCGCCGATAACTATCCGCCACGGCATCCTCTGAATCAACCACCTGTTGCAGCAACCCCCTTGCCTGTTCATAACTTTTGAGTTCACTGGCCGCCTTTCCTGAATGCAGACGAACCAGCAGAGGATATTGAGCCGCTGGGAATTCAACTTCCATGAGCTCCAGAAAAGCATCCAGGGCTGCCTGGTAATTCTCCAGTTTGTAAAGGGATTCTGCCAGCATGAATTTACCGTCAAGTACAAAACCACCCTCGGGATACTTTGCAATCTGATCCTTAAAGCTGGCAACGCTCTTTTCATAATCCGTCAATTTAAAATAGGCCCAGGCCTGTTTATGGATAATATTTTCCTGCAACGGTGTCGCATCCTTGGATTGAGCCAGTGCGGACGTGTAGTGCTCCACCGATTCTTTAAAATCTTCGTCCGCATATTGATATTCTGCCAGACGAAAATGTGAATCGGCTGCCAGCGCACTGTCCGCATGATCCGCTAACAGTTTTTCAAATGTAGTTTTGGCCGCATCGGGTTTCTCTAACGCCCGCTGTGCAAATGCAATTTCATACAACACCGAATCCGCATTGCTGAACTTCGGATCGGCTTCCAGTAACTGTCCAAACGTTTCAATGGCGTTTTCATGCTGCTGCAGTCCTATTTGAGACATCCCCTTTTCAAACCAGGCATCGGTCTGCAGGTTAACCGAAGGTTCCGTTTTCAGGAATGCATCCATATCAACGATGGTTTCGTCAAACTTCTGCTGCTGTCGACGACTCTTACCACGACCAAGCAAAGCGAGCGCAACCAGCTTATGCTCAGGGTGTTTTTCGATTAACACGGTAAACATCTTTTCAGCCGCCGATTGTTCGCCCAGAAAAACTTGACTCCACGCCTGACTGTACAGTGCATTGGCCACATAGGGTGATTCCGCATGTTCGGACACGACCAGAGCATACTGTTGGTTTGCCATCGCATACTGTTTCGCCTGAAACAGGTATTCGCCAAGCCGAAACCGCGTCTCCGCCAGCAAGTCGCTCTTGGGATGGTCCTGAATCAACTGCAATGCATATTGTTTGGCTTCATCAAATTGATTCAACTCCGCGCTGGATCGAGCCAGTAACAGCAGATTATCATCGGCGCGGGTGCCGGTTGGATTCTCTTGGATCGCAACCTTTAGAATAACCAGCACTTCGGCATATTTCTTATTCTCGAACAGTTCGGCACTCTTGAGTATCCGCGCTTCCTCCAGCAGTTTTGTCATATCCTTTCGGAATTCATGTTTAGGAAACTGCTTCACAAACGAAGACGCATCCTGAATCACGCCATCGTATTGCTTGAGTTTCAAGGCGGCAAAGGCTGCAAAATAGAGTGCCTCCGCAGCCAACCCATGTTCAGGATACTTTTGGACCACTTCCAGATAACGACTTCTTGCCTCTTCGTATTTTTCCTGTCCATTGAGCGCATCACCAGCCGCAATTTCAACTTGCACCAACAGGTTTTTGTCCTTCAGCGTGCCTCGGAGCGACTCGGTTAATTTCAATGCCTCGTCATACTTTTTATCCGTAAGATAACTACGACAAATCGAATGCAAATGACCAGCCGCTTCAAGATGGAATTCGGCCGCTTCGCTGTCGGTCATGAACTGCAAAAAAAGTACGGAGGCCGCCTCAAAATCTTTGAGCATTTTCAAACAGAATCCGTGGCGCATACGAGAGTGATTCACCAGAGCGAACCCTTCCGCAACCGACACTTCTGCAAAAATTTCCGCCGCCTCGGCATAGTTTTTGGCCTGAAGAATCGTCTCGGCCTTCCGCATTCGAATTTCAGTCCGCAGGGTTGCTTCCGGAAATTCCGCCAAAAAAAGATCGTACATCTTTCCGGCCTCTTCATACTTCTGAGTTTCCTCCAAAGTGGCACCCAGGGCATAGATCGCGTTTTCCCGCTGATTCGATTTAGGAAATTGAGTCACCACAGACTGATACGCTGTAATGGCACGGGGTTTGTCATCCAGTCCATAGAACGACTCCGCTAACAAGTAATGGGCTTGATCGGCCAAAACTCCCTTGTCAAACGTTTCCAGTTGTTTTTCAAAAGCGGCAATCGCCGTTGTTAGGTGTGCTGTTTTCTGTTTCGCCTCCTTCACGGTTGCAGCCTGGGCATATCGGGTACGACCCCAATAAAATAATGCAGACTCCGTACTCTCATGCCGGTTGTAACGCGTCGCTGTAAATTCAAATGCCTTCGCCGCTTTGTCAAACTGCTTAAGCTGCAGCGCACAAATACCCAGATAATAAATGGCCTTGGGCGCATAGGGGTCATCCTGAAAGTCCTTTTGGAATGCTTCCCATTCCTCAACGGCAATTTCGAATTTACTGTTGTTTTGAAACTTAGCCGCATCGGAGTAAATATCCAATGCATCCTGAGATGATTTCTCTTTGAGTTCGATGATCTCAGGTTCCTGACCAACAACCGTCCGTACCAGTCCCGGACACGTCATCAGAAACATCATCCCCAGCCAGAGAAATTGAAATGGTAAAATACGCATGAACCTAACCCTACAACATCCCGTAAAACGGGAATTCCTTATGTGCAGGCCGCCACCACAAAAACGTGGATCCCGACCAAGTAAAAGGTGAAATCTGTTACCCCTAGTTTACTCTTTAGCCCTGCTAGAGGAAACAACACCCGCTCGGCTTCCGAGCACAACGGATCAGCTCAATCCGCAGTCTTTTCACTAGATATCCTATCTTTTCCATGGGGACATTTGAATTTTGGTTCGGGCAGGGACAGATCTGTAAAAACGAGGAATACATGATTTTTGATTGGTTAATGACCGATGACAAAAAAGGATACCCGGCCTGCATAGGAACGACCCGGATGATCCCCGGCGTTAAAATATGGAAGTTGAATTCAACTTAGTTTGTACAAGGACTGAACCGTTGCGAAGAATATTGATCACAGGCGGAGCGGGATTTATCGGCTCACACCTCGCCACGGCACTGCTGCAGCGTGGAGATCAGGTGACCATTGTCGACGACCAATCCACAGGTTCAGCCGATAACCTGACGCACCTGATTGACGATCCCAACCTGACCTACATCGAAGGTGACATTGGGGACGAGGCGTTATTGCAGCGGGTCGTTGCGAACCAGGACCAGGTCTATCATCTGGCAGCTGCGGTGGGAGTCGCTCTGATTGCCAGCAAGCCGATCGAGACCATTGAGCGAAATATCTATCCAACTCAGTTACTAATGGCCGCCTTACGACAGCGGGTCGAACGGGGCGAGCAGGTGCGGACATTTTTCTCGTCGACCAGTGAAGTCTACGGTAAAAACCCCAAGTCCGTCTGGACGGAAGATGATGATTTGGTCTTCGGTTCAACTTCCCGGCCACGCTGGTCCTATGGTGTCTCCAAAGCGATCGATGAGTTTCTGGCATTGGCCTGCGTCAAGGAACATAATCTTCCAATCGTGATCGGCAGATTTTTCAATGTTGTCGGTCCACGACAAACCGGAGCCTACGGAATGGTGCTCCCTCGTTTTGTACAAGCCGCGCTGAATCAGCAACCCCTGATCGTGCACGATGATGGAGCTCAAATTCGATGTTTTGCCCATGTTCAGGATGTGGTTCAGGCCGTACTAAAGCTGATGGACACGGACGCGGCCGTGGGTGAAGTCATTAACATTGGCAGCGATACGCCGATCACGATATTAGAGCTTGCTCAAAAGGTGATCGAAGTTTGTGACTCAGATTCAACCGTCGAATTCCAGACGTATACTGAGGCATATGATGCATCGTTTGAGGACATTCGACGTCGGGTTCCGGATCTCTCCAAGATCGGTCGTCTGATTGGCAATCCAAACCACCACGAGATTGAACAAATCATTGCGGATGTGCGTGACGAATTCCAACGGCATTAATTAGCAGGCTCGGTTCCTTCCACGGGACCGAAAATCAGTATTTCGGTGCCGGGCCAGGTCACTTCGGCTTCGCGCGAGGTCATCATATATCGCAAAACCCGCGGGTCTATTTTCTCACTCAGAAATTGAGTGCGTCCACTCACAAAAATCGCGTTTGCGCCACCCGGATGGTTACTGGAGATTCGGGCAAACCGCACATCCCCGTCCACTCCCTCTCCACGTTGAACATTCAATCCCAGAACCCGTACCGTCTCAACTCCAGCGGGAAAAGGAACATCCACACGCCAGTGAAACACCAATGCCGCTTCCGCGGAGGCGGTCCAGTTACCACTGTCGATATTTTCAGATAACAGCATGGTTTGATCCAATCCATCACCTTCGGCCACATAGGCAAAACCAACCCGGTTCCAATCTGCCGAATCCGCTGACAGTAGCGGATCATCAACGAACAGACCGTTTGCCAACGCATCGACTCCGATCCCGCTTCTGACGGACGGTGATGCATCCGGGAGACCGCCGTTGGCAACATACGAATTCCAGCCACCGGGCAGAATCCCCTGATCGATTTCCGGCGGGTTATTCGCAGGGCAGACAAAATCCGGAAAGTACAAATCCCGAAGTTGTTGAGCCGCATCTGCTGAATAATCCGATACAAAATCCAGATAATATTGATGCAGTGGACCGTGCTTAGGCTGAGTGGCGTCCTCTTGCTGCGATCCGGGTACTTTGGGAGTAAGTCCCAGATGCGGCAGTGTTTCAAATTGCCAACCCACAATACGGTCGTCCGAAATCACGGGCTTCTCGTCTGCATGCAATTCTGGCCAGGCCGTGCGATAATACGGCAGGTGCTGACTCTCTTCTTCGGCCAACTGCAAAGCGTAACCGAGTCGCGTCAGTCGGTATTCACACATGTTACGACGACTGTCCACACGATTCTGGAATACATAGGGCAGAAAAATTCCTCCCATCAGGAGTAACACCACCACCAGCGAGATCCATTCCAGTCTTCTAAGTCCACGATTCATATCCACATTGAAAACCATGAGAGGCATAAGTGTCTAGGGTAATTCAACCCCAAGGCTAAAAACGGAACACCGTACCCCATTTTCAATCTTTGATGACACTAAACCCAAACGCTCATTTCCAGGCCATTCTTCAGAAAAGAAACGCTTCGATTGGCAACGAGAAGTGCCGCTTAACCAGAAAACTCATAGAACTTGTCTCCTTTTCGAGTCGACCCGTGTGAGAATAATATTCCCCAATTGAGCACAGTTGAGTATTATTAGAGTGTAACCGCTCTGACTTTTATCCACTTACATGGACTCTTCATGAATCGCAACCGTCACCATCAAGGTGGTTTTACCATCGTCGAACTGTTAGTCGCATCCACGGTGGGACTGCTGTTAGTGATGGGTGTGATCGAAGCTTTTCGTCAGATTACAACTGCCGTGACCCGTGGTCGAGCGAACGTGCAATTGTCCGTACAATTACGTAACGCTACCAATCTCCTTCGTCAGGATTTTCAGGGGATCACGGTTCCCGCCATTCCTAATACCTCGACTGACTCGGGCGCTGGCTATTTTGAAATTATCGAAGGCCAGGACAATGATCTGATCACATCCGCAACCGACACTCTATCGGGTGATACGGATGATGTCATCATGTTTACCTCACGAAGACTGGGGGAACCTTTTTCCGGCCGGGTTGTTGGTGGATTAGTTGCCAGTGCACGACCGAGCGGATACGAGACAATCACGTCACCCAATGCGGAAATCATCTACTGGTTAGAACCCCGCAATACAGAATTCCTGCGCGATGGCGCCGACAACGATGGCAATGGCAATACGGACGAACCTGCAGAAGGATATCTGGCACCGCTGCAGCACAACGGAATGCCGCTGGCCACTTTGCGCCGACGGGCACTGCTGATTCGTCCGGACCTGAACAATAACCTTGGAGTCATTCCAGGATATACAGCCGCTCAGATCGGACAGTTCCTGAATGACAACGATATTTCCGTGCGTGTCAACCTCAACAATGATACCATCAGTGCCAACTCACTGTCGGATTTAACACTACGGCAAAACCGTATTGCCCACGTTCCCTCGGCCGACATGATCAACACCAATATCGATCTTAACTTCCCGTTTGCATTTGAACCGTCACGCCTCCCATTCCAATCAGGAATTTTTATGGGTGAAGATGTTGTTTTTGATCAGGTCATCAGTTTTGATATTCGTGTATACGACCCCTTAGCAAAAGTTGTACAGGACATCACAGGCAGTGAGCCTCTGGTGCCGGGAGATCCCGGATATGAGACACAGGCACACACTGCAATAATCGGGCGGGGCGCCTATATTGATCTTGGTTTTGCCTCCCGTTTAACCAATCTGGCACCGGCGGTGCGCAATCAATTGGGCAGTCTTCTAAGTCAGAAAGCGGATAGCCGGGCTCAACTGAATGGTTTCACTCCACCACTTTATCCCGTCGGATCCGGCTATTTTACATTTGGAAATTGCAGTGTCTACGACACCTGGACGATTGAGTACGAACGTGATGGGCTGGATCAGGATAGAGATGGTATTGTCGATGAGGGCATGGACGGATTTGACAACAACCCCCTCCTCAATGCGGGCGTCGATGACACGTCTGAGCGAGAAGCTCCACCACCATACCCGCCACCGTTACGAGGCTTTCAGGTCATTGTAAGAGCCTTTCAAAATGGACAGCAGCAAACGCGGCAATTCACCATCAACCACGATTTCACACCTGAGTAATCCATCGAGGACGATGCATACGATTCGCCTACGCGGCCCCTGGCAGTACACGCCGCTGGCCCATACTTACTGGACTGAAGCAGGGGTCTCCACCGAATGCGACACGGATGTTCCCGCTCCCGGACGTCTCACACTCCCCAGTGACTGGGAACCTGTACTGGGGAAGGACTTTCGTGGAAAAGTACTGTTCCAGCGTCAATTCAATCTTCCCACCGGACTGAATGAATCCAGCATCGTCCAACTATCGGTCGAATCGGTCGATGCGATGGCAACGCTCTATCTGAACCATCATACGCTTGGTAACATCCTGTTGGAACAATCCTCAGTAACGTTTGAAATCCAACAACATCTGGAGCCAACGAATTTACTGGAAATCGCGGTTGATTTA
>JAYZPA010000140.1:0-33844 GCA_036150515.1 Planctomycetota bacterium
ATTGTCAGCACCATCGTTAGAACGGGGGTCAGGGTGATTCCCAGCAACAAGATTTGTAACACCGCACGGTTCCCCCTGAAATCGGCCATCGGCCCTAAGATCAAACTGAAGATGGCCAGTCCGATATTCTGGGCGATGACCCAGATCATGATATTGCCGACAGACATTTTGAGAATGTCCGCAGCGACGGGTTGATAATGGGGGAACAATATGAGCGAAGTATTTGCCAGAGCAGCCACCACCGCAATCCGACGGAACCGCGCATCCCCGCTCAGGGTTCGAACGGTATCGCGTATCGCATTGCGAACTAAATGATGAGATTTGGTTTTTTGATCAGGTGGCTCATGAACCATCATGGCGATCAGCGCAGTGATGAGAAACAACGAAGCGGTGAAGATGAAGATGTGAAAAAAGTACCTGCGATCCTGAAGCCATTCGGGTAACAACCAGTAAGCAAGCAGCACCGCGGACAGGACACCACAAACATTAGCGGTTAGCATTAATCGACCCCGTAGATTAGCGCGGATTAATTTTCCCTGAATCGTTTTTGCTGAAAGATTGTGGATTCCGACTCCCATAAAAAACAGACAGTAAATTCCCAGAAAAAAATACTGCATCCAGGTTTTTTCCCCATGGTTGGAGAATTTCCAACCCATCGCGATGATATAAAAGCAACCCGAGAATACGAGCATGGTTGCCACGATAATGTGTTTCTTTTTTCTTGCCCCGGTAACTAACGCTGCACACAACATTGGTGGCACACTCTGACCGAAACGATTGATCAAAGGGAGGCATCCACGCAGCCAGGCAGGCGCCCCCATCATGTGCATGATGGCAGGAATGACAATACTTTCTGTTTTGAAAATCCAGCCACAACGCAGGGTTACTTGATACAGCGTCATGATAATGAAATTATGACGTACGACGTTCGGCTGGGCTGCTTCTGCAGAGATACCATCGGCAGATCCGGACCAGTCCATGGAGTTTCCGCCATGGCAATCCAGATCGGAAGGTGCTCCCGGGGTTGTTGCATTCATAAGTTGTCGCTTGCTTTTTCCGTGGAGGTTGCCGGTAGTGGTTGCTTGAAACTCCAGTACCATGCCAATAAGGTGCCGGTGAACATGCAGAAGAATGTATAGAAGGCAGGTGCGATGTAAATTGTCGGACGATCCGGAAATAAATCGGCGGCGAGTGCCGCACCCAGGCCGGCGTTCTGCATGCCTACCTCCAAAGTTAATGCTCTTTTCATGGCAGGAGAGATGCGGAGAAGTTGACCACCCCACTGACCGCATCCATAACCAACTAAGTTGATCAGCAACAAGGCTGTAAATAAATGTCCAGGGAGGTCCGCAAGTTTGTCACGCGAAAGGCCCACAACCGTTGCAATAATAATGAGAATACTCAGATTAGCGATGTTCGATCCAATCATTTTGGCGCGTGATTCGTACTGAGGAAGAAATCTTCCCAGAATGAACCCTGCAATCACCGGAATAACCACCCACATCAGTAATTTGAAACCGGCTAATAAATAGATATTATCGGTTGTGTTCGCAGCGGTTGTCATGATCTGTGCGGTGTTCGGGTCAACGAAACTGGCCTGAAGTTTTAACAGCAGGGGTACGGCAATGGGTGATAGAAGCGTTGCCAGCGTGGTCAGACTGACGCTGTAACTAACATTCCCCTTGCTGATAATGGTTAGAACATTGGAAGCCATTGCTCCGGGGACACAACCGACAAGGAAGATTCCAATTAAATATTCACCCTGGAAACCCATCAAATGTCCCACACCGACTGCCAACAGTGGCATGGCAATGAACTGGACGGCCGTCCCGCCAAGGACGACAGGCCATCGTCTAAATACCTGTTTTACTTCGGCAACCGGTAACATCCAGCCAACGGCGAACATGGTGACAATGATGAAATAGGGGAGTAGAAATTTATGAGAGAACGGGTCAAACGGTATCTTGGTTGTAGGCCAGTAGTACGCAGTGAGCGATAATATGATGAGCCATAACAGCAGGAATTTTTGAATCAGCTTGGTCATGGCTCATCGTTGCCTTGAAAATTAATTTTGGACTCCATGGATTACATCGGCCAGCTATAAAGGTGTCCGGAATAAATCATGAAATAATTTGGATTGCAGATGGCTGTTGCATTATCGACGTTAATTGAGGCACAGTGAACGGATTCATCTGTTCTCATATGACGGATTGAGGGATAATTTCAGCGTTCGTCATGGTTGCTCAAGATGGCTCGCTAAACAAGGCATATTTGAATACGACATGAAGATTTTCTTTTCAGTGGGTGAACCCAGCGGTGACTTGCATGGATCCAATTTGATCCGCGAACTACAAAATCGCGATAGCACGATCGAGTGTGTCGGTTTTGGTGGGCCATTGATGCGAACCGAGGGTTGTCAGCTACTGTATGATTTGACACAGTTTGCGGTGATGTGGTTCGTCAAAGTCATTATGAATCTACATCGCTTTGTAGGTTTCTTACGACAGGCAGAACGGTATTTTTCAGAAAACCAGATTGATGCTGTCGTGTTGATTGACTATCCGGGATTTAACTGGGTGATTGCCAAGAAAGCGAAACGCCACGGAATTCCGGTTTTTTATTACGGAGTTCCTCAGCTATGGGCCTGGGCACCCTGGCGCATTCGCAAAATGCGGAAGCGTGTCGATTATGCTCTGTGCAAATTACCGTTTGAAGAAAAATGGTATCGCGATCGTGGTTGTGAAGCGAGGTTTGTGGGACACCCGTTTTTTGATGAACTGAAAAACCAACAACTGAATCAGGATTTTATTGAGCAAATGAGATCTGCTGAAGGTAAACTCATCACCCTGCTTCCCGGGTCCCGTCAACAGGAAGTGGAATCGCAGTTGCCCTGGTTTTTGAAATCGGTAACTCGGGTACGCGAACAGGTTCCAGAGACACGTTTTGTGATTGCCAGCTTTAATCAAACACAGGCAGACTATGCACAGCGACTGCTGGATGAATCCGGAATGGATTTGGATGTGTATGTTGGCAAAACGCCGGAGTTGATGCTGGCAGCCCATGGTTGTTTGGCATGCTCCGGCTCCGTGTCACTGGAGTTGATGTATCACCATACACCTACGGTGATTTTGTATCATGTGAATCGCTTAAAATACCTGTTTGCAAAAATGCTCATTCGCTCACGATACATTACTCTGGTAAATCTCATCGCATCCAAGGATCCTTTTTTGAAGAGGAATGAATTGTGGCATCCGATAATGGAGGGTGCGGAAGATATCCCGATGCCCGAATATCCAACCTGTACAGATAAGACCGTTGATGTGTCCCGCCATTTGATCCAGTGGTTGACGGATCCCACGGTATATACTCAAAAAGTAAATAGGTTGAAGAACTTAACGGATCAGTTTGGGACGGATGGCGCTTCAGGGCGAGCAGCAGACTTTATTTTGAACTCAATCACGGAGCCCGCAGCCGATGACGTGTCTCAGGCTGCATAAGTTGTATTGCAGTTACCTGACGGACAGTGATTAGTGGAGTGTATGGCGGATGCTAGGGGAACCAAAAACAACATCGTTTGATCTGCGATTTGTGCTGCTGGGAATCGCCGTTAGAATCCATCCTGGATTTTGGGCGATGGGGGCTTTTCTGGGTTTTAGCATGCGGTTGCAGACACCCCCATTGGTGTTGGTGTTCATGGCGGCCGTGTTCCTTTCCATCCTCGTCCATGAAATGGGGCACGCCCTGGCCTTTCGCCATTGCCGGATTCGAGCACATGTTGTGCTCTATCACTTTGGTGGATTGGCCGTGCCGACGGCCATGGAATCTTATGTTGATCATACTTCCGGATTTACCTCGAAACAAAAGTTATTCGTTACCGCCGCCGGTCCGGGGTTGCAGATATTTTTGACATTGCTGTTGGTGCTCGGCTTGCGCGGAATGGGAAAAACGGATGGCTTTTTGACTCGCGAGGTTGGCATTCCGGCACCATTAACGGCAGATCCCTCTCTGTTGCTGGAAGAAGTGCTGGCAACGCCAAATCTAATCCAGGCCTGTTGGAAATTGGAGGATTTGAAGGATTTGAATGAGCAAAATCAGGAACGATTGGCTGATGTGGATATAGATAAGAATCAATGGGTGACGGATGACGAACTATCGCGTTACTATCGCGTTTCACCCAATCAGCGTCGTGAATTGGAGGATGTGCTATCGAAAATCAAAGATCGAACACGGTTATACGTGCCCACCGCTAAAAAGAAACGTTTTGTTGGCAAACAACGGGAGTTGTTTGAAGCAGCGGACTTTCGAGAGGACGGACTTATTATGGTTTCCGACCTGCAGCGGATTCACAGCCGAAATGTCAATATTCAAAACGAACCTCTGAGAGAATTTGTGCTGGCGCTGGTTCGAGTGGGGACTTTTTGGGCTCTGCTGAATCTTATTCCGATTTATCCACTTGATGGCGGACAGATTTCCCGGGAACTGTTTGTGCTCAGTGGGACGCGGGATGCCGTTCCGAAATCACTGAAGTTGTCTGTCGCTGCCGGTGTTGGGGTTGGCATCTGGGGGATGATGAATGGGTATGTGTTTCTGGCGATGATGTTCTTTATGCTGGCCTGGTCGTCCTACCAGGTCCTGCAAAAGTATCAACGTGGATACTGACTTGTTCTCCCGACCTCTAATATTACCGGAGACAGGATTCTACTCGTGAGAAGTTACCCTAATACGGGTAACTGAGGCTGTGGGGGTGTGTCGGCGGCCGAGTTTGCCATATTGCTTACCAGTTGTTTAATGACCTGTTGCAAGTGTTTTGCCGAGGCTTGATCATCCAGATTGTTTTGTGTTGTTCCTGCATCACCGTGCTCGCGGATGGAGGGTACGATGGGGACATCACCGAGAAAGGGGACATTGAGTTCCTCCGCTCGATTCTTTGCTCCGCCGTGACCAAAAATATCATACTGCTTATCGCAATCAGGGCAGATAAACCCACTCATGTTTTCGACCATACCCAAAACGGGGATATTCACTTTTCGAAACATTGCGATGGCTTTCACGGCGTCGAGCAATGCGACTTTTTGGGGAGTACAGACGACAACACACCCGCTAAGCGGGATGAGTTGTGATAACGTCAGTGCGATGTCACCTGTGCCTGGTGGCATATCGATGATCAGATAATCCAAATCTCCCCAGGCGGTGTCACGTAGAAACTGGGTAATGGCACCATGGAGCATGGGTCCCCGCCAGACAACGGCTTCATCTTCAGGAATCATGAACCCCATCGACATGACGGGCATGCCGTTACAGTCAATAGGAGTGATTTTTTGATTATCATCGACCGCGGGTCGTCCGCTGACTCCCAGCAACTGGGGAATGCTGGGGCCATAAACATCCGCATCCATGATGCCAACGCGGCTGCCGGATTTTTGCAAGCCCAGAGCCAGACTGGCTGAAATGGTACTTTTCCCCACGCCCCCTTTACCCGATCCGACCGCAATAATTGACTTGGCGGTAAGTCCAATCTCGCCTACTTTTGCAGCCGGTCGTTCATGGACGACATGGTTGACGGTCAGTTGTTCAAGTCCTGACAGGGCATCGTTGAGGCGGGATTCAAAATCGGAGCGAAAATCGTCCCAGATCGCCGCTGAATGTGTGGTTAATCCCAGGGTTAAACTCAAATGGTTTTCCTGCAGACTCAAATTGGTAATTTGCTCCATTTCAACCAGACCTCGTCCGGTTTCCGGGTCTTTAAAGTGTCCCAGAACAGATTCAACCTCGCTCATCGTTACGGTGGTGCTCATATTTACCTATGGTGGCGGAAACAAATAAAGAAAACAGTTATGGAATTAATTATCGACCAGAAGTGCGATAGATGACAGGGGGCTGACGCCTGCCATCCGTAACGGGTGACAGGCATGGGGCAGTGATTGTGGTAGTTTATAGCCAAGCGAAGGTTATGGTCTGTGCGCGTCGTCGTCTGGGATGAAGGATCAGGGGATTGTGATGTGTGGGGAAAGCAGAACCATGACGAGGTCGTGAGCAGCAAGCGGGGGCATTAGGCTCACTTGCTGCTTTTTTCTTCCGCGAGTTCGTTCATCATTTCCTGACACTCGTCACTGGGCGTGGAGCAGGAATCACAGAGGGGATTTCCATCCTGATCTTTCAAGCCGTTTAATCCCCCACAGCTACCTTTGATTTGTCGATTCCCAAAAATGACGCCTACGGCCATGGCCAGGATGACACCGGCAAAGACACCACACGCGATCAGAACGATTTCAACAAAAGACATCATTCGGGGGTTCCTTTTGAGGCGATGAGATTTTGCATCGGTCGGGTCATTTGGGAGACGAGTTGACTATCGGATCGGGTGAAAAGGATGACGGCGATTCCAAGTTCGTTAGATAAATCATAGGCAGCTTGAGGCCCCAGTACTAACAACGCGGTTGCCCATGCGTCGGCAGAGGCACAACTGTCCATGACGACGGCTGCGGAAGCGAGGTCATGAGTGACAGGTTTTGCGGTGCGTGGATTAATGGTATGAGAATACCGAACGCCCTGAATTTCATAATAATTGATATAGTCACCGGAAGTTGCAATGGCGTGATTAGACAGATTGACAATATGTGCTGGGATGCCATTTAGATTTTCCGGATCCTGAATGCCGATGCGCCAGCGGCGACCATTTGTTTCATGGCTGCTGGTTTTGATTTCACCACCGATTTCAACCATATATTCCAATGGGGACGGGAGGGATTCGAGCAGGATGGCGATTTGATCCACGGCATAACCTTTGGCAATTGCCGACAGATCGATAACCAGTTTCGGATCATCTTTTCGCAGAGCCGGGGGTTCGTCGCGGACATGAAGATGCTGGTATCCAATATGTGCGAGAACATCCTGTATTTCATCCTGGGTTGGTAATGCCACCGCAGTGGCTGGTTTTGGCTGCGGGCCGAAATTCCAGAGATTCACTGCCGGACCAACGGTAATATCCAAAGCTCCGTTGGTACGTTCGCTAATGGACTGAGCGACCTGTACGAGATCCGCAAATTCACGGGAAACCGGAATCCAGGACGTGGATTGCGATTGGTTAAAGGTTGAGATCTCTGAGTTTGTGATGTATGTCGACATTAATTGATTAATGGTCTGAAGTCGCTGTTCGATGGCCTGTTCGATTGAGGTGAGTTGATGAGAATCGGCCAGATCTACAAGGGTAACCGTATAGGTCGTGCCCATGGTACGACCATGAATAACGTTCGAACTTGTTTCGGAGACGGTGGCATCCGGAATTTCAGTTACCAATCGAAGGACGTACAGCAGCGTGCAAAATACGAGCAATGCAAGAGTCAGTTTTACAAAAGGGGATGTTTGTTTCATCGTTTACTCCCCTTTCGTTCACTGGGACTGCCGTGGTTACCTGAATTTGAGTCTAACCACCGAAATCATCAAAGGCCACATTTTCAGGTTCAACACCGAGATCGTCGAGCATGGAGCGAACGGCTTGCAGCATCATCGGAGGACCACAGACATAGTATTCGATATCTTCCGGCGCGGGGTGTGATTGAAGATACTCGTCCAGCAACACCTGATGTATAAAACCTTCGTGTCCGGTCCACTCATCCTCAGGCAGGGCATCCGACAACGCTAAATGAAAACTGAAATTGGGATGTTGTTCTTCCAATGCTCGAAATTCATCATCATAAAACAATTCCCGCCGGCTACGTCCTCCATACCAGTAAGAAACTTTACGTGAGGTTGAACGGGATTGGAATAGTTCGTAAATATGACTCCTCAGCGGTGCCATACCCGCACCTCCTCCAATATAGACCATTTCCGACTGCGTATCTTTGATAAAGAATTCACCAAAGGGTCCGGAAATGGTGACTTGATCGCCAGGCTTCAGGTTGAAAAGATAGGAGGACATTTTCCCCGGAGGTGTTCCTTCAGGGGCTTTCGGGTGTGGGGATGCGACTCGTACATTTAACATGATAATCCCGGTTTCGCCCGGATAATTTGCCATGGAATAGGCGCGGGTTACAGGTTCTGTAACGACACTTTGGTAGCGCCATACATCAAACTTATCCCAGTCATCGTGGTACTCGGGATCAATATCAAAATCCCGATAGGAAACACGATGAGGCAAACAGTCGATTTGAATGAATCCCCCCGGCTTAAAGCCAACCTCCTCGCCGGCGGGTAATTCGAGTACCAGTTCTTTAATAAATGTAGCTACATTGTGATTGGACCGAACCCGGCAGACCCATTTTTGGGTTTCAAAAACTTCCGGAGGAACTTCAATGTTCATGTCCTGTTTTACAGCAACCTGACAGGCTAAACGCTGGCCGTTGCGTGCTTCGCGACGGTTGATATGCCCGCGTTCGGTCGGCAGAATATCTCCTCCACCCTCGTGGATGATGACTTTGCATTGAGCACAGGTTCCTCCGCCACCACAGGCAGAGGAGACAAAGACATCGTGAGCTGCCAGAGCGTTGAGTAATTTACCCCCTGCCAGTATTTCCAGAGTCTTTTGCTGATTGATAACAATCCGAACAGGTCCCGCAGCAACCAATTTGGATTTTGCAAACAGGATGATCACGACCAGGATCATTACCACGGCGGTGAACATAAAGACACCCAGAAAAATGGTTTGTGTATCTTGCATCGTTGTTTTATTTGTTTGAGGGTCTAGGGTTATTTAAAAACGGTTGGTAATTACAGCTGGATGCCACCAAAGGACATAAAGGCCATCGCCATTAAACCGACAACAATGAACGTTATCCCCAATCCCCTTAATCCCTTGGGGACATTGGCGTATTTAAGTTTTTCACGGATGCCTGCCAGTGCAGCAATCGCTAATGCCCAACCGACTCCGGTACCGATTCCAAATTCAACACTTTGGATGAAATTGAAATCACGTTCGACCATTAACAATGAACCACCCAGAATGGCGCAGTTGACGGTGATTAGGGGTAAAAAGATACCGAGCGCGTTGTACAACTTTGGAAAGTACCGATCGAGCGTCATTTCCAGTATTTGCACCATGGCAGCAATGACCCCGATGTAGCTGATTAATCCGAGGAATTCCAGGTCGGATTCGGGATACCCGGCCCAATCTAAAGCACCGGGGGCGAGTAAAAAGCTGTAAATGAGATAATTAACAGGGACGGTAATGGCCTGAATGACGATCACGGCAACCCCCAGTCCAATAGCAGTTTTTACGTTGTTTGAAACGGCAAGAAACGTACACATTCCTAAAAACAGGGAAAGTGCCAGATTTTCAATAAAGATGGCTTTGATAATAATGCTAAGGTGTTCTGACATGGTTAGGCCTCCTCGATCTGTTCAGGCCGAAACGTGCGTATAACCCAGATGATAATACCGATGAGAAAAAAAGCACTCGGGGATAGTAACATCAATCCATTGGCTGGATAAGCTTCGGGTAGTACGGACATTCCAAACAAACGTCCACTACCCAACAGTTCCCGAAAGAAACCGACGGTGAGGAGGATAAAGCTGTATCCCAGTCCGTTGCCAATCCCATCTAAGAAACTTATCCAGGGTGTGTTCTTCATTGCGAATCCCTCTGCTCTGCCCATTACAATACAGTTGGTAATAATGAGTCCCACGAAGACGGATAGTTGTTTGCTGGTTTCGTATGCATATGCCTTTAAAAACTCGTCCACAATAATTACCAGCGAAGCAATAATGGTCATCTGAACGATGATACGTATATTCGCGGGAATATAATTGCGAATCAAACTGACGGCCGCGTTGGAAAATGCAACTACAAAGATCACGGCAACACACATGGTCAGTGAGGTGTCGAGTTTGATGGTGATTGCTAATGCAGAACAAATCCCCAGAATCTGCAGCCCAATGGGATTGTTTTTGAAGACGGGGTCAAATAAAACGTCTTTGGCTTGGTTGTCAGCCATGATGTTGTCCTTGGTTGAACCGCATAGCGGTTATGACAAATATAAAAAACGGGTTATTGTATGGTGGGTTCTGCAGTAAATTTATCCGGTCGTGCCAAGTAAAGTCCGAATCCCTGATCTCCCAGCCAAAATCGAACTAAACGATCAACACCTGCGGTGGTAATGGTTGCACCTGCCAAACCGTCGATTTGTCGCGAAGGATCAGTTGCCTTTCCGTACCGCATCACCTGCAGTACGATTTCTCCATCCTGGATCGCTTGTTTGCCGCGCCATTGAGCTTTCCAGAGAGGGTTGTCAACTTCACCTCCCAGACCGGGGGTTTCCCCGTGTTGGTAGAACGTGATTCCATGAGTCGTGTTCGCATCTCTTGAAAGTACGATGTATCCCCATAATGTGGACCACAAACCACGACCTCGAATTGGCAGAATGATTTGATCCTGACTGGGATAGAGGAAGACCTTCGCATAGTTCTCCCGTCGTCCGCCCAGGCCAGCCGGGTCATCTGTCAGATCGGATCCGTCCGACACAAGCACTTTTTTCAAATCGTATTGTTGTAGGTTTAATCCACCGATTTCGGTCGATTCGACGTATTCTCCGGTTTGCAAGTTCACCAGACGCGTCTGAATATTCTGCTGAAAAACCGAATCGATCGAACTGGATTCAAAATCGATCCCGCAGACTTCCAGAATTTTTTTCTTTTGATCCAATTCGATATTGGTCTGCTGTTTTTCTCTTAATCCGACAGCCGTTCCGGATACCAATACGGAACAGACAATGCAAAGCAGGCCTGTAACGAGTAACGTGTTTTTGATGGAATCCTGCTGCATGATTAATTTTCCTCCAGCGGTTGGTGGGTCGCCCATCGTTTTTTACGGCGATGAATGTTTCGCTGTACAACAAAATAATCAATCAACGGTGCAAATACGTTGCCAAATAGAATTGCGAGCATGATTCCTTCCGGGTAAGCCGGATTAATCACTCTGATCAAAATAGCAACGATTCCAATCAGAGCGCCGTAGTAATATTTTCCGGTATTCGTCATGGCCGCAGAAACCGGATCGGTTGCCATGAATACCAGCCCAAATGCGAAACCGCCGATGACCAGATGCTGAACCGGATTCAACGCAAACATCGCTGCACTGTCATCGGAGGCAATCGCACCCAGTAAAAAGGCGGTTCCCAGTCCGCCGAGCAGAACGGAGAGCATAATTCGCCATGAACCGATCCCCAGGCTAATCAGCATCACGGCTCCGATAAGACAACAGAGCGTGGAGGTTTCTCCCATCGAACCCTGTGTCAAACCCATGAAATGCTCAGCAAAGTCGAAATCACGCAAAGTGTCCAGACCGACTAGACGGTTTGCTGAGCCGGCAATGTCACCCAGGATCGTTGCACCACTAATTCCATCGGTACTGCCCAGTGCATTCCAAACCTGGTCACCCGATATCTGAGCGGGATAAGCAAAATACAGAAAGGCACGGGCCGTCAGGGCAGGGTTGAGGAAATTGCGGCCTGTCCCTCCAAACACCTCTTTACCGATGATGATTCCAAACGCAATCCCGACGGCCACCTGCCATAAGGGAATGGATGCTGGAAGCGTTAATGGGAATAAGAGTCCTGTAACTAAGAAACCCTCGTTGATCTCGTGACCGCGGATCATGGCGAAAACCGCTTCACAGATACCACCGACGGCCATACACACCAGATAAATTGGTAGAAAGTAAGTTGCACCATGAATGAAATTACTGGTGAAAGAACTTGAATTAGGTTCCCCTACCAAATCGTATCGCCAGCCTAAGACTTCTTCGGCTGTCAGAACCGCGGATTCCCCAGCGGCGGAATCCTGCAGTGATGTTGTTTCAGGTGCTGTCAATTTGTGAGCAGCCAGTACAACACGGTCAACGACAACCTTGGTATGCGCTGTATTCGTGTGGGCATTACGATACTGTTCAAAACCCAGGTTGGCCTGATATCCCGTGTTGAAACAAGCCATAAAGACACAGGGGGTGAGGGCCAGAACAACGAGCCCCATCATACGTTTAAGATCCAAACCATCCCGCACGTGGGTTGGCTGACCGGTGACCTTACCTGCGGTAAACAGAAAGGTATCCGCTGCGTCAAATAACGGGAACAATTTCCGCAGTCGGCCCTCCTGGAATCGAGGGGTTTGCTTGTCTAAAAATTGTCTTAGCCAACGCATGGCAGCAATCCGATGGGTCTAGTTTGGTAAAAATTGTTGTAATAAAGGATGGGATGAGAAGACGCCCTTATCCGTCTCGTTCAATGAGGCTTAGGTTTTTCCGTAGCAGAGAACCATATTCATATTTTCCTGGGCAAACAAATGTGCAAAGGGCTAAATCTTCTTCCGCTAATTCCAGACATCCCAACAATTGAGCTTGCTCAGTGTCTCCCGTGATTAAGGCACGCAATAATTGAGTCGGCAGGATATCCAAAGGCATGACCTTCTCATAGGTACCGATGGGAACCATGGCTCGGTGCTCCCCACCACTGGTTGTGGTGAATGCAAACGACCGGGCACGGGTTAAGGCAGAAGCGAAGCCACGTGTCACACTAAATGTATTGAATCCCGGTTTTTGCCAACCGAGAAACTCACGAGTTGTGTTTTCAGCGATGACGGATATCTGGTTATGAAATCGCCCCAGATAATCCACCGGCTCCACCGACGTGCGTCCCGAAAGGACACTGCCGGATATAATGCGGTTATCCTGCCCTTCGGTTTCACCGGAGACAAGTTCCGTAAGACGGGCTCCTAATCGTGTTCGTAATAATCGGGGTTTTGTTACCACCGGACCGCCAAGTGATATGAATCGCTCGACATCCAGTCGTCCCTCGGTGACTAAAGTGCCAATCGCGCTTACATCCTGATAATTGATGTGCCATACCAAATGGTTAGGGCCCACCGGATCAATCCGGTGAATATGCGTGCCAGGCAATCCAGCCGGGTGAGGTCCGCTGAAACAATGAAACTGGACGCCTTCAACCTGCTCGCCCGGTATGTCGACCGTCGGACCGGTGCAGACATGAATGGTGGGAGCAAGCTGTGTTAATGCGCGTAGCCCCGCTATAAATGACTCGCTCTTTTGGGCAACGGCAATCTCAGGATTGATCGCTAAAGGATTCGTGTCAACGGCGGTAACAAAGATGGAGGATGCCGTCACTTTTGGATCGGCGATCGTGCTGTAGGGTCGAGTGCGGAGGCTCGTCCATAATCCCGATTGTAATAATATATCGGTAACGTAGTCACGGCTAAGGTCCGAGAGATGGTGACCTAGTCCCTGAAACTCGACCTGCTCCTGACCCTCTAACTCGATGACTAGAGATTCAAATCGTCGTTTCTTACCACGGTTGATTTCAATGACCGTTCCACTGCCCGGTGCCGTATAGAGGACTTCCGGTAGTTTTTTGTCGGAAAAGACGATTTCTCCCTGCTTCACACGTTGACCAACGTCAACTAATAACGAGGGCTTCATTCCGATGTAATCGTCACCCAACAGGCCAACTCGGGTAACCTGTGAGCACTGGCTAATTGTCGGTGAAGGTGCGCCAAGAATGGGTAAATCTAGGCCAGCTCTGGTTTCGTGATGTTGCAATGGACCATTCTCACTAACACCTGAAGGAACGCTCAAGCGCGTTTATCCAATGCCAATTTGAGGATTATCATAAGCGAAAAAGAATACCTTGTGAAAAAAATCACAAAGTATCTCCCAAAAAAATACTCTGCCTATCTCACGCGAGTGGTGTTCCAGAGCGTAAGTAGACACGAGCTCTAACAGGCTCATTCTGAATCAATTTTCACCTTCTTACAATAGGGATCAAATAGGTTTTTTTATCAGTTTCAAATGGTTTCCTGGCCGTTCGCACTATCCGATCCGGTTGTAAGCTGTATGAATGGGTTCACCTTTTCGGATTCTACCGAATATTCCTTCAATTCCGATCATGACGCGTGCCGAAGAATAGTGCTGTAGGGGGTGGATATGTACGCAATGCAATGTTGCACGAGTCTTTTGAGATAATCCACTTTTTCAATCAAAAATGGTTGTGCATTTGAGAGGAACGACGGATGTTAAAGCTCGGGTTCAAAAGAGTACTGATGATTACTGCCTGCACAGCTTTTATTGGCTTGGGAATCCAGAGTAGCGTGGATGCTCAGGAGCGGGCCTATGGTGAGCGTTGGGGTAGTGCGTATAGCACATACAATTGGAATCGGTTTTACCATTATCCCTACGTATATTATCCGCAGAATTACTGGGGTCAGGAATACTACCGCAGCTACGAGAGCATGTATCATCGATATCCGCAAGAGATGCGTGTTCCGGTATATAACACCCAGTGGCACAACTTTTATCCGCAGCAGCGCCGTTATCACTGGGGTCATCATTTTCGACTGGACGTATTCTAGATCTAGGTCGAGTTGATTTTTCAGGCGCCGAACTGCACGATCATTTGATAGTACAGTTCGGATGCGGCTTCGAGTTGCTCGAGCTCGATCCACTCATCTTTTGTATGAGCCTGGTCGATTGATCCGGGGCCAAACACGACCGTCGGGACCTCCGCACGGCAGAAGGCCTGTCCATCGGTTCCATAGGGGACCCCAATACGTTGACCGCTATGCCCGGCTTTTTGAACGACCTGCTGCAGGTATGCTGCGAATTCGCCATTGATTTTGTCATTCAGTCCGCTTTTGGAGATGGTGGGTTCATGAAACGTGATTTCACTGACCCAGTCCTCCTCGGCTAATTCCTGTCGAACATAATTCAGGATATGGGCGAATGCTTCGTCAGGGCATTCCGAGGGGGAAACACGCCGTCCGACTTCGATCGAGCATTGGTCGGGCACGGTATTGATACTGATGCCGCCTCCGATCATTCCGACATTCAGTGTGGGATTAGAAACCAAGGGGTGTTCATTAAGGGTGCCGACAACATGTTGTGCGTAATGTTCCAGAACCCGGACAATGTGTGACATTCGGTAGATAGCATTATTGCCTAACTGGGGTTGTGAGCTATGGCATGCTTTGCCGGCAACTTCGATCAGGAATCGAGTAACCCCTTTATGAGCCACAACAATGTCGAGCATGGTGGGTTCTGCGACGATCACTCCGTCCGGCTTAGAAAACCAAAACTGGTCGCCATCTTCCCACAATAAAGGCATGATATCGGCACCGGACATCCCATATTCTTCATTCACAGAGCAGGCCATGACGACCGTAGGTCTCGGATCCGGCTGTTCTTGAACGATTCGTTCAAAGGCGGTCAGCATACAGGCCATACCTCCTTTAATATCACAACTGCCCCTCCCAAACATGCGACCATCTTTAATCATCGGATCAAATGGATCGATGGTCATTCCATCGACAGGTACGGTATCCTGATGGGCTTCAAGCATCAGCAGTTTACCGCCCTCCTGAGGCGCAATCGTACCGGGAAAAATAGCGATGATGTTATCCCGGCCTGGTTCGAGTGTTTGCCGACGGTATTCCACGCCCAATTTGTTAAACCAGCTGTCCAGCCAGTCATTCATTTTACCTTCGAAGTAGATATCCCCCTGAACATCTCTCCCCATCGGATTCACACTGGGAATACGTACTAATTCCTGAAGCATACAAACCAAATCCGTCGACATGGGAATCCTCTCAAAGTGTTTCATCCAACGTATTATCAGTGGGGTAATTTGCCTTCGGCAATTTCACGTTCCCATTCATCCATCAATGGCCAATCCACGGCACACGTTCCGAAGTCTGCCATATGTCGATAGCTTTCCAATCTCAAAATAGTTTTGTCCAGCAGGTCTTCATCTTTGCGGAAAATGGGTCCATGGCTTGGCAGTAGCCATTGTACATCACTGGCCCTGATACGCCGGAGGGACTTAATAAAAGCGTCCAGATCACTGCCATGATGTGCATCGATAGCTCCTACGCAGCCATCTCGATAGATGTTGTCACCACTAAAGAGCAAGTCACCCATTCGAAAACTTAACTGACCATCGGTATGTCCCGGCGTAAGCCAAACCTCCAACTCCAGATTTCCAATTCGGATCTTATCTCCTTCATCGATGAGATTTTCAACTTGAACGGGTGGCAAAGAGAGATCGATGCCCTGAGGTTCAATTTGTGCAAAAGTCTTTAGTTTATCGGCTTCCTGCAACGGAGTTGCAGCGAGAGGATGTGCGGAGACGGTTGTTTTCAAAATCTGTTTCAACTTGGCTAAACCCTGAATGTGATCCACGTCGGCATGAGTTGCAATCAGGGTTCGGCAATTTGAAAACGGAAAATCGAGATCACGAATCAGATTGACGACGTCATCAACCACTTCTTCGTAACCAATATCGATCAGTACCCAGTCGTTTTGATCGTAGATTAGGTACACATTGCATCCGAACATCGATCCAAATTGATAATTCAATTCGATGACGTTCGGGAATATAGGTTTTCGTTCCAGCATGGTCGATTTGTGTCACTTAAAAGTCATGGCGTCTTGGGACTACGGAGATTCTAATTTGCACGGAACGATGATTCAAGGTATTTTGATTTCAACTTACGGGTTCAGCACCCAGAATGGCGGCGAGGCCTTCCCGATAACTTGGATACTTCCATGAATAATGAAACTCACTATGTAACCGATCAGGATCGATTCGTTTGGATCCGACGGCGCGCTGGCTGCTGGGATGTTCCGTTGTGGCGGTAGTAAAAGTCACTGGGGGTGCCTGTAAAAGGGATGCGATTTTGTTGAGATATTGTTTCCGGGAGACGGGGATCCCGTCCGTCACAAGATAAAGCGGGTGTTGTGGTTTTTGCAGGCACATCCGTTCGATAATATTCGCTGCGTCTTCAACATGCACCAGATTCAATAGACCGTCGGCGGGCACGGAGAGAGGTTGGCCTGCTTTGATTTGTTCCAAATAGGGTATTCGTTCGGAGCCATAAATACCCCCTAGTCGGAGGCTAACGGCGTGATTTGCCAGATGACTTTTGCAAACCACCTGTTCGGCTGCCAGCATGGCAATGCCACCTGGTCTCCGGGGTTCGGCAATGGTGGTTTCGTTGACTGAACTACCATCAGCTTGTCCGTAAACCCCGGTAGAGCTGATGTGGATAAACCGCATGGGGGTTTGTGGTAGTTGTTCGACAACATTTTTAACTCCATGACAATAGACATCCATCGGAGATGAAGACGAATTTTTGTCATGCCCAACGGCGTAGAGGACTTCGGTAACCCGGGGAAGTTCCATGAGTGAGTCCCGATTGGTCACATCACCGATATGAGGAATCCACCCACGTTGCCGGAAACGGTCAGCCGTTTTTTCACTGCGGGTTAGAACATGCACCTCATGTCCCAGATGTTTCCATTTTTCGGCAACGCGTTTACCTAGGTAACCGCAGCCAACGATAAGTCGCTTAGTCATGAGGATGTTCTTTGGTGAGATTCAGGATCGTTGTAACGGTCATCGAGACTTCAAAATAGCATTCTAGCGATTGGAATAGTCTGAATAATCAGCGTAGTTTTACAAGTTCCCATGGAAAAACTTGCTTAGGTGGCCTGCATTGTTTGCAATCACAAGTCATAATAGTAAATGATAGCAGCTGATGCAGAAGGATCGCATTAGTGATGGGAACCCACCCATGGGTTTTTATCAAATCAAGAGCAAGGATATTCGGTCTTTTCATTCGTTATTGAGCATTTATACATGAGTTTTACACACCCTGGACATTCCTCATCAGATCCATTTTGCCGATCCGGTATCATCAGACTCACTTTTCTTTTCGTATGGGTTTTATCTGTTCCGCTTGTTGCTTCATCGCAGGAGTCAACCGGCGACGGTGAACAAAAGCCTGTTGGAATGGAGGTTGAAGAGTCCTTACGCCCCCTTTTTAAGGGACAGGCACCTACGAATCTGGATCAACTGGAGTCGATGCAGACGCATGTCAAGGCATTGGCCGACACGGTATTAAAGACAACGGTTGGTATTCAGGTTGGAGCGGCGCAGGGCAGTGGTGTTCTCATTAGTCGTGACGGATATATATTAACGGCCGCCCATGTGTCTGGTAGATCGGGACGGACCGCACGCGTACTCCTCACCGATGGAAGCATCTTACCCGCCCGTACGCTGGGATTGAACCGGGCTCTTGATGCAGGATTGATGAAAATCATATCCGATGACTGGGAATCGCTCGATTGGCCTTATGCTGAAATGGGAGATGCGGAAACTGCTAAATTAGGGCAGTGGGTTCTTGCTCTGGGTCACCCGGGAGGATACCAGGCTGATCGTAAGCCCGTGGTAAGATTTGGTCGGGTGATTCATCGATTTGACGATGTGGTGACCACCGATTGTACGCTCATTGGAGGTGATTCGGGGGGGCCGTTGTTTAGTATGGACGGCAAAGTGGTTGGTATTCACAGTCGCATTGGTCAGGAATTGATTCATAACGTCCATGTACCCATATCGGCATATCATGCCGGATGGGATCGGATGGTGGCAGAGGAAGATTGGGGTCAATTACCCGGATCTCCCTATATTGGCGTGCGCGGTAGTTCAGATTCCGAACAAGCGATTGTGGAAGAAATCGTTAAAGGGGGGCCAGCGGATCGAGCGGGAATCCAAGTCAAAGATGTAATTACGAAGTTTGGTGACAGTGTGATTCGTAACTTTGACTCCCTGGTCGCCTCGGTTGGCATTCATCGACCGGGTGAAAGAATAAAAGTAACGATTGAACGTGATGGACAGGAGATGGAATTAACGCTCAGGATTGGACGGGCTGGTGGAAATCTGCCGCCTGAATCGCCTGAATCCAAACCGGAAGACAGTCGTTTCCCGTTCTGGAAAACCAAACCAGTGATCGTGGATTACACGAGTTGGTCCAGTTATATCGCGAGTTTTCGCCCGGCCGGGGTTCATGAGAGAAATTATAGTGCCGTACGGAATGCATTTATCCCCGTCGTTAAGAAAGCGGGTCGATGTTCTGTTGAAATCTATGATGGACGTAAAGCACTGGCATTTGGAACCATCGTGAGTACCGATGGATATGTGCTCACCAAGGCCAGTCAGATTCTGGATGAAAAAGTCGATTTTCCGCTGGATTGCCATCTTTCCAATGGAAAAATTGTTTCTGCAGAACTTGTCTCGCACCGCCCAAAACTCGATCTGGTGATGCTCAAAATTACCACCAAGAAACTCAAAGCAGTTCAATGGAATACAGACGTACCTGCCATTGGAAGTTGGTTGGTGACGCCTGGTCTGGCGGACGAACCAATAGCATTTGGTGTTGTGAGTGTTGCTCCCCGAGCCATCAAAGGTGGACTTTTGGGAGTGCTACTTGGTGAATCAGCCAACGGACCGTATGTTGAACGTGTATTTCCAAACACGGCGGCCCAGGAAGCCGGCTTGCAACGAGGTGATATCATTCGTCAGGTTAACGAAGTTGAGATTAAGGATCGGGATCATTTAATCAAAACGGTGCGTCAACATTTGCCTGGTGAGAAAATCAATCTGCTGGTGATTCGAGGAGACGAAGAATTAACCATCGAACCGGTACTGGGGCGGGAATCCGATATTGCCGGGACCCGGGCTGTCGAGCAGCAGAATTTAGGTGGTGCGTTAAGTAAACGGCGAAGTGGTTTTGAGTCCGTTCTGCAACATGACACGATTCTGCAGCCAGAACAGTGTGGTGGTCCCATTGTGGATACCACCGGGAAGACGATCGGGATCAATATTGCCCGGGCATCGCGGGTCTCTTCTTACGCGCTGCCCGCTTCAGTCATTGTGCCGGTGATCGAAGAGATGAAAACGCCGGATGCCAATCCGTCGGGCGAAACGCCTGAGGATACGGAATAAACCACAATCGTCGATGGGATCGTTTCCTCTTACTGTTCAATATAAGACTGTAGAATTTGTTGCGCAGCGATCATGTCCAGGTGTTTTTTTCGTTTACTGGCTTTGACGTTGGATGCGATCATGATTTCATGGGCGATCGATGTGGAGAAACGTTCGTCATGATAGACCACCGGCAGGCTGGTCACCGAAGCAATCCAGTCTCCAAATGCACGTGCTTCGCGGCTTTTCGGAGTTTCCCGGCCATCGGTATTGATTGGCAGACCTACCACGAACCCAACGACACCTTCTTCTTCGATTAAACGTTGGAATCGCCGCTGATCTGAGGACGGATCTCCACGCGAGTAGTTTTCCAAAGGACTGGCGATGGTGCGGTTGGGATCGGTGATCGAAATGCCGATGCGAACGGTGCCAAAATCGATCCCGGCGAGGCGGCCGGTAGTTGGAATCTTACTCATGTGGATGCCGATTCTACTTGATGGATACGGTGGTCTGGGGGGTTTCAAAATACCCGCGTTGCAGGAATCGTGTTGTCCACTGGAGTGTCTTGGGTTGAATCATGATGCGTGTATGTGTGGAGTTCAGCGTTCGGAAATCCGCGGCGCCGGACAAAAGGGTTTCTTTGACGGTAAGGACCAGATCATTTTCACCTTGCAGCAGTCGGTTTTGAATTAGATGGTTTTCCATCGTTCCGGAAATAATGGCGAACTCGCATGTGGGGATAGCCAGCATGCGCTGTACTTCAGTGAATGCGGTCGTCATTTGTTTGCCGGAAGTCCCCCACACCGTTTCAAATACGTCGTTATCCTGAAACAGGGTTCCTAAAGCCGTCCCCTGATTGGGTGGAGCGAGCATCACGATTCGTGTGATGCGCGGATCCTGCTGCATATGCAGGAATCGACGAACGACGATATTACCTAAACTGTGGCAGACGAAGGAAATTTCACAGGTTTTGGGAATGTGTTTTAACACAGAATGCAGGGCCGTTGCATGTTGCTCCAGTGAATCCCGGGTGCTGGCATAAGTCATGTTTAATACGGTTGCTACGATTTGACCCTGAAGATGCTTTTGCATCCGGTCCATAGAACTCCGTGTACGGGCAAGTCCGTGCAAGAGAATGATGACGCGTTTTCGAAACGGCTGAATTTCACCGGCCGCCAAAAACCGTTCAAATGTTGCATCACATTGTTTTCTTGTACCCCAGGCATGGCGGTAGTTCTTTGAATCCAATACACGGAAGTGTTTCGTATAAATATTTTGTTGGATCCGCCATCCACTTTGCATGCGGATATCTGTCCAGAATTGTTTTCCACCAATCGTTTTGGTTTTGAAATTGAGTTTCCACGCCGATGGCTTCTCGTTCAGTGGTACCGATTCATCCGTCAGTGGATCCGCATACAAACTGCCAGATAACAGGCAGGATATCCAGAAGAGCAGCGTGAGTCGTATTACAGAAATTTCAGTCATTTTACTTTCAGCGATTTACAGCAAGTGGTCCCAACCCTGACTCTGAATTAAGGCAACAACATTCCGCACGGCTTCTTCGTCGTCTTTGTTGGCCACTAATGTGGCGTCCGTAGTGTGGACAATAATACAATTTCTCATTCCCACCGTGGCAACCAAATGGTCATCCGATGTCCATATTATATTATTCCCGGACTGTATCGAAATGTGTTTTCCAATGATCGTGTTATTATTTTCGTCCTGGGGATAGACCTTTTCAAGGGCTTGCCAACTCCCCACGTCATTCCATTGAAACGGAGCTTCCATGACAACGACCTTGTTGTAATCTTCCATAACGGCATAGTCGATGGATTGACCTTTGATTGATTCATATTCCGTAGCCCACACATCTTCAAAGGTTTCGTGACTGTAGGCTTCGGCAATTCTCATGACACGTTGAACTAAATTCGGATTCCGGTGTTCTATTGCTGCCAAAATGGTCTGTGCCTGCCACAGGAAGATTCCCGAATTCCAAAAATACCCTCCTTGGTCCAAATAAGCGGCGGCCACCTCAGGAGGGGGTTTCTCGCAGAACTGTTTGACTTCAAATCCCGCTGCTTGAAGTATTGGTGATTCAGATGGTTGGTTTATTGTATTTCCGCTTTGAATATATCCAAACGATTCGGCAGGGTAGGATGGCTTAATACCAAATGTAACGAGCCGATCGGCATCCTGCTGAACCCATTGTTCGGCCTGCTGCACGGCAAGTTGAAATGTATCCCTGGAATCGATCAGGTGGTCGGCGGGCATGACGAGCATGGTTGCCTCTGCATCACGCTGTAATAACAGCGCTGCGGCGAGGGCAATACAGGGAGCCGTATTGCGCCTGCAGGGCTCACCCAAAATGGACGGTTGGGGATAGTCCGGTAAAAGCTGGCGTACCGTTTCAACAAGATTTTGATGAGTGATAATCAGGGTATCGGCAGGGGGAACAAGGTTTTCCAAGCGCGCGGTCGCTGCTTGCAACAATGTTTGAGTCCCGCCGATTTGTAAAAGTTGTTTAGGGCATGGTTGCCGACTTACCGGCCAGAAACGGGTACCGGAACCCCCTGCCATGATGACTGCATACATTCCAAAAACCCTTTATGAAGAGGTAAAAAATGTATCCGCCGTCACTGCCTTTGGAAGCTCTGCATGTTGAGCGACTTCCTGCGGATTTAGAGCCCAGGAGGGATCAATTTCAATTAAAACATCATCTGCCACCTGAACGCCGGCTTGTTGCAACCAACGGCGGTGAAGATCTGAAATAGTCTGCTTACTTGTCGCTGCCGTATGGTAGCCGGCCTTTTCGTGGTTTTTTACGGGTGCAAAAACGTGGCTTCGATTTGCTTCGATCACGGTTGTTTGATTGGAGTGTGGGAGCAGGTCAAAAATAAACTTTTCGAATTTCATGGCATTTGGTGCGGCAGGCTGCACCTGATTACCGAGTGCGTCCAAATGGGGGACCGTTTTATAAGCTTTATGAAAGGGTAATACGTCAGGATCGGCAGCCATTTGTCGCAGGAAATCAGCCTGAAAAATATGCACGGCGATATTGGCCGCCCAGAATCGCAGTGTTCCATCGGAGCTCGTTTGCTGAGCGATGTCGGACGGTATTTCACTGTATTCGATTATTTGGGTTTGGCCCGCGATTTGGATAATATTGCCAGTTTGATCTTCCGCCGATTCCTTGGCAATCGTTTGTAATGAGACGTTTGCTGCGGTCAGCTTATGAAACCCCAGAAGTTCGGGACAGCATGTAGGCGACAAAGGGTTATCAATTTGGCCAAAAAAGAAACTTTCAATTCCATCCCCGAGGCATCGATCCAGCAGGCCGGAACGGTTCAATGCGTCCAGCATACCCCCATGCCCATTGGGACTTAGGCTAAGTTTGCCGGTTGTCTCAAGTAGCACCTTACCGGTTTGTGCATCCACCGACGGCATGGTGTTCTGGCAAAAGAAGTGTAGTGAGTCCGTGATACCGAAATTATCATGTTCACGAAAATAGTGGACGGTATCTTCATGTACGGACGGACTTGTCATCACCAGCAGAGGTACACGGGATCCATAATATCGCTGTAGGTTCCGAATTTTGTCAGCGACAAATTGAAACAGCGTACGATGAGAGATCGGTCCGATGGGAAACATCCCTTTGGGCTGATCGAAGCCGAGGCGGGTTCCCTGCCCACCGGCAACAATCAGGGCAGCGACTTCTCCGCTGCGGATTGCCTGCTCACCAGCGTCGATGGCCTGTTCACGAGTGAATCCTGTTACCGTCGTCGGATCGTTCAGTCGCAAAGCGACCGGAGGCTGGAATGTAGTCGGGTCAACTTCGGAACCTGCCGAAGGTGCCTGTTGACTGAATAGTTGTTGTACGAGTTGAAAATCGACTTCACTGATTTGCTGTAACAGCCATTGTTGCTGGTCTGGATCAAGCTGATCGACAAACTGCAATACATGATGTTGTCCAGCAAGTTTAAGAGAGTCGAATATAGGTTGAATCGAATGCTGCATGTTCCCGTCCTAGAGCTCACCACGGACCCAGCGAAAAGCGCAATAGGCTAAAAGCGGGAAAAGCACAAATATCAGGCTATAGGTGAACAGAGACGTCCATATTTTTCGGGGCCATCTTGCCATGATTTTCTCGAAGATTTGTGATCCGTACGTGAATCTATCTTAGTTCAAATTGAGTTATGCGGCGACCGGTCGCTGTGCGATGACTTCAATTTGAAGGACCAATTCCACCGGCTCATCATAGGCCTGGCTTAGTTTTAGTTCCAGACGAGCTCCAAATGTCTGAGCTTCCCCGATCTGGATGGTTGCCGGGGGTCCCTCCATAATCGTCGTGTTGATCGAGGGAATAACAGGGAGGCTGGGGACAAAGGAGAAGTGCAGAGTTTGATGTCGTTGTCCGGGTTCAAAAAGGATGCGTTGCAGAGCGGCGATCGACTCTCCTGTTTCATCGGCATAACGTGTCCATGACTGTCTGGCCTGCTGATCCAGACTCCCCATTTCCTCCATGTCGGGATCCTCACCGTCTTCTCCGATGACACCCGTCGGTTGTTCAGCGATGGAAACCGTGCTCTGTTGGTTTTCATGTGCAGGTTGCCCGACCATACCTATCGTTTGGCGAGCGGGTTGTCCGTCGGTTTGGATCTGGTGCTTACGCATGGGAATCACCCACCAACTGATTTCAAAAGCAAACAGGACAAGCCAGACCAGACCGACAATCTGATCGTTGGCGGCATGTTGCGTTATCAAAATCATGGTTTCCAGCGTGATCAGACTGGGCATAATCCAAACGAACCTGCTGAACCAATGTGCCCGAGGATTCCAAAGGTGAAAAGTGCTTAGATGGATGAGGCTGTTCAAACACATCATCCCGACCATGATTGCAAGAATGATCGAGATTGAGAGATGAATGGGAACGATCGGTGCGCGCACAATCAGCATCGCTTCCACGATGATCGCCAGGCATGCGGCTGGAAACATCCCCCCCTGCTGAAACAGTCCAATTAACTTACTGGGGTTGGATAAGTCCGGGTTAGGGGAAATCGCTGACATCGTCTACCTATCTCGAGAAACGGCTCGCTGATTGGCTGTAGAGCGTAGTGCAGTGCCACTTGACGCGTCAAGAGAAGCTGTCGATTGAAAAAGAGTGAGCCGTTTAAAACTGAGCTTTTAATTCGTCAGCGCGATCGGTGAATTCCCAACTAAATTCACTGCGTCCAAAATGTCCGCCTGCCGCTGTCTTACGATAAATTGGTTTTCTCAAATCGAGGTAGTCAATAATTCCTCCAGGGGCTAACGGGAAGAACTCCCTCACAACCTGACAGATTTTATGATCATCCACTTGGCCGGTTCCCTGCGTATCCACATGGACGCTGACCGGATCCGTAATCCCAATCGCATAGGCCAGCTGGACTTCACAACGTTCAGCCAGATCTGCAGCGACAATGTTCTTGGCGACGTGTCGCGCCATGTAGGCGGCGCTTCGATCCACCTTCGTAGGGTCTTTACCACTAAACGCTCCGCCACCGTGCCTTCCCCATCCGCCATACGTATCCACAATAATTTTCCGTCCTGTGAGTCCGCAATCCCCGTGAGGGCCTCCGGTTACAAAACGCCCGGTGGGATTGATGTGATAGGTGACGTTTCCATCGGTCATTCCAGAGGGTAAAAGTGGGTTCACGATTTGATTAATTACAAAGTCATGAATTTCATCATTCGCGACGCTGGGATCGTGTTGGGTACTTACCACAACGGTATCGATGCCCACCGGAGTCAAACCGTCGTATTCAACGGTTACCTGACTTTTGCTGTCGGGTCGCAACCAGGGCACTTCATTGGAAAAACGTGCTTTATTTAAGCGTTCCAGTATTTGATGGGATAAGGCAATAGGTAAGGGCATGAGTTCGTGTTCGGTGTCACGGCAAGCAAAACCAAACATCAATCCCTGGTCACCAGCGCCAATTTCTTTACCAGCCGCAGTATTTTCATCCACACCCTGGGCAATGTCAGGACTTTGACTATCAATGTACGTATTGACAGTACACGTATCAGCTCCGATCCCCATCTGGTCATCGGTATAACCGACTTCGCGAATAACATCCCGTACAACTTCCGAGTAATTTACGGCTGCGCGGGAGGTGATTTCTCCGGCAATGATCGCCATGCCGGTGGTGACCATGGTTTCACATGCAACGCGACTGTAGGGATCCTGAGCGATTAGTGCATCAAGCACTCCATCGGAGATTTGATCTGCCAGCTTATCGGGGTGTCCCATACTGACGGATTCACTTGTGAACAGATATTTTCCAGATGCCACGTATCAGATTCCTTTAGCGTGTGTTGCATGTGTTTACTAGACTAGTGATTATAGTTCCAGTTTTCACTAATCGACAACCACCGAGAGCGGAAGCCGTGGTTTAATGTGGCAGTAGAGTAACCAGAATGTCCGCGGTTCGGCGGGTTGCTCCCTGTTGTTTTTGGACCAACTGTTTTGCACGTTCCCCCAGGCCTCGGGCGAATTCGGGTTTTTCCAGACAGTCCACGACAAACTGCTGGAATTCATGCTGGTTATGAATCACGCGCGCCGCATCCTGTTGGATTAGCATTTCGACAATATCCCGAAAATTACGCGTATTGGGTCCGAAACTGATCGGGACGCCGTAGCCAGCCGGCTCGATCATGTTTTGACCTCCCCTTTTCCCCAGACTTCCGCCCACAAGGGCGATGTGGGCTGTACCCCACCAGGCGCCCAGCTCGCCGATCGCATCCACAAGAATGATCTTCATGGTCGAGGGTAGTGGTTGATCCATCTCACTTCGCCTGGAAAAATGAAAACCGCTTTTTTCGATACGTTGAGCCACCTCCTCAAATCGTTCGGGATGTCGCGGAACGATGATTAGCTTTAGTTGAGGGTAGGTACGGTGAAGCCTCTGGAAAACCTCGAGGCTGACTTCTTCTTCTTCGACCTGAGTCGAACCAGCCAGAATGATTTTGTCAGATTCCTGTATTCCGGCCAGCGTTACCAGTTTTTGAGTCGCTTCGTTTTGTCGATCGGATTGAGCGCCATCAAATTTAATGGAACCGGTAATGGTCAGTTGTTGCGGAGTGGCTCCAATTTGAACAAAGCGATCATAGTATTCCTGATTTTGAACGCTGATTTGTTCAAGTTGGCGGATGGTCTGTTTTAAAATCCACCCTAATCGCCGATAGCCGCGTGTGCTTTTCTCACTGAGACGACCATTGATCACAATGACTTTGGATTGTCTGGAGCCATAGTGAATGAGATTGGGCCACAATTCTAATTCAACTAACACCAGCAGATCGGGTTGGATTCGCTTGATCGCGGTTTTTACTGCCCAGGAGAAGTCTAATGGGCAGTAGAAAACCGTGCGCGGCGCATACTTTTTTCGAGCAAGTTGAAAACCTGTGAGTGTCGTGGTACTGATTACACACTGGCAGTGCGGTTCACGTTGTTCGAGTTCCTGCAAAAGAGGCTGCAGCATATTGACCTCGCCTACACTCACCGCATGAAACCAGACGCAGCGTTCGTTTGCAGAACGGGATAACCGGGGGACAAGCCCCAAAAATTTTGCCGTAAATCCCTGCCGGTATTTTCCGCGGCGGATCGCTGAATAGATGAGCTTGGGTGCTGCGATCAAAAGGACAAGCAAATAAACCAGGTTGCGAAGCCACGGCATGGGTGGGTCCCTCTATTTCCCGAGGCAACATTTCTTGTATTTTTTACCGCTCCCACAAGGACAAGGGTCATTGCGCCCCACCTTCGGGCCGATATTGCGGATGGTATGAGTCTTGTCATCCTGCCCCGGAGTGCTTTCAGGTTGACCTTGCTGTCGTGCCATGTCAGATGAAGACTGGGCCTGATCATGAGAGGCCGATGATTCCACCCAGGTTGAACCGACAAAGTCCGCATTGAGTTGTTCGATACGGAAGATCAAATCGGTAACCTGTTCACCAAGGGAAAACCACATGTCATCGTACAGTTTCATCCCTTCGCGTTTGTATTCAACTTTGGGATCCTTTTGAGCATATCCCTGGAGACCTACCGAACTACGCAGGCGGTCCATGGTCAGCAAATGATCTTTCCAGGCCATGTCGACAATTTGCAATAAAAGCGACCGTTCCATCCGGCGCATTTCCTGGTGATGCTTGTCTTCTACCGAAGATGATAAAACTCGAGCTAACTGCTTACGATTGTATTGACCGAGATCCTCAACCGAAATTTCAAAATTTACATGTTCGCGTAACCATAAAGAAATAGCGGCAATCTCCGCTCCACTTGTTATGCGGTCAAGCCGGTTGTTCTCCGACTGGCCATCGTAGTGTTGTGTCACGATATCGGTGACCCAGTTACGGTGGTTGTTGGATCGTTTTTGGCTTGCCAGGCTGAGATCCAGTAGCATTTCACGAATTTCTTCCCTCTGCATACTACGGAAACTATCGTTGGCAATCTCTGCATCAAAACGCTCATTCGCCCAGCGAATCAAATTCTCTCGATCCAACCGTCCATCATTTCCGGTTGTGAAATGATAGATGCTGGCGATCACCGGATACTCTGCTTCCTTGAGCGTATACATTTCGAGTGCCATATCATGGATGATGGCAACAAGCTCTTCGTCGCTGTGGTCTTGAATATCACTGAGGTTGATATCAAAACCAAATTTGTTTTTCACCCATTTCGCCAGAGACTGTTTTCCATAGTCTTCTTCTAAAAAGATTTCCGATTCAGACAAATCAGCCTGTTCAATCGCCTGCTCGGCCATCGCCAGCAACTCGATTTCCAGATCATCTTTATCGATGGTCTGCAGATCACGTACCCGCAAACTGGTTTCCCAATTGCTGTTGACCAGCTTGACCAGAGCTTCCCAGTTCCATTCTTCTTCGTCAAAATCCGGCGGAAGATTTTCTTCCACTCCGTCACGAATTCGAATCCGAGCTGCCCGGATTGCAAAGCGACGTGCTTCATCATGAGCCTGCGCGACATCCATCCCGCTAAACATGCGGGATTCTTCTTTCATACCGAACCGATTATTGGCCCAGGTCGCATACGAATCGACACCGTAGTTGGGATCGAGAAACAAATGTAGATAGTAGTCGATTTGTTCGCCAAGACAGTCGGTGATTTTCGTCGAAACATTGTCTCCATCCAGGATTTCCTGGCGGTAGGCATAGACTCGCTTACGCTGGGTGTCCATGACTTCATCATATTCGAGTAGGTTTTTCCGTATTTCAAAGTTGCGTTCTTCGACTTTTTTCTGGGCGCTCTCAATGCGTCGGGAGACCATTCCACTTTCAATGCGTTCCTCGGCGCCCATGCCAATTTTTGCAAGCAGTCCTTTTAATGAATCTCCACCGAAGATGCGCATCAAATCATCGTCTAAAGAAAGAAAGAACCGACTGCTTCCCGGATCACCCTGTCGACCACAACGTCCTCTCAGTTGTAAGTCGATCCGTCGGGCATCATGTCGTTCGGTACCGATGACATGGAGTCCTCCCAGACCCTTGATATTCTCCCCTTCGGTGGACATTTCATATTCTTCGTCGATCTCACGGACGAGAGAATCCCAACGCTCCTGGGGGACATCAAGTCGGGTAGGAAACTCGGATTGCAATCGGGACCAGGCGAGTGTTTCAGGGTTACCACCGAGGACAATATCGGTACCTCGGCCAGCCATATTGGTTGCAATGGTTACGGCATTTCGACGGCCGGCCTGAGCAATAATATCTGCTTCACGCCCATGATTCTTGGCATTGAGAACTTCATGTTTAATTCCCCGTTTTTCCAGGTGCTCAGAGATCACCTCACTTTTCTCAATGGAAACGGTACCAACGAGTATGGGTCGACCACTAGGCCTGATACTCGATACGTCACTACGATTGAAGGTTTCGCGTTTGCGAGTGTCCGCAGCGAGCAATACGACGGTGGAGTCCGTATCGGTTTCGACCGTACCTATGAACTCATCTCCGTTGTTCATTACAACGGTGTCCCACTTGTGAATTTGCTCCACTTCATCAGCAACCGCTTTAAACTTATGACGATCTTCGAGGTAGATGACGTCGCGGAATTCATCGCGTTTCATCGGCCGGTTGGTTGGGATCGCGACAACATTCATCTTGTAAATATCCCAAAACTCGTGGGCTTCGGTTAACGCCGTTCCGGTCATGCCGGCTATTTTTTCATAGAGCTTGAAATAATTTTGCAGTGTGATGGTGGCAAGTGTCTGCGTTTCTTCCTTGATTTTCACGCCCTCTTTGGCTTCCACAGCCTGATGCAATCCATCGGACCACTGTCGGCCATCCATTAACCGACCAGTGAATTGGTCGACAATGATAATTTTCTCGTCCCGCACAACATAATTCACATCATTTTTGTACAGGAAGTGTGCTTTGAGCGCATTATCGATCAGGTGTGGCCATTCCATGTTGCCTGCGGTATAGAAACTTTCCACCCCGGCCAGTTTTTCGGCATGCCGGATTCCTTCGTCGGTTAGATTTACGCTGTGGTCTTTCTCATTGACAATAAAATGATCATCTTTTTTGAGTTGCTTGGCCAGAACATTGGCTTCATCATATTTTTTAAGGTTGTCATGAGCGGGCCCGGAGATGATCAGAGGAGTTCGGGCTTCGTCAATCAGAATATTGTCGACTTCATCTACAATAGCGTAATTGAGTTTCCCCTGACTTTGCTGCTGGTGCTCGGGGAAACGGTCATCACCGTTGGCCGCCGGACGCATGTTGTCGCGCAGATAATCAAAGCCAAACTCATTGTTCGTACCATAGGTAATATCGCAGGAATACGCAGCCTGCCGATCACGTACGGGCATGTCGCTCTGGATGTTTCCAATCGTTAATCCTAATCCCAGGAATAGAGGTGCCATCCATTCCATGTCACGTCGAGCGAGATAATCGTTGACGGTTACCACATGGACGCCCTCGCCGGTGAGCGCATTTAAATAGGCCGGTAACGTTGCCACCAATGTCTTCCCCTCACCCGTTACCATCTCTGCAATTTTGCCGTCGTGTAATACCAAACCACCAATGAGCTGTACGTCATAATGGCGCATCCCCATGAATCGGCGACCTGCTTCACGCGCAACGGCGAATGCCTCGTTGCGAATGTCTTCCAGGGTTTGCCCCGACTTCAGACGATCACGAAACAACTCAGTCTGCTGACGAAGTTCCTCGTCGGACATTGCCTGATATTTCGGCTCAAGGTCGTTAATTTGAACGATCTCATCGCTATACTGATCCACTTGACGTTTATTGGACGAACCAAACGTCGACGTAATGATACGATCAAATACGTTGACTATGCTTAGAAAGAAAGCTGTAATCAGCTCCCAAATTCGTGTGATAGTATCCATGGATGTCTAGGGGCCTGAGGAATCCATTGTACGGACTGCGACAAGGGAATTGGGCGAGTTTATTCTGGAGTGGGTAACGGTGTAATGGCTTTGAGCTCTATACTCAATATAATAGCCTAAACATACCTTGTTTTTAGGGTTATTATATCCGTTGATTAGCTTAGCCCTATCATGGTAAGGGGTCAACGGCGGATGCATGGTCAGAGAGTCGTTTGCGTGGCTCCATGGATGTAAGGGTGAAGGGAGTGCACAGGTTTTTTAAGTAAAATCTGAGCATCCGAATATGCGTTTGAAAGGCAAGGATTTCGAATTCGAGGGAGCGATCGTGAACAAGCCGGCAGCGACTACCGACATTCGTGGAAAACTGATTTTGCTGGGTACCGGCACTTCGGTGGGTGTGCCCGCGATTGGATGCAGTTGCCAGGTTTGCCAGAGCAATCATCCACGAAACCAGCGGACCCGCTGTTCGGTTGTGTTGGGACTGGAGCAGGGCAATTTGCTGATTGACACGCCGCCCGATCTCAGACAGCAATTGTTACGTGAACAGATTGGTGTGATACATAGTGTCCTTTTTACACATGAACATGCTGACCATATTTTTGGGCTCGATGATCTCAGGCTTTTCCAATTCTATCTGGGACATGCTGTGCCGTTATACTGTGAAAAACAGGTAGAGACCCGGATCAAACAATCCTATGATTATGCATTTGATGAACGTGAACCGACACATCCGGGTTCGAAACCACAACTTACGATTCACCCCATTTCGGTTGAACCGTTCGAATTACTAGGAACTCAAATTACGCCGATTCGGCTTCTGCATGGCCCACGTTTCCAGGTTCTCGGATATCGAATTGGAAATATTGCTTACTGCACGGATACCAATAAGATCCCGGATGAAAGCTGGCCACTGTTGGAGGACTTGGACTGTCTCATTCTAGATGCCCTGCGACACAAACCACATGCGACCCATTTCGGACTGGAAGAAGCGGTGGCGGTAGCCAAACGAGTTGGTGCGCGGCAAACCGTTTTTACCCATATTTCACATGATCTGGATCATGAAGCAACCAATGCATTATTACCGGCCAGCATGGAACTGGGATACGACGGGATGCAGATTGATTTGACGTTTTAGACAAACACGATGTGATGAGCAGCCGAGCCGTGAGATTCTTAGTTGTTGGTAGCAACCTTGATTTTGTCACCAAGCTGCTGGATATATTCTACGGTGATGTTGAGTACTTCCGTGTTGTAGAACGTATCGGGGAATACCTGATTTTCCCCATTGACTCGTTCACGCAGGGCGTCGCGTGTTTTCTTCTCTGCATCAAACTCTTTCCGCTTAGCAAAGAACTCTTCTTCGTTTAACGTCACGCGCTTTTCTTTACGTTGTTGTTTGTACTGTTCGATCTGTTTTTCAAGGTCGCTAAATTCATCCGAAGCGGCGATGCGGGTTGCCGAGGACATCGATAGCTGTTTGATTAACGATTCGTCCCGTAACCCCAACGACTTTTCCACCGTGCTTTCGACTTGATCAAAGGCAACAGGGAAATCCAGATCAGATTCGGATACATCCATATGGTCTGTGATGGACGGTAAAATAACGTCCGATAACACGCCTCGCTGCTGCGTACTATCACCCTTCGGGCGGTAGAACTGCTGCATGGTGATTTTCAGCGCACCTAGATTAGGTGGATTAGATATGCGGAATAGTTGGGCTCCCAACTCCAATAGACTTTGCACCGTTCCTTTGCCATGAGTTGCGGTGTCGCCGACAACAATTCCCCGATCATAATCTGCAATGGCTCCGGCAAAGATTTCACTGGCACTGGCACTGAATTTACTACATAGAACGACCAGAGGTCCATCCCATGCAGTTCCCGCATTACGATCGTCATACTGTTGCACGCGACCGCTGGGATCTTTGACTTGAACGACCGTTCCCTGATCGATAAATAACCCGGTCAGGTCGATTGCTTCGGTCAGGCTGCCACCCCCGTTGGTGGACAGATCCATCAAAATGGCATCAATCCCATCTTTCTTGAATTGATCAATAATGAGCCGTACATCGCGCGTCGTGCTGCGATAATCTTTAACTCCGTTACGGGCCGCTTCCATATCCATATAGAACGAGGGAAGGTTGATGACCCCAATGCGGAATTTCTTTCCATCTTCTCCCAGTTGGTGCTCAATGATCTTTCCCTTGGCTTCACTATCTTTAAGCTGGATTTTGGCGCGTTCAATTTTGATTTCGGTAGTTTCCGAACTTCCATCATGAATGATCCCCAATCGCACGATGGATCCAGCTTTTCCACGGATCTTGGCAACAACGTCGTTCAGTTTCATGTCCACGACATCCACCATTTCGCCGTCATCCCCCTGACCAACACTTACAATTCGATCCTTCACGGTCAGTTCACCCTGCAGATCGGCAGCACCACCAGGAATGATTTTGGTGACATTGGTATAGCCGTCTTCTAAAGTAAGTTGAGCACCAATGCCGTCGAGATTGAGTCGCATCTGGATTTCAAAGTTCTCCAGAGTTGTCGGTGACATGTACGTGGTATGGGGATCGTAACTGGTGGTGACTGCGGTAAGGAACATTTCCAGCAATTCATCACTTTTGGTTTGCTCCATTTGTTTCAGAAGACTGTTATACCGTCGGTGGAGGCGATCACGCGCTTCATCACCTTC
>JAYZPA010000141.1:0-15527 GCA_036150515.1 Planctomycetota bacterium
GATTTTACTAAGAGCCGCCTGACGAAACCATTGCCAACCGGACTGCAACAGATGATGCAACAGGTAATAGAGAGCAATCAACAGAACCATCACAAAGCTGACTTCCGTAACCGGACGATAAAAAGCCCATGCCGGCATCGCAGATACCAACGCTAAAACAATTAATAGCCCAAATACATAATTACGCTTTGCTTTTGTTGACAGACTGGTTAACGCCAGGCCTACAGTCAATACAGCCAAACCAATGACCCACGCCCAAATAGTTACAAAACTCTTACGCACCACCTTGCCGGACAACCGGGGACTCCCACCCAGACTTTGAAAATCATATCGCACAAAATCCATCCACTCGACATCGATATCACCTTGAGCATCTCGTGATTTGTTTAATAAGTCCACATTTAAGCTCTTCATTCCCTGTAACGCCCAAATTTGGCTGTTTTTATAGGAGTGATCCCCCATTTGGGTACCCGCAGAGTAATTCAAGTCGTCAGCATTCGGTTTACCATCAAGCACTGGGTCTCCGGGATCCGGAGATTGCGGTTGCCCGTTTGCCTGCTGATTTTGTGCGGATTCAGAGAACGGATCTTCTCCCGGAGCCGAACCCTCTGGCGAACCGGGGGGAGCTGGCATATCCGACGCAGCGTGCTCTTCGATTGAATCCAGCCCGTCAGCAGATTTCTTGCTCTTAACCTCCGATTGCGTAATCGTCGGTTCGTTCATAGCGCCACCGAAGGGTGATTCACCTTCCGCGAGCTGTTCGGCGTCAGAATCCATCCCGCCAGATTCGTTTTGAGGCATCATTTCCATTGTGGAAGCCACCGCCATATCCGCCGCCGGAGAATCCACCATCGCCGCATCTGCATGTAACAGCACCCCACCTGAGGCAATGAAGACGGTACCCGCTGCATAGACAACCTGCGGTACCTGCTCAGGTTGCTGAACCAACCGCATACTCGAATCCGCATAAGGTTGAATGACATAGCTGCCAGGCACAATGAGTTGCCACCGCATTTTCCCCGCTTCCAGTTTCACATCCTGTTGTGGGGTAACCTGACCACCATTGAATTCGTACAGTGTCGGAGCTTCTAATGAAAATTCCCCGGAGCCATCGGCGACCTGCTGTTCATAGACCACTCGCAAATCCCGCAACCAGGCACCATTTTGATCATCCACTGCCAAAGCAACCAGAAACCGGCCTTCGGTTCCACCCACCTTTTGAGGTTTCAAAGTATGCTTTCCGTCCAGTACCACACTCCACAATTTCCCGCCGGAAGGTAATTGGACCTGCAAATAGCTCGCTTTTGATAGTAATTCAAATCTCGCAACCGACTGATAGACTCCGTGGCTGGACACAAATGAAACGATTTCACCCCGTTGAATCAAAGAACTCGGTACGGCAAACAAGTTGGGTCGATCAATGGATAAAGTGACGGCTGGATCTGCACCGGTATATCCATACGCTCCCACCCGATGTTTGCCAACACTGTACCCAAGAACCACCAACTCGCCCACATCCACGGGCTTGGCATCAGAATCGACACCAATCGCCAGCTCCGGTGACGACTCGATCGAAAGTACGCCTGATTGATAAACCACATCCCCTGCAACGACCAGCATCGGAACGTACTTGGATTCGGTCTCTTCCAGAACCTGCTCATAGTCGATTCCAATGACAATATTGCCTGCCATCGGTTTGTTAAGCGTAACTGTCCAAATCCGCTTATCTTCTTGTTCCTCACTGACAAATTGTTTGATCTGAGTCGTTCCCAGACCCACAACATTCAAATCCGACGGCGAGGTAATTGGCAACACGAACTGAACCTGTTCAACCAACGACTGCTGAACGGTGTAATTGATTTCAGAGTAGGTATGCAAAACACCTACCTGAACATTTAAAAAAGTTGCCAGTCGGGCTGCCATGACAGGTTTTACCCGTCGGGCTACGACCGCAACTGTGAATTGAGGTTTTTCATATCGAAATGCCAATGCCAGTCTTCCGGACAACCCGGCTTCTTGTTTTTCCGCCGTTGCCAGCGTTTCCACACCACTAACCTGTTCTGCTCGTATTTCGTAGACCTGTTCAAACCCGGACTGTGTCCGGATGGCAATGACACCTTCATCCCGAAACGTATCTTCCATCATGAATTTCGGAACGGCCAGATGAAATTCCTCCCACTGATTCAACCATCCCGAAGGTACCCGTTCCGCGGTAAGCACCACATTATGTAGCTGTCCAAATGCTTTGCGTCCCGGAAATTTAGCGTGCAGCCTGCGGATCCCCATCTCGTCAATGGTTTCATGATATTTCAGTGCTGCACCGGTATCGTCGTGTAAACCTGTAATATTCCATTGCCCCGGCGCCTGGATCGTAACGGTATACAAATCATCCAGTTCCGAGAAAATTGAAAACCGCACAGCCACCGTGTGGTCACTTTGATTCAATGAAAGCAGCGTGCTGGTTTGGACATGGGTCCGATTTTCGGGTTGGGCAATGTCCGCCTTGATCGAGTAATCGGTTTGCGGTGCATAATAGGTTGCCAATACACGGATCAGCGGTGCCCCCGGCTCCACAACAAAAATCGATGTGGGCAGCGCCCGCTGAAGCACTCCTGTGTCGAGTGAAATAACACCTTCTGCCTTTAACGAGTTTACAGCGAGTCGCCGATCGGCCAGAACTCCCACCACACCCGTCGAAACCATTACATCGAGCGGCTGCATGGCTGGAAACTGCCAACTTCCCGTTGCCGGAGCACTTCGCAGGGCCGTGATGTGCACCAGCAGGTTCTCCGTTTGGGGTGTCCGCATATGGACGGTTAGTATCTGTTCATCATTTTCTTCCGAAACCGACCAGCGAGACACGCCCGGCGCTGTCACATTCGTCACTGCAAACTGATCCGGAACTCGATACCGGAACTCGGATGCCGCTCCCTGTACCATTTGCATGGAAAATGTGCCATGTAAACGCTCAATCGCCTGAGTCAATTCCGCTACAAGGACATTGCGTGCCACCACGATGCGCTCACTCTTCAATAGTTTGTTGTTCAGCGACATCGAAAGAACCAAGGGCCCCGGTTTGGCTAATAACTTGAAGGCCGTTTGATTTGTCGCCGTGTCAACTGTCCGCTCCAAAACACTCGCACCTGACTTGATCTCAATATTTCCCGATACCGTAAGATCGATCGTCGAATTTGCTGCGTGCGGAAGCTGAATCGATAACGACTGCTTGGCGGCTGCATGCTGGACCGGTGCTGACATAGAAAACTGGTACTGATGTTTTCCTGGTTTCGTCATCAGTAAACGGATACCCTCATCAGAATCCCGCACCAACGTCGCCGGCTGCTGACCATTCATGACCTGCAATAGCGATACACCGGAAAAGCCTAAGGGCAATTGCTGTAACCCGGAAGACAGTGATTCAACCTCCAAATCCCCTGTAATGCTGGCTGCGTCACCCTGAATCGCGATCCGATACTGTGCACTGCGTAATACCGTTTCCTCAGGTGGCACCTCGCCTGGTTTGAAATCCGCTTTTTTCAATAACTCTTCGTATTCACTGCGAGGTAGATAGATGCGTTGTATTCCCGATGCCAAAATGGTTTGGAGATCATCAAACGGCACATAAATCTCCCGATTCTTAACCTCCTCCTGAGCAAACAAAACGTTGGGCAGGCCCCCGACGATCAGCGCAAAGAATAAACGCGACAGGATTGTTAAAGAAAGAACTCTCATTGGTTGTCTCCTTCTTCAACAGATTGATCTCCTGCATCTTCGTCAGGTTCTTCAGTTTCCTGCTGCTCGGATTCAATTTCCATATCTTCATCGGCTTCCAATTCCAACGGTGGTTCGTCCTCGTCAGGAGTTGTCATATCGGTCTCGTCCCGAATGCTCAAATCTGACTCGACAACATCCGGGGCTCCGGATTTTGTTCCTCCTCCGGTCAGGCGACCCGCAATGGAAAATACGGGACGTGCACAATCGCGAACAGCCCATACGCCACACATCAAACACATGGTCAACGCAACACCTGACAATGGCATATGACTGGCCATGATCGGTTTCACCAATAAAATTGCCAAACTCACTGCAATGACGACTAATAATGTAATTACCTGTCCCCGCAGCCTCAAAAACAATCCCCCTACGGTCACAGCGGCCAACAATCCAAACACAAACAAATGAACGCTGGATTGCGTGGCAACGGACAAATGCAGTTTGGACTGGCCCGGATTAATCGCCGAAAAGGTTAAAGCCTGTCGGTGACCCTGGTGATTTCCTAATTGCACATCCACCATGCCGTTGTTGATATTGTCAAGCAGTGAATGAACGTCAATCCGATCGTGCAGTCCATCTCCACTGAATCCTAATAAGGGCCGTTGTAAGCGTTCAATCCATGAGCCTTCCAAATGGTCATCCCAGTCGCCGTCATAGCCCAGCAACACCGCATCGGAGGGCAATTCCACCAGCAGGAAAATCTGATTGATCGCCGACAGCTCTTTAAACCAGGGTACTTCAATCTCCAAATCGTCCGACTCCGCGGTATATTTTAATTCCAGCACAAACACGTCACCCGGCGTCACCGTATTCAACGGGATGAGAAACGAATGTTCATCCGGCCCGCCGCTCGTGTTTTTTTCAATTCCGATGGTCTCTCCATTAATCACAAGAGGATCATTCCCAATCTTTGAATTCTTGGGAAAAACCACCTCGATCCGCTGGGCCACACTCTTAATCCGATAAACAGCATGAACGCGGGACTTACCTCCTTTAGAAAGCTGAACATCAACCACGCCCAATTCAATCGCTGACTGCTCAACGTCTTGCAATTCATATCGATGAATCACCAACTCCACATTCCATGGTTGATGAAACTCCATCGCAAAGGCAGCATTTGCAACTCCGTCTCCAAGCTGGATGTCATAGCGAGGATCGATGGCCCGGAGACCATCCTGCTTTTCCGGCAAAACGTCCAAATTCTCAGACTTCTGGACAACAATCTGCCCCCAACTGCGATTTACATTCTGAGGAATCAGACGCGACAGCGTAACTCGATCTTCAGATCCAACCTGTAAGTCGTCCAGCGATTCGATCCACGACAATTCGATCTGAAAATCCCCCAGCAGTTCCCGATTCGACGTCAGTTCCCATGCCGTATAGTCATCCTCCAGATCCTCCGGTCGCGGATCCATTACATGTTCCTGCACCAGTTTTGAATCGTTGCGAATGCTGTTCAGTAAACTTGTCGGAACATCCAACCTTAGTTTCTTGATGCCGCTATAGCGGACATTGTAGTGCAGGCTTACAGAGTGTTGAATATTTCCTGCCTGGATATCCGCAACAATCAACTGACCTACCTCAATTTGTGGCTGACGTCGTTCAACGGAGAAAACCGGTTCGAATGATTCGTTGGCATAACGAAAGGCATGCACGGGTTGCGAATTACCGATGTTGGGAATTTGCACCAAGCCATTAATCACGGATTGCACTTCACTAACCGCCACACTCTGACCGCCAGCTGTGTCCTCCGGGGTAACCCGTAATCCCTCCGGCACCAATACAACCAGATTCCCCTGCACATGTTCAACACTGGCCGGGACAATCCTTGGCAACGAAAATGAGTACTCCGAAGATTCGCCCGTGGGTGTCATCAAATTGGCATCGGTGGCCTGCTTTTCCAGAGACAGCCTTAAAGCCACCTGTCCGAACGCTTTGCGGGAAAAGTTCACTCTGTATTTACCCGGGGCATTTTCAACCACGTGATGGTTTTCCACCATCACTGCCTGAACATTTTCCGCTGCGACGCCTCGCACATCCCGTATTCGATACCCCTCGGGAACCTGATAGTCCACCTGGAAAATTCCGGCCCGTTCGACCGTCATCATGGTAGTTACCGTCATCCGCGTCTGCTGCGGGGTAATTTGAATCGAAACATATTCCTGAGCGGTTACTCGAGGCTGCAGCTTTTCAATCTTCAAAATCAATTCGTAGGGCAAGGCGGCGTAACGGTATACGAAATCCCATCCCTGACCTGCTTTGACTTCCGCGGCATCCACCTGTAACAAGCCCGTTCGCGTTGCAACATCTCCTCGCAAGTCGCCCTCAACTTTGACCATGACGAGCCCCTGTTGACGCGAAACACCGACCGCTTCGATTTCCGGTATCAAAACGTCGACGGAGTCATTCTGCATCCCCACATCCAGATCAAATCGCTCTAATTCAAGATTGATGCTCTGCTGAGCGTCCGCCGGTTCAAATAATTCAATCGTAATCTCCTGATAACCTTCGGCCAGAGCAACATCCCAACGACGTACATTGGTATCGAAAACACCGGAAATCTTTTGACCCAACGGAATCCGAACCTTCAACTCTCTCAATTCGCTTCGTGTAATTGCGTAATTGATCGTGGCCTGAGTACGTTGTGAACCTTCGCCAATCGTGACGGTTTGCCGAGTCTGGACCGTAGCCAATGCCGTTAAGCCAGCAGCCCCTTCGCTTCGAGGCGTCCAGTCGATATGAACCTGAGGCGTCAAACCAAAAAATGCAATTAACACCGTTTCTTTTGAGGGGGCAATGGGACCGGGCGGGTCGTTCGGATCACCGTCCTGCGCTGCACCGTCCTGCGTTTCGGTCGCTGCCACTAATGGCTGGACATTCACTTTCACCCCCGGATCCTGAATCATGATCTTCCAGCGGTTGATCGACGCTTGAGGCGCCTGGAACGATACCTGATTCAAACCTGGGGACTGAGTGTAAGTACGGGCATATTTCAGATCGAGAACCAGGTCCTCCGCTTCGTCCTTAATACGCTGCTTCAATAAGAAATAACCCTGCCCCGGACGAAATATAATTCGTGCGGTTTCATCACCGATCATGGCAGATGATATGGCTGCGTCGGATAATCTAATTGGAATTTCATGCCAGCCTAAGCCAATCAACTGAATCGACAACTGAGCCTTAACCTCCATTACGTCTCCACGTACCGTTGCCTCGGAAGATATTGACGTAATCATGGAACGTAACGGTACGGAAACCGGATTCTCTACAGCCGACGTAGCGCGAGCCGCCTGCCATAACTTCTGGAATTCTTCATACGGCAAAAAGACTCCACGCGATGGCGATTCGAATATCTTAGACAGCTTGTCGTACGGTACATAAATTGTTTGCTCCAATAACGGATCTTTTTTAGATTCCACCTGAGTTGCTTCCGTAGCTTCCGGCGAAGCCTGAGGCTGGGCAAAAGCCGGAATGGCAAAACTATGAAAACTAAGAACAAACAAAAGACTCAGCAGAGTTTTTTTCAACATCGAATAGGATCCCAATCAATGAAAATCTATACAAACCTAACCGCGCATTTTACGTCGCTTGCCTATTTTAACACAGGCATATCTCAAAAGGCGAGTAATTGAATCCATATTGATCTCTCACGCAGCCTTTGACTATGCAGATACAGTTAGGACGCAGTTAAACCGATAAATGTTCCCGTAATATTTAGCCTAATCGTTATATTCAATTCTTTGACGGGCGGTTAACTAATTCAATGATACAACTCTGCCCGTTCCAGAAGCACGCCTCGTCATGTAATTCACTGTCACGCTGTACGTTTTGCTACGGTCATGGATCTCACCATCGCTTCCGTTCGCACCCGCGGCCTTAATCTAGTTTTTAATTCTCAACTCCACACAGCTTGAAAAATCGTATACAGTACCAATTCCTCATCATTCAGTATTCCTCCATACGGATTGCCGATCTAACCCTGTATCTAACCCGTTTTGGCCACACCGATGTCCGAGCTCACCGCAAGACTTCAAATCCACACACTGACCCATTTTTCCTGGGTGGATTGGGTCATTGTCGGATTTTATCTTTCAATTTCGTTAATCATTGGTATCTTGGTCACGCGCTATGCCCGCAGCATGGATGCTTTCATTGGTGCCGGTCGCAGCGTGGGTCCCTGGCTGGGTGTGGCGACCATGACGGGGACAGAAATGGGTTTAATCACGGTGATGTACATGTCACAAAGTGGTTTTACCGGCGGCTTCGCTGCTTTCCATATGGCATTGATCGCTGGTGTCGGCACTCTATTTGTCGGATTAACCGGATTTATTGTACAGCCATTGCGAGCTCATCGCGTCTTAACGATCCCGGAGTACTACGAAAAACGATTTGGCCGAAAGGTGCGGATCGTAGGCGGAATTATTTTAGCCACGGCCGGCATACTCAACATGGGTTTATTCCTACAGGTGGGTGCCAAGTTTATTGTCGCGGCCACCGGTTTACCTTTGGACGGAAACGCGCTTTTGCTGGTCATGACGGGATTATTAATACTCGTCTTGATTTATACCGTCCTGGGTGGAATGATCTCCGTCATCATCACGGATTACACTCAATTCGTAGTTTTGTCATTTGGAGTCATTTTAACTTCTCTGCTGATCATCAATGATATCGGCCTGGACACGATGTACGATGCGGTCAAGACCGGGATGGGGCGTAAAGGGTTCGATCCGACAGATCCCGGCGGAACATTTGGACCGGCCTACGTTCTGTACCAGTTGTTTGCTGCAGGACTCGTTGGTTGTGCTGTATGGCCCACGGCGGTCTCACGTGCCTTGGCCATGGAGTCGCCATCCGCGGTCAGGCGTCAATACACGCTTTCGAGCATTTCTTTTGTTATGCGTTTTCTGATTCCGATGTTTTGGGGAATTGCCGCCTATACCTTCATTACTCAGATTCATCCGGAGCAGGCTTCCTTATTTCTTGGAAAAGACGCGCCATCCGATGCTAGTCTGTATGCGATGCCGGCACTTCTGGGACAGATCCTTCCGGTGGGGGTCCTGGGACTGATCACAGCGGCCATGATTGCTGCATTCATGTCCACCCACGACAGTTATCTGCTGTGCTGGAGCAGTGTCATCACTCAGGACGTTGTCGCACCGCTGAAGCGGGGTGCCATGACCACCCGTTCGAGGATCCGTTTAACACGGGGCATCATTATCATCATCGGTATTTTTATCTGGGCCTGGGGCTTATTCTATAAAGGCAGTGACCGCATTTGGGATTATATGATCATCACAGGCGCCATCTATTTTACCGGTGCCATGGTCCTATTGACTGGTGGTTTATACTGGAAGCCTGCAAGCCGGACGGGAGCCATGCTGGGATTGATTTTTGGATCCTCTGCCCTCTTAGGTCTGGAGCCGATTCGAGTCCTGCTCATCCAAACCGCAAGCTTGTTGCTACAGGGGAATCCTGATTACTGGTTAAACCACATCACTTCCTCGGTCGTCGGTCTGATGAGTGTGAGCTTAACCGTCATGGCATTTGTACTTGGGTCGCTCATTTGGCCCGACAGGAAACCATCACAAGCAGAGGAGGGAAACTAGATGCCGGATCAAGTCGAATACTACGGTTGGTATTATTTTTGGGTAACCATGTTGTGGTCCACCCTGACCATCTTCACCATCATGTCCGTCGTGGTAACCTATCGGGGTTGGAAAGAAATTCGCATCATGCTTTCACGCTTAAGCGATTCTCAAGCAGAGCAAACTGCTGTTATGAATTCGGCGCATCCCGATCAGGAACCCTAGGATTCATCAGGCATTCATTATTTCATGAACAACGCGACCGTGGACATCGGTCAAACGAAAATCTCGCCCTGAGTATTTGAAGGTGAGTTTCTTATGATCCAGACCCAACAGATGTAAAATAGTCGCATGCAGGTCATGCATATGGACCTTATTATCGGCCGCTTCGTGGCCAAATTCATCGGTCGATCCAAAAGCAAAACCAGGTTTAACTCCGCCCCCGGCCATCCAGGTGGTAAAACCACTGGGATTATGATCGCGCCCTGTTCCATTTGCCTGAGCATAGGGAGTTCGTCCAAATTCTGCGCCCCACCAGACCAGAGTATCTTCGAGCAACCCGCGTTGCTCAAGATCCTCCAGCAATCCTGCAATCGGCTTATCGACAGCCTGGGCATGGGTAAGATGTTTCGGCATATTGGAGTGTTGATCCCATGCCGGATTTGCTCCGGCATCGCCATAGGTAACCTGAATATAGCGGACACCGGACTCCGCCAACCGTCGTGCCATCAAACACTGCCAACCAAAACTTTCCGTTTTCTTTTCATCGACACCATACATTTTCAGTGTCTCCGAAGTTTCTCCGGATAAATCAAACACTTCAGGAGCATGGTTTTGCATACGCCACGCCAACTCATAAGAGCTAATAACGGATTCCAGTTCCTGATCATCCACATGAGATTGAATTTGTTGCTGATTAAGCTGACGCAACAGTTCAAATTGTTGACGCTGCACATCACGACTAATTTTCCCATTGGTCAGATTTCGAAATCTTGTATTCACTGCGGTTTGCCCGGCCGTTCCTAGTGTGGTTGCTGAATGAACCGGCGACAAAAAAGCACTTCCATAGTTGCGAGCGCCTCCGTTTCCGGGCGAAGGGAAAATGGAAACAAAACCCGGTAGGTTATCATTTTCACTACCCAATCCATAATTGATCCAGGATCCCATGGACGGGCGTACAAAATTATGAGCCCCACAATGCAGGAACAGAGTCGCCGGACCGTGTGCCACTCCCTCGGTATGCATGGAATGGATCAGACAGAGTTTATCAGCATGGCGGCGGATTTCCGGAAACAGATCCGATACCCACCGTCCACTTTCCCCGGACTGCCGAAACTTCCAGAGGGATTTCATAATCGTCTGGTTCGTTTTACGTTCGCCGGTTTTGGCGATGGTGCGGTCATCATCGAATGCTATTTTTTCACCATTACGACGATCCAGCAGTGGTTTGTAATCAAAAGAATCAACATGACTAACCCCGCCCTGCATAAACAGGAAAATGACCCGCTTTGCACGGGCAGCGATATGCGACGTTTTTCCGGATGAATTTCCATCAAACGCTCCAACCGAACGATTGAGGAGACTGGCCAGAGCAAGACCACCAAAACCACACGCCGATGTTTTCAGCAACTGACGTCGAGTGGTAGGGATATTATCAGCTACGTTCATTTTCATTCCTTGGTTGGATCTGTCAGCCTGGTAAGAATCAGCCAACCCCATCAGCCTTTTAGTATACATATCGGAAATCCAGGGAAGCAAATAAAGCCTGGATTACATTCGTCCATCTTTCCGTTTCCGTGAGTCTGTGCGTATCGTTATTCACTAAATATTCCGTCGTAATCTTAATTTCCTGCTCGGTTGCATCCCGTCCCAAAATCATAATAATGACCCGTTGAATACGCTGGCGATCATCTAAATCCGGAATCCGCAGCAAATCCTGAGCCGCCTGGTTGGCAAGATTCATCACGCGTTCACTGTTCATCATGAACAACGCCTGCGGTGCCGACGCACTGATATCCCGCGAACCAACCACCATGCTCGGATTCGCAAAATCATATACCGACAGAACCTCCGCAATGGAATTACGCAACACGGGCCAATACACCGCTCGACGCCGACTACCATGAACATAGTTATAATCATTGGCAGTCCCCGCATTGATTTCCGATCCTCCAAGCTGCTGATCCAGACTCCCACTTACCAGCAGCATCGCATCCAGGATGCATTCCGCATCCAGACGCCGACGGTTCATTCGGGAAAGGAGGCGATTTTCCGGATCCTGTTTTGTCGACTCAATTTCACTTGCCGAACTGAGCTGATAGGTTCGGGACAAAACAATTTCGCGAATCAGACTCTTGATCGACCATCGACCCTGTTGGAGTCGCATGGCGAGATAATCCAATAACTGGGGATGGGAGGGCCGTTCGCCTGTCGCTCCAAAATTATCGACACTACGGACAATTCCGGCACCCATCAGCCAATGCCAAATACGATTTGCAACCACCCGGGCGGTTAACGGATTCGTCGGGTCGGCAATCCAGTCCGCTAACTGTCGACGCCCACTCTCTTTGTCAGAAAACACTAACGGTTCCGCCAATGGCAGCACCTGCATCACACCCCGGGCAACCGACGCTCCCAGATTGTGCACATCGCCGCGGACATGTATTTGAGTATCGCCTATTTCCTCCTCTTCCTGCACGGACATATACAGGGGGCGGGGCGCGGGAGCATCCGCTTTCAGCACTTTAAGCTGTGATTGCAATTTCGCTAACTGTTCCTTCGCCCTGGCATCCTTCTCCGGCATGTCTGCCAATGTCTCCAGCGGTTCTTCTTCAACAGGTAAAAACTGGACCGCATCAATGATCACATGCGCGGTCGTGTTCAGAGTACTTACCGTAACCTGCGCGGGCGATGCATCACTAAATTCGTACTGTCCAAGGGAGATGAACCGTCCGAGCAAAGGAGGGGACTTGGTTTGATTGATCGTCATCGTGGTTTTTCCACCCGCATGGGTAACTACCACTGGCAGGGATGCCGTTCGATTGGTCCCCGGCGTATAGGAAAATCGCACTTCATATTTACCGTTTAAGGGTAATGGCGTTTCAAACAGTGCCGTCTTGGTACCCTTGTTCTGATCCATATCATGCTGGTATCCCTTGCCCACATAGGTTTTCGACGAAGTAGAACGTGTCCACTGTCCCGTCAGTTTCGCCTGTTCATCGTCCACAACGATCCCTGACAGGTTGGCCACAGCAACGGGTCCCGTCGCCGTCATTTTGCTTTGCAGGGCATCAATCTGTTTTTGAATCTCCCCAAGCTTTTTATTATAAGAAGCCAATACCGCTTCCTCTGCCTGAGACTGAGGCAGAGGTAATTCAATCCACCGCGACACATTCGCATGAGTGAGTGTTTTCGTGTTGCGCAAAATACCTGCCAGTGCATAATAATCTCTGGTGGGAATCGGATCGAATTTGTGATCATGACAACGGGCACAGCCTATGGTCTGTCCCATAAATCCCCGGCCGATCGTTTCCAACTGTTCATCCACCACATCCATTCGCAATTTACCCTTATCCTGATCCTCCAGGTTCGAGTTGCCAAGCGCCAAAAATGTGGTCGCGATGACCTGACGCTGACGTTCCTCAATGGTGGATGCCGGTAATAAATCGCCGGCAATTTGCTGTCTTGCAAATTCAGCGAAACTACGATCACGGTTAAACGAATCAACAACGTAATCCCGGTATCGCCAGGCCTCGGGCAGCAAAAACCCCCGCAACGTAATGGACTCGGCATATCGCACCACATCCAGCCAATGACGCCCCCAGCGTTCCCCAAAACGAGGTGACGCCAATAATTCGTCAACCAACCTCCGATACGCATCGGGCGATGAATCGTTGATAAATCTCTGTTGTGCCTGAACCGAGGGGGGTAATCCCAATAAATCGAAATACAACCGCCGTATCAATACGCGACGATTCGCAAGCGGCCCCTGTTTCATTTTCGCTGTTGCCAGTTTGGCCAGAATGAACTGATCAATAACCCCTTCGGACAATTCGTCCGGAGAGAATGCTGGCAGCGTGTATTTCAACGGTTGATAAGACCAGAACTGCCGACCCTGTTCGATATTAATTTCCCTGGCATCCGCCACATCGCCCACACGTGGATCCGGCAGCCCCCACTGTATCCACTGTCGAAAATCAGCAATGACCGATTCCGGCAACTTGCCAATAGGCGGCATTTCGTATGATTCGTAATTCAGGGATTGGTACAGCAGGCTGTCTTCCGGCATTCCCGGCACGACAACTACACCACTTTCTCCACCCCGCATAAGTCCTTTGCGGGTATCCAGAAACAGACCACCTTTAAGTTCATCCTCTGCTTCTGCTTGTTGGGAGTGGCACGGATAACACGATTTCACCAACACGGGTCGGATTTTTTTTTCGAAAAACTCCAATTGATCAGCCGGAATTTCGTCCGCCAGCAGAGGCACCGTCCCCTGGCACACGCATCCTAAAACAATCAACGATCGTAAGAATCGACAGAGCACCAGCTAATTCCTTATGAAGCAACCCCATGTGACGATTGCGTAGGCGTGTGAATACGGTCAAAATTCATTATAACATATGCCTAGTACTGACTGAAGTCACATCCATTCTGCCACGTCTGGAACAACCTATGAGCCCCGTTTTCATTCTTGTCATATCCATTCTCATCGTGGTAATCGCGATATTAGTATTACGCCTGCATGCTTTTCTGGCACTCCTGTTCGCTGCCTTGATTGCTGCTTTTCTGACATCCGATACAGCTCTGGATACGTACGCCCATGACAGCGGACAAGCTGCATTTGTAAAACTACATGGTAAACCGCCGCTTAAATCCGAGTATCGGAATCTGAGTGAATATAAAGCTGCAAAGCTGGCCTACCACGACGCCCAGGACAAATCCATCGCGGATTACAAAACTGTTTTCAAGAAAAAATCACCCATGGCACGCGTCGCATTTGGCTTCGGCGAGACCTGTGGAAAAATCGGTATCCTGATCGCGATGGCATCCATCATCGGGAAATGCATGCTCGACAGCGGTGCTGCAGACCGGATTGTACGTACCGTACTGCATCGACTCGGGGAAAAACGTGCAGGGCTTGCCTTTATGGGAAGTGGATTCATGTTATCGATTCCAGTCTTCTTTGACACCGTCTTTTACCTGATGATACCCCTGGCCAAAGCAACTCGGCTGCGCGTTGGTAAAAACTATCTGCTTTTCATCCTGGCGATTGTGGCAGGGGGATCGATGGCCCATTCACTGGTACCACCCACCCCCGGACCACTCATCGTAGCCGAAGAATTCAATGTTAACCTAATGACCATGATTGTGGCCGGCTGCTGTGTGGGATTGTGTAGTAGTGTTGCAGGTTTAACCTTTGCCGGTTGGATCAATCGCCGGATGGAGATACCGCTTCGCGACAGTGCGGATGCCAGTCTCGAAGAATTAAACGCTCAAGCGAAACGAGAGCAACAGGAACTGCCTCCCTTCTGGTTATCCCTGCTACCCATTGTCCTTCCGGTATTTTTGATTGCCTGTGCAACGGCCACCGATACGTATTATAAAAACCTTGATGGAGCCTCACCGGCAGGTTGGATTCAAACGCTGAAACCGACCATCCAGACACTCGGTGACAAGAATATTGCCCTGATTATTGCCACGATCATCGCGATGGGAACATTCATTTGTCGTCCCGGCATTGACCGTCATAAAATGTCCAAAGCGATTTCCGGAGCACTGGCCAGTGGAGGAATTATCATTTTGATCACCTCGGCAGGAGGGGGCTTTGGTGCGGCGATCCGTCAAAGTGGCATCAAGGAAGTCATTGCGGGCTCCGGATCGGATTCAGCCACAATAGCCACATTATTACTGGCCTTTGCGCTTACCGCACTAATCCGGACCGCTCAGGGTTCCTCAACGGTAGCCATGATCACCGTAGCAAGTATCTTTTCCCCCTTAGCGCTTCAGCCGGATCTGCTACCCTATCACCCTGTCTATTTGGCATTGGCCGTGGGTTGTGGATCCAAACCAATCGCCTGGATGGCTGATAGTGGTTTTTGGGTCATTTGCAAAATGAGTGGCATGACCGAATCCGAAGCATTACGCACGATCACGCCGATGAGTATC
>JAYZPA010000142.1:0-8915 GCA_036150515.1 Planctomycetota bacterium
CTTCGCGAAGTCGAAGCAGCCGCTAAATTATCCCATCCCAATGTCGTGGCTGCAATTGATGCAGACCGAGCAAACAAGAAATACTATATGGTCATGGAACTGGTGGAGGGTGAAGATCTGGGAATGATCGCCCGCCGTGAAACCATGCTCTCCGTTGCCGAAGTGCTTGACTACATGACTCAGGCGGCGGTGGGTCTGGCTTACGCTCACGAGCAGGGTATCATTCACCGTGATATCAAACCTCACAATATGTTGCTCAACCGGGAAGGCGTCTTAAAAATTCTGGATATGGGCCTGGTGTCTCTGCAACGACCCGAAGGGGCAGAGGATGATAGTCTCACTCAAAATAACCAAATCATCGGCACCGTCGACTATATGTCTCCGGAACAGGCCGAAAATATTCGCAACATTGATCAACGTGCCGATATCTATAGCCTTGGGTGTTCGATCTATCGGCTGCTTGTCGGACATCCGCCCTTCCCGGGTGAGTCCGCTATCCAAAAATTACTCGCTCATCGCGATCACCCCATTCCTTCCCTGCGAGACCAGCGGGACGATATCCCTGAACTTCTGGATCAGGTCTTTCAGCGCATGATCGCAAAAAATCCCGATGACCGGTTTCAAACCATGGACGATGTTGTAGCCGCACTGGAAACCTGTCGTATGGCCAGCATTTCTATCCTGCCTGAATTAAGTATCGATGGTTCAACCGCCAGTCGTATCGATACGATTGATTTGGATCTGGGAATCGAACACTTGTCCACGATGGAGACCGAAAAACCGGAAATCCTCACATCGGCACCCCAATTTCTTAAAACGACTGGTCGATCGATTCCGAATATCGAGGCTGATGACACCCTGCCACAAATCAACACCAAACGTGCGGTTGGCAAAGTGAATTACCTGATTTCTATTCTCTCCCTGATAATTCTTGCTGGATTGGCGTGGTTTGTCTGGTCTCAAAATCGTCCCGGTTATGCCGAGGTTTACTTTCCGCTTGAGTTTCGTCAACAGCGTTGGCAAATCCTGATCAAGGACAAGAACAAGGAAATATTTCATATCAACGACAATCAGTCCAAAGATCTGGAGAACACAAATCCGGTCACGATTGCCCTTCCTCCAGGCAAATATACGTTTACACTCGAACGCCCGCCCTATTTTGCCAACACCGGCTCGTTCACTATCGAACGTGGCAATACCATGGTCATCAATGGCCAACAATGGGATACAAGTGACTTACAAGAACTGGGACTCGATGGGGAAACCGAAAAGCTGGTACCCCAACACCCCGAATCCACGTCTCCACCCGATCCCTAGTTTGAATCCCCGGCGTTTGGGGAAAAGTTACGTTGTTTGAGGTATTCAACTGCCTTACGCAGTTGAGGATCCAGATACGGTGGCGGATTTTCATTTCCAAACTCAACCGTTGTCGGGGCCTGATCTTGCTGTTCCGAAATGGACGGTGACTCTCGTGGATGGATAATAAATCGCCGTAGTTTATCTTGCTGATAGGCTTCCAGCTCTTCATCGTTTAGGATCACCTCATACCCCTGCGTTGGTTTCACGCCCCAGGCGTCTTCAGGATTCGCTTGATCCAACGGTTTCCGGCGATGAATATTCTTGCCATTAGGGCGTAGAAAATGGGCAATCGTAAACTTGATGGCATGATCCTCATCACCCGCTTCGAGTACTTCAACATCCTGTACGGATCCTTTTCCGTAACTACGTTCACCGATGACTACCGCGCGTCCACTGTCCTGTAAACAGGCCGCTGCAATCTCACTTGCACTCGCAGACAATCGATCAATCAGAACGACCATCGGTGTTGTGGCATCCAGCGTCGCTTCAACCGTTCCAAAAAAACTTTTATTTTGCTGTGAATTACGGAAACGAACATCGACGATCTTCTGCTGGTCAATAAAAAGATCACATAGTGCCACTGCGGTACTTAACAATCCGCCCCCGTTGCCTCGTAAATCCAGAATGATCCCCCGGTATCCGTTGGCCGCTTTTTCTTCCTTTAAAATGGATGCAATTTCCTCAGCCGAGTGTGCTGCAAAATCGGTTGATTGCAAATAGACCATACCCTGATTCTCTTGGGGTAACCGGTATTTCCAGTGTCCATCTTCTTTCCGGTCATACCCCAATACGGACAACAACTGCACAAGCTCCCGAGTCACGGAAAAGGGAACCAACGCGTCCTCTCCCGTCCTCCGAATCATAAGATTCACCATTTCACCTGGCGGGCCTTTCATCATTTTTTGAGATTCCGCGACCGTCAAATCCGCTGACCGTCTACCGTCAATTTGCACGATAACATCCCCAGCCTGAATTCCAACCTTTAAAGCAGGGCTATTCAGAGCCGGAGTAACGATGCGGATTTCATTCGTATCCTCGATCCGTTCAATGTAGATACCCAGCCCACCGAATTCCTGATTCAAGACTTCATCCAAACCTTGATATTCCAATGGCGCCATGTAGACCGAATGTTCGTCCAACGTTGCCATCATGCCGTTCATGGCACCCTGAAACAACTGTTGCTGGTCGATTTCTTCTACATACCGAGCATCCAGCATCGCTGCAGCCCGCTGGTACACCCGGACATACTGGTTATGCGGAATCTTGCTGTAGCAGATCAGGCAAAGAAGCAAAACAACCGTAATGATCAAGACATTTCGCTTAGGCATAATAGAATCAACGTCTCATGGGAATAGGGTAAACCAATCTGCATTTCGCTTCATTCTACACCATCAGCCAATCAACGGTTTTGTTCCGGCACTTGATTTCAAAGTGTACCGATATACCGTAGGATTGAGGGTACATCATAGTTCATTCTCTTTCCTTTACAAAGTCATTCTATGTCAATCATTTTCCACACGCCCCTGCGATTAAAACCGGTTTTTCTGATTCTGTTATTTGCTTTTTCAGCAACAATCGCACAAAAACAATCTTCGCAACCCGTAACCGGACTTAAGGACAATAGTCCGGATTGGACGGTATTGATCAATGCCAAAGTCATCACCAAGCCCGGACAGGAATCAGAGAATTTTCAGATCGTCATCCAGCGCGATGTCATTCGCGATGTTCGTAAATCCGGCGCCAGTCCTGCAGGTGCCCGAGTGATCGATCTTACAGGGAAAACGGTTTACCCCGGGTTCATCGACGCGTACAGCGAAGTCGAGGTCAGCGATACATTGGCTACTCAGGGCGCCCCGCATTGGAACTCAACCATTACGCCGCAATTAAACATCGCGACACTTTATGAGAATAACACGACCGCCAACAGCACCTACCGCAGTCAGGGATTTACCACGCGACTGGCCGTGCCAAAATCCGGCATCATCCGTGGCACCAGTGCGGTGGTGATCTGTGGAGCCGGTGGAAATGACACGGTCATCCTCCGTGATCAGGTATTTCAACATTTTCTCCTGACCGTCAGCCGGGGTCGCGGACGGGATCAATATCCCAATTCACCTATGGGCGCGGTTGCTCTGGCAAGACAGACGTTACTCGATACGCAATGGTATGAAAAAGCATGGTCAGCATTTAATCGCGATGATTCCGCTGAACGACCAGAGCGCAATGACGCCCTTGAAAAACTAACCGCGATCTTTGGTGGAAAGCAATCCGCACTGTTCGTCACAGAAAATGAACAGTTTTTTCTGCGTGCAAACCGTTTTGCTGAAGAATTCAACCTTTCCGCGATCATGCTTGGATCCGGAAAGGAATATCAACGTCTCGACGCAATTAAACAAACCGGCCGGACGATTATCTTGCCAATTGCATTTCCCACGGCACCCAATGTTGGCAGTCTGGAATCGGCACGAAGTGTCTCCCTAGCAGATCTGATGCATTGGGATATTGCGCCGGAGAATCCTTCCCGGGTCGCGAATGCCGGGATCCCTTTACTGCTGACCAGTCATGGGCTCACCAAAAAATCAGATTTCCTGAAAAACCTGCGGCGATCCGTTCAACGGGGACTCACCCCCGTACAAGCCCTGACTGCACTAACCACGCAACCCGCCATGGAATTGGGTGTTAGCCATTTAGTGGGAAGTATCACCAAGGGGAAACTGGCTAGTCTCATTATTACGAATGGAGATATCTTCGAGTCGGATATCAAAATTGAGGAAGTCTGGGTTGCCGGACAGCGATTCGAACTGCAGAAAAAACAAACGCTCGATGTGACAGGAAATTGGGAGGTTGTTCTGCCGGGGGAGACAAATCCGTGGACATTAAAACTCTCCGGAAACGGCCCGAAACTCAGCGGTGAATTACGGCAAACCAAACCAAAGGAAGGCGCCGATCAGCAAGCGGATACGTCCACAGTGATCGCACTCTCAAAAGTTTCCATTCGAGATACAAGAGTCAGTGCTGTGTTACCAGGAAAGCATTTTGGTTATGACGGTTTTGTTATGTTCACCCTAACGTTTACCGGGCACGATACGCTCAAAGGTACGGGACACTGGACGACACCTGACGGGAAAGTCGCAGTCATCTCAGTGACTCCCAAACCTATGTCTGATGACACGGACATTGAGGCGGATTCAAAAGACAAACCAAAACCTGCCGCCCGGGCTACTTATGCAGTGAATTATCCGCTGGGTGCCTTTGGTCGGTCCTCTGGTCCGGACCAACCTAAAGTTCTTCTTATCAAGAATGCAACCATTTGGACCTCCGGCCAACAGGGAATCCTGACCGAAGCGGATATGCTCGTTCAAAGTGGCAGGATTACTGCCGTTGGTAAGGATCTCCGTCCGCCACGTGGCGCTATGATCATCGATGCTACCGGAAAGCATCTGACCGCCGGAATTATCGATTGTCATTCCCACATGGCCACGGATGGGGGAGTGAATGAAAGTGCCCAGGCCATTACCGCAGAAGTGCGAATTGGTGACTTTATTGATGCACATGACATGACGATTTATCGGCAACTGGCGGGTGGGGTCACGATGGCCAATATTCTCCACGGTTCAGCAAATCCCATCGGTGGGCAAAATCAGGTCGTTAAACTGCGTTGGGGGTCTGTTGGTGAAGCAATGAAGTTTGTGGCAGCGCCGGCAGGTATTAAATTCGCACTGGGTGAAAATGTAAAACAGAGCAATTGGGGTGATGAATACACCAGTCGCTATCCACAGACGCGAATGGGTGTCCAGCAAATCATGCAGGATGCCTTCTTCCGTGCTCAGCAATATAAACAAAACCACGCTCAATGGGAAAAAAATCCGCAGGGGACTCCACCTCGAATCGATCTGGAATTAGAAGCTCTGCAGGAAATCCTTGACGGACAGCGATGGATCCACTGTCATAGTTATCGTCAGGACGAAATCCTGACCCTCATGCGAACGCTCGAGCAGTTTCAAATCCAGATCGGTACTTTTCAACATATTCTGGAGGGCTATAAAGTCGCCGAGGAAATGGCGGAACACGGCGCCATGGGATCTTCCTTTTCCGACTGGTGGGCTTACAAACTGGAGGTGTATGATGCCATTCCCTATAACGGTGCATTGATGCACAACGCGGGGGTGGTGGTTTCATTTAATTCTGATGACAGAGAACTGGGACGTCATCTGAATCACGAAGCGGCCAAAGCAGTAAAATATGGTGGTGTACCTCCCGAAGAAGCGCTCAAATTCGTCACCCTGAATCCCGCGCGCCAACTAAGAATCGATCAATTTGTCGGATCTCTAGAAAATGGAAAACAGGCTGATTTTGTTATTTGGAGCGGCGATCCACTTTCTGTCTTTAGTCGTTGCGAACAAACCTGGATCGATGGAAAGAAATATTTTGACCGCGAACAGGATATCGCTCAGCGAAACACGTTACTCGAACAGCGAACCACTTTGATTCAAAAGGTGCTGGCTTCTGGTGAAGCCATGTTATCCCCCGGTGAAAAAGAGAAATCCGATGCCGAACTATGGCCTCGAGAAGATCTATTTTGTGCCGGACACAGGCATATTGGCAGCCAATGTAACCATGGTCAGCAAAGTCGTTTACAGCAACTAATGCGATTGATCAATGAAGAACAACGCCAGCAGATATTAGAGAAATAAAAATGGCAGGATTCGTTTTCCTGACCATTCAAGTCCACTCCCAAGTAAGATAACCCAACAATCCGGATTACTATGATGTTCACAAAAACCTTGACCTTGTATCTGTTAACTCTGTCAACGGCCACCGCGCTGGCTTCACCCGAAGTCCCCGGAGCCAAACAAACGCAACCGATTGCTCTGGTCGGTGGAACGGTACACACCGTCAGTGGCGAGACGATCGAGAATGCGACGATCCTTTTTGAGCAGGGAAAGATTGTTGCTGTCGGCAAACAAGTCTCGTTGCGGCAGGGTGTTCAGATAATTCAAATCCCAGGCAAACATGTCTTTCCCGGTATGCTGGATGCCTATACCAACATGGGGCTTGTTGAAATCAATGCTGTACGTGCATCCGACGATGAGCAGGAAGTCGGTAATTTCAATCCAAACGTTCGTGCGGAAGTGGCTGTAAATCCCGATAGTGAAATCATTCCCACGACCCGTAGCAACGGCGTTCTGTTGTGCCTGTCCGCTCCCTCCGGCGGGTTGGTTTCGGGCCGCTCTGCAGTACTCCAATTGGATGGCTGGACCTATGAGGATCTAACCATTCATGCTGGTGCCGGACTCCACGTAAACTGGCCTTCGATGGCCTTGGTCAACGACTGGTGGGTCAGTGCATCTGCAAAAGACCAAATTGCTTCACGTGAAAAAGCGTTGCTGGACTTAACCGATAAGTTCGATATGGCGCGGCGATATGATGCCGCTCGCAGCCAAAACCCCGATACACTGATCGACGTAAAATGGGAATCGATGCGCGACATTCTTGCCGGAAATGTGCCTTTAATTGTAACGGCCAATAATGCGAATCAAATACAGGCCGCCGTGGCCTTCGCCGTACGGCAAAAGGTTAAACTGATTATTAACGGTGGCTATGATGCAATATACTGTGCCGATTTACTAAAGAAACATGCCGTGCCCGTGATCCTTGGCGGTGTGTATCGAACTCCCCGCAGGACCGATGACTTTTATGACCTGCCCTACGAAATGCCGGCAATCTTAAATCGACTTGGCGTTCAATTCTGTATCTCATCCGATGGTCGATTCGGTGCTTCCATGTCTCGTAATCTTCCGTTTCATGCCGGTACAGCGGCTGCTTATGGTTTGCCGGTCGACGAAGCGGTCAAAGCGGTAACCCTTTATCCTGCACAAATACTGGGCGTCGATAAACAGGTCGGTTCGTTGGAAGTCGGCAAAGATGCAACTCTGGTCATTACCGATGGGCACCTGCTGGAAATCGCAACTCAGGTGGAACAAACTTACGTTCAGGGCCGTCGTGTCGATATGTCGGACCGCCATAAGCGGTTATGGAACAAATATCAACAACGCTACCAGCCAGCGAAATAGGACGTTCACCATCAAAGTTCTTTTAAAGCCTTGATAATGTCCTGCACCGCTTCCCGTCCATCACCAAATAACATGGAAGCATTTTCCTGAGCAAATAAAGGATTGGGAATCCCGGCATAACCAGGTCCCAGACTGCGTTTGATAATCACGACTTGCTGTGCCTGATCCACATCCAGAATCGGCATTCCGGATATCACCGAACCGGCTTCCCGTGCTTCCGGATTGACCACATCATTAGCACCCAGAACAATCGCCAGGTCCACGGTTTCAAACGTTGGATTGATCTGTTCCAATTCTTTAAGTTGTTCATAATCCACGTCGGCCTCGGCCAGCAGGACGTTCATGTGACCCGGCATGCGGCCGGCAACCGGATGAATAGCATACTCCACGGTGATCCCCCGCGCCTGAAGTAAGTCAGCCATATCGCTCACGGCATTTTGTGCCTGAGCCACCGCCATACCATACCCGGGAACAATCACGACACGTTCCGCCATGTCCGCCATCATCGCAACATCATCTGCCGTTGTACGTTTGACCGTAGCATAAATTTCATCATCATCGACCGAGGACGTCACCATACCACCACCAAACAATACACTTAAAAGACTGCGATTCATGGCCGTGCACATCAAACTGGTTAAAATCAACCCGGATGCACCCACCAGCGATCCTGCAATAATCAGCAAACTACTGTCCACCACAAAACCCGTAGCAGATGCCGCCAGACCCGAATAAGAATTTAATAATGCAATCACAACTGGCATATCCGCTCCGCCAATGGGAGCGGTTAACGTGTAACCCAGAATGAATCCCAGAATGCAAATAAATACATACAGTAAAACGGTTGGACTCTGAACCAACGCCTGGGCCGTCCAGATGCATGCAGCAACTAATAATAAATTAACAAGATGCCGTAATAAAGAAGGCAGCGGAAATGACTTTTTAAAGAATTTGATCTCCTGAAGCTTGCCTGCCGCTACGGCACTACCAACAAACGTAACGGAACCAATAAGACCCGATAACGCCGTTGCTATCAGCCCGTCTGCTGAGAGATTCTCGACATCTCCAACACTTACCGCTAAAAAGGCACCCGCTACAAAAACGGATGCCAAACCGCCAATTCCATTGAATACCGCTACTAACTGCGGCATTTCCGTCATCTTCACCCGCCTGGCAAGCATCGCTCCAAATACAATTCCTAAAAGGGAGCCAAATCCAATCACAAACAGCGGAAAAGTACGGTCCGTCGTGATTTCATCATTGGTAATCATGAACGACACGCCAATGGCTATGGCCATTCCCAGAATGCCTAGCATGTTCCCTTTTCTAGCAGTCCGCGGATGAGCCATTAACTTGATACCAAGTATGAACAAGATCGCCGCTAACAAATAAAGCAGGTCGTAGGTTACTTTCGAATCCACAGTGATTCAGCCTCTTTAAATTTCTTTTTCGGGATGAGCGTCCAACGACAGCACGCAAAAC
>JAYZPA010000143.1:0-23860 GCA_036150515.1 Planctomycetota bacterium
GCTCGCTAAATCCGATTTCAAAACCTTGAACGCCACTCGTCGTTTTAACGACTGCTGTTCCGCTAAATACACAACACTCATTCCACCACGACCTAATCGCCGTAGAATTTGATAATCGCCCAGAGTCATCCCTGCCAGCGAGGAAGAATTGGGTTGATCGGATTCAACTGAGGACATGTTGTTTTCCAAGGGGTGTTGGAATTCGCGAATGAGTGCGACGTGATGTTAGCATTATATACGAACCGGTACGATTGGAGTTATTCGTTGGTATACGTATTCCTTCGTGTTTGGGTCGCAAAAATTCCAAAAACGGGATTCTTCAGTTTGGCTAAAGACGATTTAAGTACTCGATCAGATCATGAATGTTCTCTTTGGAAAGTGTAGGGGAGGAATTCCTACCGGTAAACGGATGTTGAAATACGGTAAAAACGTCACTCAAACGGCGGGCTCGGTTATCATGAAAAAACCGCTGCCGCTGGCTGATTCCAACCAGTGAGGGTGGATTAAATTCCGTCATCCCATGTTCGTCATGGATTCCAACATCATAATTCGATTCGGACGTAAAGTGTGGCGCTGGGTGACATGAATGGCATTGGAATGCCTTGAAGACCGCTTTCCCTTTGGCAATTGCAGTGACGTCGTTTCGTTTTCGTGCAACGTTCAAAGCCGGAGCGGGTGGCAGGTTTTGCAGGTAGGCGACCAGTGCCTGTTCTGTGTCGGGATGAGCCAACGGACTTTCCTTTCCCTGCATCGTTACATGGATGGATTTGTGAACCTGCTGTTGAAGACTCGACAGGCGGCCTGTCCAGGCCCAGGGCTGAGTCTTACCGGTTCCAAGAAGGCTAAGGACTTGTTTTGGGGAATCCATCTTTAAATCACTCATGTTTTCGTTCAGCAATCCGTTTGTATGTCCGTCCGGGTGGCAGCTGTGGCAGCTGTACCAGCCATGCAACGATAGCCGCGCATCATAAAACAGGGTTTCTCCCTGCTGGGCCCGAGTTAATGGTGGGGTCGGTCCGAGTGAAATTGTTTGAGTGATTCTGTTTTTGCTTCGATTCAATACGGAAATGGAATCACTGAATTGATTAGCAACATACAGAAAGTTCTGATTTTCATCGAGTGCCAGAGCCACGGGATGTTGTTGCACGGTATGTCGTGTCAATTGGTTGTATAGGTTTTTATCATGGGCAACCTGATTCGTACCACATAAGCAAACAAACACCTCTCCATTTGCGGCCACGACCATGGCACCCGGATCACCGGCGGCATTGCCTGGTTGACCGATTGGGTATTGCAGCCAATGAGCGATGCTTTTGATTTGTGACGGTGGATTCGTATTGGGCTTTAACAGGTCGGCCAGGGGGATGGCCCGTACCAGATTCTCCATGACCGTGCCCCAAAAGACCCGTTGCCGTTCGGTCGCTGCCAGGTTATTCAGTAATTGGTGAGTGATCAGTAGATGGGTTTTTCCCGGGTTCAGCGCCAGCCCGCGAATGCTATGAACATGCAAATCAAATATCTGCTCCAGCACACCGGAACGAATATTGATTCGTGCAAGGTAGCCACCGTGACTGTCTGCCACCAGCAGGTGCCGATCATCCGGCGCCAGCCACTGTAGTCGGGGATTAAAGGGAAGATCCACCGTAAATCTGGACTCCAGAGAGGGGGCAGAGTCGTTGTCGTGCCATTGAAAAATCTGAATCTGCCTGGCCCACAAACATGCCACGGCAATCATTTCACCTGCTCGATCCGCAATTACATGGACGGGGGTATGGCCGGTATCAATCCGGCTCAATTCCGAAAGTGTCGTATCGTCCATCTTTAGTGCATGCAGGCGATGTTGTTTTTCGTCGACAGCTAACAGAATGTTTTGATGATGCAGTCTGGCCATACAGGAAAGTCGCTGCCCCACCTGCCACTCGCTCTGAATTTGATGAGACTGCGTCGAGATAACCGAGATACTACCGGCATCTCGGTTGGCGACAAATAACTGCTGCCCCTGAATGACAAGACTGGTTGGACGGCGCAACCGAGAAGTTGGCGGAGCCGGTTCAATGCCTGGCAACACCCCAATCCCCGGCCCCACAGTTGTCAGAGACAGGAAAAACGGTATTCCGAGTAAAAACCAATATCGTCGGAGAAACATGATTGGTCCTAGTTTAATTGATCGACAATGGTCTGAACGGCAGATTCCAGTTTTCCGGTGAGTTCGTTGGCAGCTCCGCGCCTTCTTTGTGTGGGAACATGGATGGGATCTCCAAATCGAATATAGACTTCCCGATTGCCGCGCACCGTGGCAGTGGCTTTTTGTAGCAGATCTTCTTCAAGTTTGTCCATGGTCTCGGCAATTCTCTCGATGGATGGATTTTCAATGACGTAGTTTCCCGGATAACTAAAAAGCTGGATCACTAACATCAAGTCGTCCAAATCCCGATGTACATCTTCCAACGCTTCAGTGTCGTCGTCGTTTAATTCCTCAAGGCGCTGTATCGTACGCCGTCGTAACTCCTTGACGCGTTCTGGAATCGACTTTCCCACCGGAGAAAATCCCTGTATTTGTTCATGTTTGCGAAGAATGAAATCCGCTAGAAATGCCGTCCGTTCGGTAAGCGATCCGTGCCTCATTTGTTTGAGGTATTCAAGTTCTTTTAATGCAATCAGTGCGCCGCCGAGTCGATACAGTCGATCCGACAACGACAGATCAGGGCGTGATCGCCAGTGAATCGCCTCTTCAAGTCGATTCATCAGTTCCAGCAGTTCGTTCGTGGGATCGTTTAGATAGCGATATTTCAGTCCACATGGGATGGCAACAATCGGACGTTTGCTTTTCCGCGCGGCAAACAGTGCCAGAGAAGCAGCCCCCTCCCGAAACGGGGTGACGCGGTCATTACAGTGATAGACGTCACCCTCGGGAAAAATGACCAGTGGATGCGGCTTGGTCTTGAGAATGTCCTGAGCAATTTCCATTGCCCGACGGTCGGTAGCTTCGCGATCAATACTGAAAACGCCGTGTTTTTGAAGGAACCACTGTCCTAATGTCCCCTGATAGTCAAAGACGTGCCAGGTCGCCATGAAATAGAACGGGAATCCTGCCTGATAGGATGCTTCGGTCATCGTGTAAGGATCTGCATGGGTGGCATGATTGGGGGTGATCAGGACACCCTGGCCATCCTGGACTGCTTGCCGGACTGCCTCCAGATTTTCAATGTGATACCTGGTAACCTGACAATCCTTGAGTGACTTGCGACGTCCAAACCAACGAAACAACCGAACAAACACAGCGGACATTTTCGGATCCCAGCGTCGTGGTGGTGTTGAAATTCGGTAAGGATTCATGCAATACACCAAAATCGATAGTCAGAGTTTGAACAGCTGGTGTGACGTTCGTGGATTAAGTAAATTCCCAACACGACCGATAGCATTATAGCCCACCTTCGGAATGATCGGTGTCATTTTCGGAGGCCCATGCCAGCGCCTGACTTTGAAAATGCCATTGCAACCCCAGCAAAACGATCGTTGCTACACAGTCCGTAGCAATCCAGAGGATCGGCATGCCGGCCTGATAGGCTAAAACAGAGCCTGCCAGAGCGACGACGGCAAGAACCCGAATGTGATAGAAAATGAAACGCTCATATCGTCGCACATCACTGGCCATCAGCAAAGTGGCCAGACCATACATGAAGACCAGTGCGGATGTTGCACGGGCCAGATAGATCGTAATCGGGCTCTCCATGGGAAATGCATTCATTCCCATTTGGTCATGGATCCATTGCATCCAACCTGCGGGCATGAGAAAAGCACCCAGCGCCGGCACACAACTGTAACCGAAAATCTGTAATACAAGTCGTAGCTTCTTTTCAGCGGATGCCAGTTCCTGTGCAGACATAGAGTTTTTCCCTGATCATGTTACATCGACTTATTTATAGCAGTTAAGATCATATTCTATCAAAACATAGTATCAATAATAAAATGATGCAGTATCCGCATTTGGATCGGTAGAAAGGAAAACCGGGTTTCCCGTGAATAATTCGTCTCATCGTGTTGCTCAACCCGCAAAGAGGTTTTACCGACGGGTGGTCTATGCACTATTAATATCCACCGTCTGTCATATTCTGGGATCCATCGCGGCACTGGGAGTTTTACAACCCGGTTTGGATATTGAACGTCCGATTTTGGAGCGAGCATTTTATGTAAGTGAAAATCCGATTGCCTGGCGCGTCGGCTGGTTGACGTGGCAACTCACGGCTGCCTCGAATCTCTTCGCCTCAGTGACGATCGTTCTTTATTTTTTCGACGCCAGAAGACGTCAGATTCCGGGTGCCGGAAAACCGCTTGGCTGGGCTGTCGTGGCATTGATCTGTACCGTGGCAGCGGTCGTCCCGGAGCAGTGGGGTGAGTTTGCCCTGGTCACCGAGTTTGTGGACACCGCCCGTCAGGCGGTGTCCACAGGTGATAGCACCATTTACCTTCAGGAGGAAATACGATGGATTACCATGACCACCGTCTGCGGAGCCTGTGGTTATACACTCATGCTTCTGGCATGGATCGCGTGTGCCGTTTCCTATCATGGAAAGCCCCGTTCTCTTTGGTGGTTCTGGCTTTTGGGGATCTCTGACTTTGTACTGTTCACGCTGTCCTATTTTGCCTGCTGGATCAGTTGTCAGTCAGCCCGAGTGGATGGCGTCTATGAAGATTTTCACTATGTCGTTCTTTTTAATGCGATGGCATTTCCGTTATTGGTGATCTGGATGCTGGCATTGATCACCGTATTAGGCAATCGACATCATGCGTTTTTTAGCGAACGGTCCGATCAGTTACATCAGGTTCGCTGGCCTGCCGGTCAATCCGGTGCGAAGATAGCCCGACTGCTTCATGCCCCGGGGCTGCGTGATATTTTGAGATCTGTTTTTGGAATATTCAAAATGCCGGTTCTCAAAAGTGATATTCGTAATGTTCTGTACGTGAACTGGCTGGTTCCCACCCCGTCCGTCTCCCGGTGGCTTCCGCATTCACTGGCGGCGGATGATCTGCAGGGGATGACGGTTATTTCTATTTTGACCTATCAACACGGGAACTTCGGACCCGCTCTGCTTGGCCCCCTGCGGCGATGGCTGCCTTCTCCGCAGCAAAGTAACTGGAGGCTTTATTTGAATGAGCAGAGTGCTGAGGGCTCCATCTATTTTATAAAAGTGTGTCTTGACAGTGGACTCCATGTTTTCGGTAGTCGTCTGATGAGTGACGGTCTGGCATCTCATCGTTGCGGTGAATTTGAATATGGTGTTGATCCCGGGGGTGGCACCCTGCGGCTGACGGCCGACGGCGGGAGTGCCCCGGAACTGGAGCTGAAATTCAGCATGGATCCCGGTCTCAAGCGGGATTTACCTTCGCCCTGGGAGACATGTTTTGACGACTGGGAAGCGGCCGTTGTCTATCTCACAGAGCAGAATCGGGCAGTCGATACCGTCGGTGGCTGGCATGATGAGCTGTCGGCCGATATTCGAATTCCGATGGACCTCCGTCAAATTCAACCCGTGCAGATTCCAGCGGACATTCACTGTCCCCTCCTTGCGGAACTGGATCTGCATCCGGCTGATTTGCATCCCTTCGCGTTTCTGGTGCCGGAGGTTACCTTTGAATTCCTTGGGGAATCCTACCGTTAACCATTGCCAACAATCCCTCCGATTATGCCGAGGCCGCAGGTTAACCAAAATCCGGTCGTCGCAATTCCTAAGACAATGGCAATGATCGCATGGGCAGTACCACGCACGGCTGGGTTCTTTTTCTTGGCCATCAGGCCCATGATTCCCAGAACCACACTGGCAATTCCACCGATCACCGGAATAAAGAATGAAAAGACACCTAAATAGTAGCCAATCAATGCACATTTGTTCTTGTAGGGAATTAGCCCCCCTGTCGCATCGCCCTGCGTATCGGTTGCTGCAGCGGATGCCATCTGTTGTGCCTGTGGAGTTGCATACGGATTTGCCGGTTGTTCGGAGTTATCCGGGGGTAACGGCGTATTGGACATACTGAAGTTCCTTCAATAGATATTATGAACACTCAAAAACTAAGAAACGGAATGGGTACAAGTAAGGCATGTTGTTCAAACAGGCTCCATTCACCGTACCATGATGTGTATCTTGATGCGAGTACAATGGATCCATAGCTGAGGACAACAGGTACAAGCGTCAGTCGACCGATCCATACGAACAGTGGATGTCGAGTTTGTTCCCGCCGTTTGGCACGACCGTACGCCCAGCCGAGCATCACCCGGGCAGGCCAGGCAAACATGATAAAGATGACAGCCGGCAGCAAGACGACTTCACGGGGTGTGAGTTCAACTTTGACCGCATAGACCGGAATGGCCAGCATCCATACGGCGACCATCGAGACCCACAGCGCAATTGGGGCGCGGCGATACATTTCGCGGATTTTCGTAATTTCTTTAAAAACAGTAAACCGTCTTTCCACGGCGAAGCGGGTTTGCAGCATGGGTAAGTAGAGAAAGATCACGGCTAATGCGATATACCCGATCAGACCGGAAACGATGTTAAGTCCCCGCGGGAGAGTCATACCACCGATACATAAGGCGATCGGCACTACCAGCCAGCAAAAGGTTCCTATAAACCCCTGAAAGCCGAGTTTCCACAGTGCCGGCAGTTCCAGACTCCGGATGAAATCCCAGAATTGATCATGCGTCCGGATATAGATTTCCCGACGAAAGGCCTCCCGGAAAAATCGAATCGGCGCTGGCCAAAAGAAGTGTCGTAGTTTCCCGCCCCGCAGCCAGGCCCAAAGCGTGTAGAGGCTGGTGATGAGTGCCATCACTCCGGTTTCCCATCCGTACTGCGCCGCACGTTCACTTCCCGGGAGCATGATCTGTGCTTCCAAATAGTAGATGGAATGGAAATAGGTGGGTAGCCAGACGATGAGGGTGCCGCTGATCACCCCGCCGACTCGGGCGGCCGTACGAATTCCCCAGAACCCCGCCCGGATCTTTTTCAATCGTACAATTCTTCCCGAGGTTTCCAGCAGATAACCAAGTGCAATAAACTGAATCAACGGCAAAGAAGCGGCTAATGCCAATGCTCCAATCAGGACGTACAGACCAAAGAACCACTCCACGATGGAATGCATCCACCGAAATGGTGCCAGCAAAATATCACGGGCCCGCAGTGGACTGGAGGATGAGTCGTGATCATTCACCGGCGGTGGATGGAACGAGGGTGGCGTGGTGGTTGGAATGACCGGTTGAATGGCAACGGGCTGTACCGGAGCCACCAGCGCTATCGGAATATCCTGGTTTGTACCAGCAGAGGAATCCTCAGCAAGAGAGTCGTCGTTGGAATCGCTAACGGTCATAATCGAATGGTTTTTGGGTGTTAACCGCAGGGAAGTTAAGGTAGTTTTGAATAATTGCCGCGCGGCGATGAACTTCTATTATTGTATAGATTATTATATTGTAGTAGCGTAACCTTGCCGGACGATTTCAGCGTTCCTGGATGGCATCGCCTGTAATGTAGGTTTAGATTTTACCCGGGGGCTTCTCAGCGATGAAATGGAGATTGATAGTTTCCTATTCGGTGTGCCTGCTTGGATTTGCTGGTTTGGCGGCTAGTTTGCTCATCCCCCAGGATCTTGAAGTTCGTTTAGATCGGGTTGCCAGCAGCCCCCAGGCAGTGGCTTTGATGCATCAGCTGGTGCAACGGGTTGATAAGGAATTTGAAGAATCGTGGAATGAAGCGGGATTGGAATCGGCTGATTCCGCACCCACGTTGGCGATCATGCGCCGAGCGTCTCTGGCATTACATGGCACGATTCCGTCATTACAGGAGATCCGAACGTTTGCCGGGTCGACGGATCCTGCTCAATTATCCGATCCCCCTGCATTGTCGGATAAGACGGACCTCATCGACCGTTATGTCCGATATTTGCTGTCGGATCGACGCTATGCAGATTACGTTAGTGAGCGTTTGGCACGTGTTTATGTGGGCGTGGAAGAGGGGCCCTTCATCTTATATCGACGTCGTCGATTCCAGTTGTGGCTAAGTGATCAACTCAATCAAAACCGGCCCTATGATGAGCTTTGTCGCGAGTTGATCAGTGGAAACGGGGTCTGGACGAGTGATCCACAAGTAAATTTTATAACGGTGACGATTACGGACGACAATGGCGGTCGCCCGGATATTGCCAAGCTGGCGGGACGCACCAGTCGGGCATTTCTGGGGATGCGTTTAGATTGCCTACAGTGCCACAACGACAATTTAGGAACGATGGATTTAAGTCCGGACGGGGTTGGACGCGAAGGGTTGCAAACAGATTTCCATCAGTTTGCCGCGTTTTTCTCACAAGCCTCGGTCAGCCTGGGCGGCATCCAGGATGATCAGGAGCATTATTCTTATACCTATCTGGGAGACGAATCCGAGACGTTGGTGCCTCCCATGTATCCCTTTAACCACAACCTGACGGTGCCGCAGGGTACACGTCGGCAGCAATTGGCCGAGTGGATTACGCATCGGGAGAATCGGGCTTTTTCCCGAGCGGCTGTGAATCGTGTGTGGGCCATTATTTTCGGTAAACCGCTGACAGATTCGGTGGATGATATTCCACTGACGGGGCCGTTTCCTCCGGGACTTGAGTTATTAGCAACGGACTTTGCAGACAACGGATACAACCTCAAACGTCTTATTCAGGTAATGATGCGTTTGCAGGTTTTTCGAAATGACAGCCGTGCCGCATTTACCGTAACCGGGCAACATGAGAACGCCTGGTCCGTTTTTCCGCTGGTGAGACTGCGGCCGGATCAGGTTGCCGGTGGCATTGCCCAATCGGCCACAGTTCGTACGATTAATGCAGATGTTAGCTATACGGTGCGGCAGCAGCAGCAAGCGGATATTGATGCATTTGTGAAACGATATGGTGATACGGGAGAAGATGAATTTGAAGACCGGGGGGGAACGATCACCCAGCGGCTATTGATGATGAATGGTCGCTATGTAAAAGAACGTACCCGTACCTCCACCGATTCCAACGGTTCGGCGAGGATTGCGGAGATCACCGAAGATAATAAAGATGCCATCGAACTCACCTATCTATGTGTTCTGACGCGTCTGCCGTCGGAAACAGAATTACACTATTTTTTGTTATCATTTAAGGATGTCAACGAATCCGAACGGCGACGTAAGCTGGAGGATTTGTTTTGGACATTAGTCAACAGCACCGAGTTTTCATGGAACCATTAATGACATCCATGTTGATCTCCGCATGGAACTCACAAATTTGCCACCCTCCCATTTCTTGTCAATTTAAATTTAATCCCAGTTTCAATTTATGTCCTGTCATTCGCCCACTCACTGGAACCGCCGTACCTTACTGAAAACCGGATCGCTGGCCGGATTATCCTGGTTGACGCCGTTAGCAAGCGGTTTGGCGCGGGCACAGGAAACCTCGACAGATCCCCGGGCACCTGCCAAAAGCGTCATTTTGCTATGGATGCAGGGTGGTCCGAGTCAACGTGACACATTTGATCCCAAGCCCGATGCCCCGCAGCCTTTCAGCGGCGGCGTTCAGGCAATCAGGACGTCAGCACCGGATATCGAAATAGCGGCGTCATTACCGTTGATGGCGGAGCAAATGAAGCATTTGAGTTTAGTTCGCAGCGTGGTCAGTCGGGAAGGGGATCATGCCCGGGGAGTCTATAATATCAAAACTGGATTTCGACCTGATCCGACACTGATCCATCCCTCCATTGGTGCGGTGATGTGCCATCAGCTGACCGATACGTTGGAGATCCCACGACACATTTCCATTCTGTCGACGAATACACCGGCCCGGGGGGGATATTTAGGTGATACGTACGATGCATTCCAGATTGGTGATCCTCAGCAACCGGTGCCGGACGTATTAGCAAAAGTGAGTGCAGAACGAGATCAGCGGCGACGCGGGGATTTATTTGATGTTGTGGAACCGGAATTCTCTCGTGGACGATTAAGGAACCTTGATCAACAAAAAACGCTTCATCAGCTCTCGATCCGCCGTGCTGTTAAGATGATGTCATCGGATCAACTGAAAGCATTTTCACTGGCTGCGGTATCCGACAGTCGACTGGCGAGATTTGGTAATACGCCCTTTGGACGCGCTTGTCTGGCTGCAACGCAGCTGATTCGTGAAGGCGTCCGCTGCGTTGAAATTACCCTGGGAGGCTGGGATTCGCATTTCAATAACACCCCCCTTCAGGCGAGCCGGAATCAAATTGTCGATTCCGCGATGTCTGCATTGATATCCGAACTTGCGGAGACCGGCTTGCTGGATAGCACGATTGTCGTATGGGGAGGCGAGTTTGGACGAACTCCCCGGTTAAACGTATCAGGTGGCCGCGATCACTGGCCCCATGGATTTACCATTGCCCTGGGGGGTGGTGGAATTCAGGGGGGGCGGGTCATTGGCGAAACCAATCCGGTTCCGGATCTGAATGCTAAAAATAAAGCAGCCGATGTTGTCGATCCCCATCCGGTTGAAGATATTCATGCAACCATCTTTAAAGCGCTGGGCATCCAGTATCAACAGGAATTGGATACGCCCGTTGGCCGACCCATGATCATTGCCCAGGGAAAACCAATTGCGAATTTATTAGATGGATGAACATCTGCTCAAATCGGGAGCTCTACCAAGATTCAGCTAACCTGAATCATCGCGTTGTGTGAAGCAAAGAACAGATTGCCATTTTCGACAAGCGACCTGTCGTTTTATACTAAGGTCGTCATTATCGAACACTATGGATGAACAGGCGTATAGAAATCATGAGTATTTCGTTTCGATGTTTAATGTGTGGTCAGGATCTGGAGGTCGATGAGACGCTGCGCGGTCAGCAAACCGAATGTGGTAAATGTAACGCCGAGGTATTGGTTCCGGAGGCCGAACAGGGATCGTCCTCTCCGGTGATTCATCGAGGAGTTGCGACCGTTACGGCACGGTCCCATTCCACAAAATCCGTGTTTCGTAGCAAACGTAAAGCGCAGGTTGAAGCCGAGGAAACCGGCCAGAGTTTTGATGCACGCGAATTTGATGGCCGCAGGATGTGGAAAGTACCGATTGCTGCCTTCGTTGTGTTAGCAGTGGCGATGATTGGTTATCTGGGATATCTAGCCATCCCACCTGCCCGCGTGCCACTGACCGACGAAGAGGCGACCAAGTTATTCAATGATGTAACATCCGAAAATTGGGAAGACTTCCTCACAGGACAGTGTGACAGCGTCGATAAACTCAATGCCGTTATGACCTATGTGAGGAATGACGCGACGTATGAGGAGGTATTTCTGGATCTGAAACGACTTTCGGACATTATTGTACTGGAGCCGGTTGCGGATCAGTTTGCGATGGATGAAATGGAGAGGATGCAGGTGAACAAGACGATGGGAACGCGGCAAATGCATGGTCATTTAGGGATGAGCGATCACCTGACACGAATCAAAAAACTGAATCCCAGACTGGCGAATCGTATTATCACGGAAGTCCCGGTTTTTGAACTGCTGCTGCACCCATGACCGTCGTGACCGTTTTAACAACCCCACACAGGCCGTTTCTTACCAGAGTTGGATCGACGGGATACCGCTTTTTTTTGTTTTTAAGTGCATAGCGGGGCCTTTCCCATTACTGAACAAACAACCGTGTTGTAACATGGATGTTCGGTGCCGTTGAACTTTTATGATGTGAGTTAGAACAAACGATGGAAGCTGGAATTGTTGGATTACCGAATGTGGGTAAAAGCACGCTATTCAATGCCCTGACGAGTTCACAGGGGGCTGATAGTGCAAATTATCCATTCTGTACGATCGAGCCCAATGAAGGTATCGTTCCCGTCCCCGATGAAAGACTCAAGACGATAACTCAATTTATTGTCCCCCAAAAAATCATTCCCGCCGTACTGAAGCTGGTTGATATTGCCGGGATTGTCAAAGGCGCGAGTGAAGGTGAGGGGCTGGGCAATAAATTTCTCAGTCATATTCGTCAAGTCGACGCAATCATTCAGGTGGTTCGTTGTTTTGAAGATGAAGATGTTGTCCATGTTGCCGGCAAAGTTGATCCGCTTGATGACATTGAGATCATTGAGAGTGAATTAATGCTGGCGGATATTCAAACACTGGAAAATGCGCTTAACAAGGCGGAACGAACGGCTCGAAGCGGAGATAAGGATGCTCAGGCCACGGTCAAGGTGATTCACAAATGTCTCGAACATCTGGGGACGGATGCCCCACTTCGTAGTTTGAATCTTCATGACGGAGAGACACAGTACATTCACAGCTACGGATTACTGACCGCCAAGCCGGTATTATATGTGGCCAATGTGGATGAAGATGATCTTCTGGGTGAAGGTCCGCTGGTTCAGCAGGTTCGTGACTATGCGCACCGAGTGAATGCGGGCATAGTGACCGTCTGTGCGCGGATTGAAGCTGAAGTGGCAGAACTGGACGAAGCGGATCGCACTGAAATGCTGGAATCGATCGGTCTTGGAGAGCCATCATTGGCAATCCTGACTCGTGAGGCCTATCGCACACTTGGATTGCACAGTTATTTTACCGCAGGTGAAAAAGAGGTACGGGCATGGACGATTCCGGTGGGAGCCAATGGCCCGCAGGCGGCGGGAGTGATTCATACCGATTTTGAACGGGGATTTATTCGGGTCGAAGTGTATTCTGTGGATGATTTAGTAGAATATGGCAGTGAGAAGGCGTTACGTGCCGCGGGGAAATTCCGAGTGGAAGGGAAAGACTACGTGGTCCAGGATGGTGATGTGTGTCACTTTTTATTCAATGTATAGCAGAACCACGATGGCCATGGTCTTTCCTTGCGTCCCGACGCCCTGACCGACGCATCATTCGAGAGCGTATTCTATGAAGTATCTGCCGGCAACGATTTTGCTCGCACTTGTTTGGACCGCCGTGCTGTGGGTCTTTCTCAGCGATGAACCCAGGGAGGCCACAGGATTTGCTCATGATAATCCAGCGCTGGCACAACCTGAAGATGCCACACGCGTGGTCATGAAACAGGGAGGGGATGGCGTTACACGGCATGAACATGTGGTCGTGCCGGGATTGTTACTGGGATGCAGTATGATCGCCATGTTCTGCATGATGTTGTTTTGGTCTTGCCGAACGAAAAATGCGAATCCAGATACGGGTGGGTTTTTCTGGAATCTCATGTGGATGGTCTTAATCATCTATGAAGGCGCCTTCATTCTGCTCTGTACCACCTATCAGATGTCATGGGTTGAACCCGCGAAGCCGGACTATTTGGGGCCGTTTCCGATTGGAACCAGCCTCATGTTTTTGGGTATGTATGGTGTCCCATTCGGATTTATTGTGTTGTATGTCTTATTTTTTGATGACCGCATTCTACCGCCCAAATCCCTGCATGAATTTCAGCAACTCCTTGCACAAAATCAAGATTCCCTTCAGCCTCCCGCCGATGAACTGGTGCCCGTCGCCGGGCAGGAGGATTGACTGTGGAAGATACTCGCTCCTATACGATCTTTGGTTTTGTTATCGCTTATATGGTGATGTGTATCGTCGTAGGGTTGTGGGCCATGCGCCGCACTCGTAATACCAAAGATTTTTTTATGGCTGGGCGGCATCTGGGTATGGTGGTCACCAGTGTCGCAGTCTTTTCGAGCACGATGAGTGGATTTGGATTCGTTGGTGGGCCAGGCCTGGTTTATCAGGCAGGAACCAGTTCATTCTGGATGGTGATTAACATGTCCATCGGGATGTGCATTATGTTTTTCCTGCTGGGAAAACGTTTGCGGTTGTTTGCCGAATTGAGGGAACCGGTTTCGTTACCTGCCGCCGTGACGGCCCGGTATAATTCTCGCTTTACCGGTGGCCTGACAGCGATTGCAATTATTCTGGGTGTGGTTACCTATCTGGGGGTGCAAATCAAGGCGATGGCCGTTGTGCTGTTTCAAATCCTGCAGGATCTTCCGTGGGCTGCCATGGAGCTACAGTGGTGTTACGCCATCAGCTGTGCCGTACTGGTATTTTACTGTGTTACCGGCGGCATCATCGCATCGGTTTATACGGATCTTATTCAGGGTTTAATTATGGTCGTTGCTGCCGTGCTGGTATTACTGACCACGATGGCTACGGTCGACGGTGGATTGACGGGGATGGCGGAAACGATCACGCAGGATGACCCTGAGGCGATGCAGCCCTGGGGTACCTTTGGCATGATCTCCTGTTTATCCTTTTATTTTATTATGGCGATTGGAGTTTGCGGGCAACCTCATGTCATCACAAAACTGATGATGACGGAGAAAGTATCCGATACGCGACGTATGTTGCCTGTTTCGGTTGCGGGGTACGGTCTGGCAGCCTTGTTGTGGATTTCCATTGGCCTTTGCATGCGTGCGGTGGTGTTGAATGGGATTCATGAAAATCCGTTGACCAGCGCGGATGATGCGGCTTCCGAGTTTCTGACCCACTATGCTAATCCGATGCTCGCTGGCATTGTATTCGCAGGTTTGTTCGCCGCCATCATGTCAACCGCCGATAGTTTCTTAAATATTGGAGCCGCCGCATTAGTTCATGACTTACCAAAATCCTTAAGCGGCCGAACGTTGGGGCATGAGTTGATTTGGGCCCGCCTGGCGATCGTGTTGATTGCCGTCGGAGCAGGTTTGCTGGCCTACCACGCCGGCGAAATGGTTGCCATCCTGGGGGTGATGGGGTGGTCGATTTTCGCGATTGCGATCGTACCGGTTGTGGCCATCGGTTTTAACTGGAAACGTGCCAACCGCCTGGCTGCCAATGTTTCGGTGATCACCGGTCTGGTCTGTTATGGCGGTTTGTATCTCCGGGAAATCCGACTTCCCTACAATTTCCATCAGGGAGCATTTTCGATGCTGGTTACTCTGACGGTCTTCTTTCTGGTCGCTTTGGTGACACCTGCAAATCGTCTGGACAAAGATATTGATGCGGTCATGGACTTATAACCGATGTTTTTCAGCCGGTCTGGTTACACTTTCATGTAAGCAATGCTGGCAGCGATGGCTTTTCCATCGACATCCGTCAGACGCCCGGGTACCTAAACCAGTATCCCGGTTCTCTATTGCAGCACGAAATGGCCGTCGGTTTGCAGGGTTTCCGGTATCCTGCCGGGCGAAGTGATCAGGATGGTTGTCTCGTTTAGTGATTGCAGAATTTCCACAACTGCCTGCATTCCTGTTTCGTCCAGATCAGCAAAAGGTTCATCAAGCAGCAGCAATTTCGGGGTGCGAATGAGCGTCCGCGCCAGGGCAACTCGTCGCCGCTCGCCACCGGATAAATGAAGAGATCTGCGATCTGCCAGCGGGAGAATATCTAATTGCTGCATCCAGCTTCTGGCAAGTTGCTTTGCGTCTGATTGAGCGATATTGCCGGATCGCATTCCGTACAGGATGTTTTCAGTGACGGTTCCCCTGAACAGATAGGGACGTTGTTGGACAAAACCGATGTCACCGGTGGAAAGCCCGCACATGATGTTTCCGGTAAAGTCGGATTCCAGACCGGCCAGGGCGCGAAGGAGCGTCGATTTTCCACTGCCGTTGATACCGGATATTCCCCAACACTGGCCCTTTTCAATTTGCAGTTGGGGTACATCGCAAATGACGGCATCGCCGCGTGTAACCTTAAGTTGTTCGATTGAAATCAGGGATGTCATTCGTCAGACTCCTCAAAACGGAGGATGGAGATGACGGTCGTTGTGATGAGTGCCATGACGAGCAGAATCAGACTCATGGCCACGCCGCGTGCAAGTTCCCCCCGTGCCGTTTCCAGGGCGGTTGCGGTGGCCAACGTGCGAGTCGTGAATTTCAGATTGCCTCCGATCATGACGGCGATTCCCAGTTCGGTAAAACAGCGGGCAAACGCAGTGAGTAATGCCAGCGTGATGGGGAGCCGCGCTTCGGAAATGTAGGTTTTCCATCTCTGGAGTCGCCCTGCTCCCAGGATGACCGCGGTTTCATAAACGCGGGGATCCAGATTCTTGATGGCGCCATGGGTGAGACTGACGATAATAGGAAGGGCCAGCATAAATTCACCAATGACGATTCCCGGCGAAGTGTAAAGCAGTTGCAGCATGCCCAGAGGGCCTTGACGCGAGAGCAGGGCATAACCGACCAGTCCGATCAGAACGGTGGGGATGGCCATGCCTGCCCGGAAAGCAATGATGAGCAGCGTGCGTCCGAAGAAATCTTTACGTGCAAGTACCGAACCGATGGAGATTCCGGCTATGGCTGCCAGCACCACCGCAGTTGTCGAGACCCAAATGCTCCGCCATGCGGCATCCAGCACCTGGGGATCACCGCCGAGCAGTAATTTTATGGCCTCAACAATGCCGTTCCAGATGAAATCCATGAAAATCAGTACTATTGTAAGATCAGTGTAAGGGGAAGTTACTTTTGTGTTAGGGGAGTAAACAGTGGCTCGTTGTCAATACGGTAGTCAGAAATCGCTCGCAGTGCAGTCTCTGTCACCAGATAGGCGGCGAGTTGCTCAGCAAGGTATCCGTTTATCATATCGTTTTTTTCAGGAGTCACCGTAATCACACTGTATCGATTTCTTAACAGCGGGTCTTCTGTTACTAAGGGGATTAAGGATAGCTTGGATTTGAATCGCAGATAGGTAGCCCGATCGGTTAAGACATACGCTTGTTTTTCTTCAGCGATCATTAACGTGTTGGCCATGGCTTGCCCCGTTTCGTAATACCGGGGGTACTGAGGAACCCCTCCCATCTGGTTCCAGAGGTTGATTTCTTTTTTGTGAGTGCCGCTGTCATCGCCGCGTGAGATGAACGTAAAGTCCGGTGCAATGGCCTCCAGAGCAACCGCTGGTGACTTATCTCGAATATCAGCCGGATCGGACGACGGTCCTAACAGCATAAAGTAGTTCTCCATAAAGGGTTGATGGTGCTGCCCATGGCCGTCGTTCATAAAGACGGCTTCTGCTTCCGGGGCGTGGACTATCAACACATCAACTTCACCGCGTTCGCCCAGTTTGAGCGCCGCTCCTGTTCCTACGGCAATCACCGTGATGTGACATTGGTTTGCTGCCTCAAACGATGGCAGTAGCTTGTCGAGCAGGCCTGAATCACGAGTACTGGTGGTGGTGGCAAGCCGTAAGACGCGCTTCGGTTTCGATGAAGAACCGGACCATTGAATGTCGCAACCCAGGATAGAGAAGGATATCAATACGAGAAGGGTGGAGAGGAAACGCAACGAGCAAACTCAGTAAATGGGATTGGATCAGTAACAGCAACCGCCGACACTTAATACGGTTAGTGTATCATGCCTGACTTCATTTGAATGTGTATCGAGTCTCCCGAAAATACTTCGAATGAGACTTCTGTGATATTGGAGTGTTTTGGATGCAATGTACGCCAGTTGACAATTCCGGGAAATACATTCGATGAAAACTTGGCGAACCCGTCTGATGGTTGTTTCTAATTTAGTTGCAAACGATAGAATGAAGGTTGTTACGGAAGTTTAGTTTTCAGGGTTTCCTTTTCTTCACAGGTTTATCATGTCGATTGCACCATCCCCTCCGATATCGGCTGCCCATCCCATTACGGCAGACCGTATTGCCGAGTTGCGAGAGAAATTTGCATCTCACCAAACTGCCCAGCTCATGCAAAATGCCGTTACGGGCACCTGTATTGATCAGGTCTCACGTAATCACAACGTGGTGACGTCCACCGATCATTCGTATTCAAATTTACTGGATAGCTGGAAGGTCACGAATCAAAAACAGAGCGGTCGCTGCTGGCTGTTTGCCGGACTCAATCTGTTTCGACCTGCAGCGATGAATGCACTGAACCTAAAGTCATTCGAGTTCAGCCAGAACTTCACATTGTTCTGGGATAAATTTGAGCGAGCCAATTATTTTCTGGAAGCCATGATCGAAACGGCAGATCGTGATCTGGATGACCGAACGGTGGCTTTCTTACTGGAACGTCCACTGGATGACGGGGGACAGTGGAATATGTTTGTCAACATCATTCGTAAGCATGGAATCGTCCCGAAATATGCGATGCCGGAGACGCAAAGTTCCAGTGCTACGCGAAAAATGAACGAACAATTACTGGCACGATTGCGCAAAGGAGCGCTGCAGCTTCGCAGCGGTATGGAGCAGTCCGCTTCCAGTGACGAAGTGCAGCAGACAAAGCAGCAAATTCTGGAAGAAGTTTACCGGATGCTCTGTATCCATCTGGGTACACCGCCGTCCCATTTTCAATGGCAGTGGAATGATAAGGATAAGGAATTTCACAGTGAAGGTGATCTGACGCCGGTGGAATTTGCCAGTCGTTATTTTCAGACCGATCCGCAGGATTACGTTTGTGTGGTGAACGATCCACGACCCACCAGTCCTTACAACACAACGTATACCGTGGAATTCCTCGGGAATGTGGTGGGGGGGGATAGCGTCAAATACCTGAACGTGGAAGTTGAGACGATGAAACAACTTACCATGACCACGCTGCTTGACGGCGAGCCGGTTTGGATGGGCTGTGATGTAGGTAAAATGATGGACAAAAAAGAAGGCGTCTGGGATGTGGATCTGTTCCAGTATGAGGATGTCTACGATGCGGATTTAACTTTAACCAAGGCGGAGCGACTGCTGTATCACGAGACGTTAATGACCCACGCGATGTTGTTCACCGGGGTTGATGTGATTGACGGTGAGGACGGCCAGCGAGCACGACGATGGCGCGTGGAGAATAGCTGGGGAGATGAAAATGGCAAGAAAGGATTCTATGCGATGAACGATTCGTGGTTTGACGAATTTATGTTCGAAGTGGCCATTCACAAGAAATATCTCCCGGATGATTTACTGGCAGCTTGGGATACGGAACCAACGGCACTGGCTCCCTGGGATCCGATGGGTGCTCTGGCATACAGGTCTGCCTGACCAGAATAGATTTGATAGTGCATTTAATTTGATCGTGGTGTAAGTATTTTGAGATTCAGTACTACCAGAGGGCAACGGCTTGGCCTGGTGCTTGTTGTTAGCATGCTGTTGGGTAGCGCGGCAACGGATGGGTTGATTGCCGGGACACCGAAAAATACGGGTGATGTTCCGCGGCAGGCGATCAACACGCAGAACGCTCAGGACACGCCACCGACGCCGTTGGAAGCACGGGCGGCGTTGAAGGTGCCGGATGGGTTTGATGTCTCGCTGTTTGCCGGTGAACCTGATGTGCACCAACCCCTGGCGATGACATTTGACGATCGTGGCCGGCTGTGGATTATTGAAAACTATTCCTATCCAGAATGGCATGCAGAGGCTTACGACAGGATTGTCATTTTTGAAGACACGGATCAGGATGGGCAATTTGATAAAAAGAAAGTCTTTCTTGATAACGGCCATCAGCTGACCGGAATTGAAATTGGCTTTGGGGGAGTCTGGTGCACTGCGGCTCCGTATCTTATTTTTGTTCCGGACGGTGATCGCGATGATCAGCCGGATGGCCCTCCCCAGATATTATTAGACGGATTTAATTTACGGGAGATTGGACATAATGTCGTCAATGGCTTGCGCTGGGGTCCCGATGGCTGGCTCTATGGGCGGCATGGAATCAAAGGGACAAGTCATGTAGGGGCTCCGGGAACCAGCGACGAACAACGTACAACGCTGAACTGTAGTATCTGGCGGTTTCATCCAGTGCATAAGAAATTTGAAGTGGTATCCCATGGAACAACCAATCCGTGGGGCTTTGATTACGACGATTATGGCGAGATGTTTTTTACGAACAATGTCATTGGGCATCTCTGGCATTTACTGCCGGGTGCGCGTTATGAGCGGATGTACGGGTCTCATTTGAACCCCAATACATTTCTATCGATGAAGTCTGCTTCGGATCACCTGCATTTTGCAGGAGGCTTGTGGTCGGAGAGTCGCAAGGAAATTGGCAAGCCAAACCTGCATGATGAATATGGTGGTGGGCACAGTCACTGCGGGGGAATGATCTATCTTGGTGACAACTGGCCGGAACGATATCGCGGCAGGATGTTTATGTGCAACACGCACGGTAAACGTGTCAACATGGACGTGCTAAGACGCCAGGGGAACAGTTACACGGCAGAACATGGCCCGGATTTCCTGCTTGCCAATAGTGATTGGTTTCGGGGAGTTGAACTGAAATATGGTCCGGATGGCGGCGTATTTTTGTTGGATTGGACGGACCTCGGCGAGTGTCATGACCGTGATGGAATCCACCGGCGGTCCGGTCGGATCTATAAGATCACCTATGGAAAGCCACATCCATTGGCCGCTTTTGATTTACAAGAATTATCCAACACCGAATTAATTGATTTACAGAATCATAAAAATGACTGGTACGTTCGTCATGCACGACGTATTTTACAGCAACGCGCGGCTGGTGATGGTGATCGCACGACAGAGGTGAGTTTGTTAAGGAATCAATTCCGTGAGTCCACCGATACAACACGCCAATTGCGGTTTCTGTGGTGCCTGCACGCCATCGGACAATCCGGGTCAGTGCTGGAGGATTTATTGAACGATTCAAATGAGCATCTGCGAGTGTGGGGCGTGCGATTGTTGTTGGAGAATAGTTTACCGGAAACCGATCGTGCAACCGCATTGGCTGACCTCGCTCGCAGAGAAACCTCCGGTCTGGTACGACTGCACATCGCTGCAGCCATGGCCAGGGTTCCCCATGCCCTGCGGTGGGCTGTCGCCACGGCATTAGTCGAGAAAATACCGGTCGCCCATGACGAACGGTTGATGGCGATGATTTGGTATGCGATTGAACCGGTAGTGTTGCAGGACGCAGCCAAAGCGTTACAGTTTTCGATGTTGTCGGATGCGGCTTTGTTGCAAGAATTTGTCGCGCGGCGGATTACGGTTAGCGCGGTGAATTACGCCGGCCATTTTGAAAAGCTGATGGCAACGATGGTCCGGCAGCAAGAGAAGTTGAACCGATCGCAGTCGCAGGCCGTTTTGCCCATGTTGGTTGGTCTCGCCGTTGGTGTGCGCGGTCAACGGCAGATGGAAATGCCAAAATCATGGCCAGCTTTTGCAGAACGGGTTCAAGCCTCCGGAAACGAAAAAGGCCTGCCGTTGGTACAACAGGTAGGCGCTGTGTTTGGAGACGGCGTGGCGCTGGCCCAACTCGTTCGCGTTGCACAAAACAAGGACTTGGCTGCGGAAATACGGAGTACCGCCGTCAACTCCCTGGTGTCCGTGGGGGGCGAAGCAGCGGGAAGTGAATTGAAAATTCCCGAGTTGCTCCAAGGTATGATTGGTGACCGTGCTGTTCAAATGGCAGCGATTCGTGGTTTGAGGCGTTTCAACCATGAGCAAACCCCCAAATGGTTACTCGGTAAATATGCATCGCTGGACAAACCTCTGAAAAATGCAGTTATCGATACCCTCAGTTCGCGGGAGGCGTATGCATTTGCTCTAATGGCTGCACTTGAATCCGGTGACGTGTCACGAGAACATGTTACACCTCAACAAGCACGACAGATTTCAAATATTGATAATGCTGAATTAACGGAGAAGTTGTCGGATCTGTGGGGAGCGGTACAGTCCAGCAGCGAAGAACAGTTAAAAACAATTTCGCGGATTAAGACAATGCTGGCAACACAGGGCGATGCCCACGCTGATTTAAGTCAGGGAAGATCCATTTATAAACAACGATGTGCCAGCTGCCATAAGTTATTCGGCGACGGGGGGAAAATTGGACCTGATTTAACCGGTTCCGGACGAGCGAACATTGATTATGCATTACAAAATATTGTGACTCCCAGTGCCGTGGTTGCGGCAGGGTTTCAGGTTAGTGTGATTGTGACGGTAACCGGACGGGTATTGACCGGCGTGGTTACCCAGGAGTCAGATCAGGTTGTATTGATTCAAACCGATAAAGAACAAATACGGCTACCGGTGTCTGAAGTTGATGAGATACGTAAATCGAAACAGTCTTTGATGCCGGAAAACCTGTTGAAGGACTTAACGGATGAGCAAATAACCAGTTTGCTTGCCTATCTTGCAAGCCCGGTCCAGGTGTCCGTTTCTGGTGGAGATGATACAACCGATGGGAAAGCTGGAGCTGATGAATAATATAACCACGTCTTGTAAACGGAGTTTGTGATGAAGTTCATTGGAAGCATAGTAACGATCTGTCTTTTAGGTTGTTTGTTTTGTGGCGATGCCTGGGGCGAAACGAAGCGATCTGCCAGACCTCCCAACATCGTTTTCATCATGGCCGATGATTTAGGGATGGGTGACCTGGGTTGTTACAACACGGACAGCAAAATTCCGACGCCTAATATGGATACCATTGCTTCGCAGGGAATGCGGTTCCATGACGCCCATTCACCGTCGGCTGTCTGTTCGCCCACACGCTATGGTGTTTTGACCGGACGATATGCCTGGCGGAGTCGTCTCAAAAGCGGGGTGGGGTGGGGCTACAGCCGCCTGCTGATTTCACCGCAACGCGAGACCGTCGCGAGTTTATTAAAGCGACAGGGCTATCGCACGGCTTGTATCGGAAAATGGCATCTGGGATTCCAGTTACCGGATCTGAAGGCGGACGATTACCCGGCAGCCAATGTGGTCTTGCCGCAAACCCATCCACATGCGGTGGACTATTTTAAACCGTTGACACCCGGTCCCAATGCATTGGGATTTGACTATTTTTACGGTATCCCCGCTTCGCTGGATATGGATCCTTATGTTTTTGTTGAAAATGACCGGCCCGTTCGTTTGCCCACGGCAATGGTGGCTAAATCCGGCCATCGGCGGCAGAATGGCGGCGGGTTTTGGCGCGGTGGCAAAGCAGATCCCGAATTTAAACATGTGGATGTACTACCGGTGATCGCAGACAAGGCCGTTGCCTGGATTCAGGATCAGGATCGAAAGAAACCGTTCTTTCTCTATTTTCCACTGTCAGCGCCGCACACGCCCTGGTTACCTACTGCCGATTTTAAAGGAAAAGCCAGCGCGGGTTATTATGGTGACTTCGTGAATCAATGTGACCATGTGATCGGGCAGGTTGTCGCAGCACTCAAGAAGGGAGGCCATCTGGATCATACCCTGTTAGTGGTTACCAGTGACAATGGTTCACATTGGGTTCCAGGTGACATTCCTAAATATGACCATCGGGCGAACTTGAATTATCGCGGGCAAAAGGCGGATATCTGGGAAGGGGGTCATCGAGTCCCCTTTCTGGTCCGCTGGCCAGGGCATGTTCAACCGGGGACTGCGAGCCATCAGACGATTTGTTTGACGGATCTTATGGCAACCGCAATGGAAATTACCGGTGATCCCGTGCCCACCGGAGCCGGTGAGGACAGTTACAGTTTTCTTTCGGCGCTGGCCGGTGACGATTCCAAATCAGAGCGTGACACGATTGTGCACCACTCGGTTAATGGTACGTTCGCGGTTCGGATCGGTGACTGGAAACTGATTCCGGATAATCTGGGATCCGGTGGATTTAGTGCACCGCGCGTGGTGAAGCCCGCAGAGGACGGCCCCGGTGGCCAACTGTATAATCTAAGGGAGGATCCCGGCGAAACGAAAAATGTCTGGCTGGAACAGCAAACGGTGGTGAAGAGACTGCAAGAGGAACTCAAACGGATCCAGACCAGCGGGCAATCCCGCCGGGTGCCGTAGAATATCCTGCCGCCGTGTGCTGGAACGATGATCGGGTGGTGGTTCAGGAATCCCTTTTTGAAAAGATAAAGATTGATGAGAAAAACGCATTTACTGATTGGTTTGCTGGTACTGACATGGCTGGTTGGTGTGGCTCGAGCTGCGGATCAACCCAATGTCCTGTTCTTGATTTGTGATGACCTGAATTGTGATGT
>JAYZPA010000144.1:0-10433 GCA_036150515.1 Planctomycetota bacterium
ACAGGATTGCTTTGACTCGCTGCTGTCTGTCGGACATTCCTTGATCGTTGTGGAACATAACCTTCAGCTCATGAAAGCGGCGGACTATATTATCGATATTGGACCGGGTGCCGCAGACGAAGGAGGTACCATCGTCGCGCAAGGGACTCCTGAAGAGATTGCACAAAATCCCCATTCCTATACGGGACAATTCCTTCAAGACACACTGGAAAACGAGGAATCCACCCGCTCATGACCGACACCCCATCACTCTCACAAACCGTTGAAATTTACCAGAGTGACTTCAACAGCCTTACGACAAGCCTGTTTACTGCTTTGAGCGGATTCGCCTGGGATGATGGTTGGCGGCTCAAAGGCTGTATCGACGGCCCATTCTGTGAACGAAGCGATACCTTGCCTGCAACCATCGACCTGATCGATCAGGGCCCGGGTGATGGACTGTTGGCAGCAGCGCGAGTGCCGGATCCCTGTGCCTGGTCGGCCGACCTCCCTGCCACCTATAAACTAACAACGACCCTAACCTGTAACGATGAGCTATTTCAGCAAACCAGCACACCGTTTTCTTTTCGCGCAACGGAAATCCGTTGCCCCCATTTTTACCGTGCGGATCTCAATGGAAATTATCAGCGTTTCGTAATTCGTGGAGCCAATCAGGTATTGGAGGACGTGCTGGACTCTCATGCCGGGGAATATCGCAATGAGGGTCTGTGTTGTGTGGCGACCAACCCCACTGCCGCAGATTGCCTACGCGCTTTGCAACAAGGCGTTTGGATTCTGGCAGTCATCGATCATTCAGCATCCAGCAGCATTCCGCAGACAGTCAACCAACTAAATCGCTGGGCCTGTGTTGCCGGTTGTGTTTTGCATTCAGACACATCCTTACCCGCTTCGATGTCCCCGGGTATGCGTGTACCTATAGGCTGCTGGCTGGCCGACGTCGCCGCAACCATTCCTGACTGGGCCGAATTCTTGATGGCAGATGCTTCTTCAGGTGATGGCTTCAATCGACAGTTCAAATTTACGGATAAACCTGTAGTCGCCGCAGTAGAGGCTCCGTTTGAATCCGCTCGTGAAGCCCGTAGCGCGTGTGCACAGCTCCAAAAACAACTCGCTCCTCTGGGCGATTATGCAGGGTATACTGTGTTTAACAACCACCTTCCATTTTCATAAACTGCCTTACACCCTCTTGCAGCCACTGGATTGCCTGTGAATTCCTCATCATCACCTCCTCCGAACCGATACATTCGGCAAAGTGGGTTTGCGCCGCTGGGCGAGTCGGGACAAAAACAAATCGGCGCCGCGAAAGTTGTCGTTTGTGGCTGTGGTGCATTGGGCAGTGTCCTTGCAAATACCCTGGCGCGAGCTGGCGTAGGCCAATTAACCATCATCGACCGCGATTATCTCGAATGGAACAATCTACAGCGGCAGGTGTTGTACACAGAAGCCGATGTGACTTCAGGGATTCCCAAGGCCGTTGCCGCAAAGAATCGGCTGCAGGCCATTAACTCCGAAATTAACATTCAGGCGGTTGTCACCCATATGTCCGCTGAAAATATTCTGGAGCTTGTCGACGGTGCCGACTGCATTGTCGATGGTACCGACAACTTTGAAACGCGGTTTCTGATTAATGATGCCGCTGTGAAATCAAATACCCCATGGATCTATGGAGGGTGCATCGGTAGTGAAGGCCAAACCATGACCGTCATTCCCGGTCAAACTCCCTGCCTTCATTGTTTGATGCAATCCGGACCTCCGCCACCAGGAACGACTGCAACCTGTGACTCCTCTGGTATTCTGGGGTCGGTCATTAATGTAATCGCATCGATTCAGGCACTCGAAGCGATGAAGATCATCAGTGGGAATGCCGAGCAAATCAGTCCCTATCTGCATGTGTTTGATCTTTGGGATAATCGCGCGCGACAAGTCAAATTGGATTCGCTCAATACGGAAAACAACTGTCCCACCTGTAATCGTCATGAGTTTAAGTGGTTAACTGGAAAACAAGGCAGTTCCACGGCAGTGTTATGTGGTCGAAACGCTGTACAACTGGATTTTAAGCAAGAACATGTGATTTCATTACCGCAGTTGGCGGACAAACTCCAGCCTGTGGCCAACGTAAAAAGCAACGCGTTTTTGCTGCAAGCCGTTGTGGAACAGTATCAAATAACGGTTTTCCCTGACGGTCGTGCCATTATTAAAGGGACCGAAGATGAAAGCGTCGCACGTGGAATCTATGCAAAATATATTGGCAACTAAGCCCGTTACAACGCGAACGTTCAGGTTCAACGGGTTCGAACAACTTGCAGGTTTCACTCGCTGCAAATAGAATCGATAGCTGCTTTCATGCATGTTCTAATTACAATCGAACCACGACCCGATAGGGGATCTTAAGATGATACGCTGTTTTCAATTTCTAACCATGATCTTACTGGTGATCACCCTTTCAGGATGTAACCAGGGTCTTCCCGATCCCACATCACAGGAAGAACCATCGTCGTCTGACGACAGGCCAACGGTCGCATACATTACCAATGGGATCGCATCGTTCTGGGATATTGCCGAGGCAGGAGCATTAAAAGCAGGTCAGGATTTCGATGTTGAAGTCCTTGTCCATATGCCACCAAACGGTATCGATGACCAAAAACGGATGCTCGAAGACATGATTACACTTGGCGTCGACGGTGTGGCGGTCAGCCCTATTAATTCGGCAAATCAACTCGACATTCTTAATCAAGTCGCGGAAAACACGACCTTAATTACCCATGACTCCGATGCCGCTGACTCGAATCGCGAACTGTATATCGGAATGAGTAATTATGATGCCGGTCGCATATGCGGAGAGTTAGTTCAGTCGGCAACGGCGGATATTGAGGGAACCATATCTCTGATGATCTTTGTTGGTCGGTTGGGTCAGGACAACGCGCGCGAACGACGACAGGGCTTGATCGATCAGTTAATGGGACGAGATTCCGACAGTACTCGCTTTGACGAGCCTGGCCAAATCATCAAAAACGACCGCTATGTGATCCTGGGCACGCGTACCGACGATTTTGACTTTAGCAAATGCAAAGCCCATGCAGAGGACAGTATTACAACCTACCCTGAGTTAAACTGTATGGTTGGTTTGTTCGCTTACAATCCTCCGCAAATGCTCGAAGCCATTACCTCGGCAGATAAACTCGGTGAAATCCGTGTTGTCGGCTTTGATGAAGATCCGGCAACCCTGCAGGCAATCACTGACGGAACGTGCTATGGCACGGTTGTACAAAACCCGTTTGAATATGGTTATCAAAGTGTCAAAGTACTATCTCAGGTTGCACGTGGTGAAGTAACCTTTGAGGACATGGACGACTTCATGGATATTCCCGCACGTAAGATTACTCATGAAAACGTGACTCCATTTTGGAAAGAACTCAATGCTTTACTCGGCATCGATCCGAACCAGACACCGAGCGAATGATCGTTTTGTGTGTCCAGGATCTCCGAACCGACCTTTTGAGGTACCCTTCTCAGGACGATGACGTAACCTTGTTTGTAATGCACACAACCGGCTTACCGAACGACAAACTTTGATATGGCCACCGCGTCGCAACCACTATTGAAAGTCACCCAATTAACCAAACGATTCCCCAGCGTGGTTGCATTACGGGACGTGGAACTAGAGCTGTTGGAAGGTGAGTTTCTGGCGTTGATCGGCGAAAACGGGGCCGGCAAGAGTACGCTCATGAAAATACTGGCCGGTGTCCAGATGCAGGACGAAGGCGACGTGACGATCCGCGGTGAAACCACTGAATTGTTAAGTGTCCGCGCTGCCCAGGCACATGGGATCGCTCTGATTCATCAGGAATTAAATCTTAGTGACAATCTCAGCATCGCTGCTAATATTTTCCTTGGCCGCGAACCTAATCGACTGGGCTGGATTGACAAACGGACCATTGCCCGTCAATCGCAAAAGTTCCTGAATATGGTTGGCCTGAATATGGATCCACAAACCCTTACCGGTGACCTTTCCATCGCACAACAACAATTAGTGGAGATTGCACGAGCACTCAGTATTCATGCCCGAATCCTGATTATGGACGAACCAACCTCGAGTTTGAGTGCTGGTGAGACCGAACGTCTATTTGAAGTAATTCACCAACTGAGAAAGCAAGGCGTTAGTATTATTTATATTTCACACCGTTTGGCAGAAGTCAAATTATTAGCCGATCGAGTTTCTGTACTGAGAGATGGAAGAAATGCCGGCGAACTGACTGGGGATGAGATCACGCATGATGCGATGGTTCAGCTGATGGTCGGTCGCGACATTTCGCAATACTATCCCCATACCCCCCATACTCTGGGAGAGGTTACGCTGCAAGTCAAGGGTTTGCGAACCCAGGCGCATCCGGACAAGCCTCTGCATTTTGAAATCCGAGCCGGTGAAATTGTCGGCGTCTCCGGCCTCGTCGGTGCCGGACGAACTGAATTATTAGATTCCCTGTTTGGTATAGCGCCGGCTGTCGCTGGCGAAATCTATGTACTGGGTAACCAAGTTCGGATTGAGTCGCCTAAACAAGCGATCGATCTGGGATTAGCGTTGGTTCCGGAAGATCGGAAGAATCGCGGCTTAATACTTGAAATGAGCGTTAAAGCAAATTCAAGCCTCGCGTCACTGGCTCAACATGTAAAATGGGGAGTCTTTCGTAATGCCGATGTGGAAGACGCCGATACCCATTTAATGATTAAAAAACTGGGAACGCGTACTCCCCATGCTAACCAAACCGTCGGCTTCCTTTCAGGAGGAAATCAACAGAAGGTGGTTCTGGGAAAATGGCTGTTGACAAATCCTAAAATACTGTTGTTAGATGAGCCAACACGAGGCATCGATGTGGGTGCTAAGCAGGAAATTTATCAACTTATGGAAGATCTCGCATCGAGCGGACTCTCCATTTTGTTTGTTTCCAGTGAATTGGAAGAAATCATGGGTATGTCAGATCGTGCCATTGTGATGCACGAAGGTCGTATTACCGGTGAATTGACCCGCGACAACCTGACGGAACAGGCTATCATGCATCTGGCCACCAACACACAATCGCATTTTGAATCGCCCCGTTCGGATCCAAACATGGTGAGTAATTAAATGAATAAGATCATGGGAATCCTGATGCTGTTGGTTTTTGCCTGTGTGGCCACCACCATGCTCAGCGAAGGCATCTTCGTCAATTCCTTCAATATGCAGAACATCGTTCGCTGGAGTGCTTTGTTTGGCATTATTGGAATTGGCGTGGCTTTTGTCATTATCACCGGCGGAATTGATCTATCCATAGGTTCGATGATCGGACTGATCGGTTGCCTCATGTCGCTGGCATTAATGGATTGGGGTTTGGGTGTGGCAGAAACTCTGATCTTTGTGATGTTCATATCCATTCTGCTTGGATGGTTTCATGGAATGCTGGTCACCAAAGCCAGCCTGCAACCCTTTGTAGTCACACTCTGCGGACTGTTGATTTACCGCGGTGTGGCTCGTTGGATCACGGGCGATCAGACGGGCGGATTCGGAAGCGAATATAATGATTCCTTACGGCTATTAGCGACCGGCAAACCTTTCTCCGTTGCCTTTGTAATGGGAGTGGGGGGGCTACTGGGAGCTCTTTGGATTGGGATTCGTCTACTACGTTCACGTCAGGATGTGCTCAACCATGTCCTCGCCATTACGTTTTGTGCTGTATTGGCTTTGATTGGTGCAAGCCGGTTCGTCAATGTTTCGGATGCCACCGTCCTGCAAATCAGCACATACTCATCAATCGAGATTGCGACCCTTAGTGCGGATACAGATCAGATTGACTATCGCAAAATGCAAATGGGCAAGACACGCAATGAGCAAAATCCCGGGCAACGCGGCAGCGCCCTTTTTCCTGAAGTCCTGCTGAATTTTTTCGGCTGTCTGGCCATCCTGCCTTTTGTATGGGTGACATGGATCGCCTTGAAAGCCAACGCAAAATCAACGTTGTTATCGTGTTTTATTTTGACATGTACCTTCGGAGGCGTCCTGCTGGCTCAACAGGTGATCGGCAATCGAGGCCCCGATTGGTTTGGCAATTCCGCAAGTGGTAAAGTATGGAATGGACGAATGGATATGCTCATCGTATTTACCGCATTAGCAGGACTGCTGTTCGGTCTCAACCGATTCATCCGACCCATTCTGAAAAATACGCCCCATGCAAAGGCACCTTTGATTCTAACCGGAGGGCTCACCGTATGCTGGCTGATGAGCCAAACGCCCATTTGTCGCACACTCGTTCCCGCGCCTATGATTTTTCTGATCGTCATTGCTGTACTGGCAACCATTTTTATGGAACATACAATTTACGGTCGATACCTTCTGGCACTGGGAAATAATGAAACTGCTACTAAACTCAGTGGAATTCATACCGACCGGATGATTATTCTGGCCTACACGATTTGCGGAGCTTGTACAGGCATTGGGGCCATTCTGTTTGCACTGGACGGAAATTCCATTCAACCTGCCGGGCACGGTAATTTTTACGAATTGTATGCTATCGCAGCTGCCGTATTGGGCGGATGTAGCCTTCGCGGAGGTGAAGGGAGTATCCCAGGTGTCGTCGTCGGAGCCGCAGTCATGCGCGTGCTGTATAATTCGATCAATCTGCTAAAAATACCAACGCAACTGGAGTTTGCCATCATTGGGACAGTCATATTAGTCGGCGTTCTCGCCGATGAAACTGTAAAACGGCTCAAAACACACAATAAATCGCTTGATGATCAAACCAACATTCAAGAGAATCCGCTTGTGTAACCTATTAAGCCAAGTTAGAATAACTGGCTGTAAGAGTCTGTCCTCGTGGCCGAACTAATTCGTTTTATTATTTGATAGGGAATTGACAATGAAAAAAGCATTTATTGCTATGCTGTTTATCTTCAGCATCATGATCGTTGGCTGTGAATCCGGGACTACAGAAGTTCCGCCAGGTGGCCCCGAAGCTGACGCAGTACCAGATACATCGGAAATGGAAGCAGAAAGTCCCGCTGACCCTGGACCAGATGCTGAAGAAGAAGCTGAAGCCGAAGCCGAAGCCGAAACCGATGGCGAAGGCTAATCGGATAATGTTTTGCACATGATCTTTTGATCACTGTGCGACGAAACAAAAAGGCATGACTCCCTAGTGAGTCATGCCTTTTTTGATTTGGGATAAACCACAGATCATATCACGTCATTCGTCAAACGGTGATTGGTGCATATAAGCACAGTACAAAAGATCCATTGGATGCATCACCAGCAAGCCCTCGCCATTCAACCGCCGCTGCCGATCAATTTGCATCAGGCAGCCCGAGTTCCCGGTCAGGACAATACTCGCACCTGTCTTTCGAATACGGTCTAATTTCCGTTCTCCTAATCGATCCGCCATTTCGGTTTCGACCAAATTATAAGTTCCCGCAGCCCCGCAACAGATATCGGATTCTGGAAGATCGATCAATTCAATACCAGGAATCTGTCGAATGAGATTTCTAGGTTGAGCCGTGATTTGCTGAGCGTGTGCTAAATGACAGGCATCATGGTAGGTTGCTTTCACCGCAATTTCCCCCTGAGGGGCAATGAAGCCAAGTTCATCCAGAAACTCATGTACATCCCGTATTTTTTCCGAAAATCGCTGACGTTGCGCGGTTTGCTCATCATTCCACAAATGTCCGTAATCTTTCAGCATCGATCCGCATCCGGCAACGTTCACAAGGATGGCATCAATATCCTCACGGTCGAAGGCAGCCATGTTTAGAGCCGCCATTTCAATGGCTGGCTGTTCACTTCCGGTATGGTAATGAATGGCTCCACAGCACCCCTGCTGTTGCGGGATGATCACATCACATCCGTTTTCCTGTAAGACCCTCACAGTGGCGTAATTTGTTTGTTGAAATACCTCACTTTGAACACATCCGGTAAACAACGCGACACGTGCCCGCCGTTTACCAATCGCCGGCATCACCTCTTGCAGAGGTCCGGCAGGTTTTCTTATCCGAGGCAGCAACGTCACCAGCCGCCCCAGGCGTGCCGGTAACCATTTCCATATTCCCGTTACAAGGATCAGTTGATCAAGACGCAGGCGTTGGGCTATTTTTGCAAAAACCAATGCCTTTTTCAGGCGATGCGGATAGGGAAAGAGTCCGAACAGGATGTACTTGTAAAACCAATTTTCCGTTTTGGCCGGCCCGTCACTGTCACGGTCCATGGCCAATCGAAAAGGTTCGATCAGCCGTCCGTACTGCACACCGGACGGACACGCCGTTTCACATGCTCGGCAGTCCAAACATAATTCCAAATGGCGGCGAATCGGCGGCGTCAACTCCACCCGCGAGTCCGTTACCGCACGCATCAGATAGATGCGACCCCGAGGACTGTCGTTTTCATTCCCGGTTTCCAGATAAGTTGGACAGGACGAGGTACACAAACCACAATGGACACAATCCAGAAAATGGTCGTATTGAATTTCTTCACCCGGCGTCTGCGGGCTCGACACGGATTCGGAATCAGACTGCGGTTTTAGGGATGTTCGTTCATTCATTGGAAAACAAACCTACCTGGATTTAATAAACCCCGCGGATCAAATTGTTCCTTTATACGTTCCTGCAGGAATTGAGGGGCCGACAATCGACCCCACACACTTCCGGACGTTAGCTCGCTGCCAGAGCGATTACGAAACGTCTCCACGTGTCCATGGAATCGAGCCGCGATCGGGGCAAGCTGCGCGATCAGCGCTCCGGAAACGCCCGTGTCCGGAATTTTATCAAATGCAACCGTTACCACGCCATCACCGGCGGTTGCCTGAATCGTACAGAACTCATCAATTTCCCGGCATGTCTGAACAACCGATATCACTCCGCTGGAAACCGTTTTTATCTGTAACATCAACTCAACCTCCTTCGCCGGAAATTCATGAACAGCTGCCCACAATTGATCCTGCTGAGGTTGATCGATGATATGACCTGAGCACAATCCGGCCTCCTCCAATTCACGCAGCACCTGTGATTCAGACCAGGCTAACTCTTCGTTCGTGCCGGCTAACTTCACGGCAAAGAATCCGCTACCACTGCTTTTGATCCCCAACAGATCCTCCCACAAAGTTCCCACAAGCCACTCAAGAGCAACCGGAGTGGAGCCTGAAACCAACATGTGCTCAATCGCAGATTCTACCTCGGCTGCCGCAGGCACGGTTGCCAGAATCGTGGTTGTTTTTTCCGCTATTGGCTTCACTTTCAGCGTCACCTGAGTAATGATTCCCAACGTTCCCATCGATCCTGTCAACAACTTGCAAAAGTCATAACCGGCCACGTTTTTGACCACCCGTCCTCCTCCATTGAAGATTTGCCCTTTGCCATTGATCGCTCGTACTCCGATAACATAATCGCGAACCGTACCCAAACCAAACCTCCGGGGCCCGTTGGTGTTGGTTGCAATCACAGCACCCAGAGAGGCTGAGGCTGCCTGAGGTACATCCAGTGGCAGCATCAGTCCGGCTGCGGCAAGCGTCCCGGAGAGTGTTTTCATCGGAATCCCGGCTTCTACCGTGATGGTTAAATCACGCTCTGGAAAATCGACAATCTGATTCAGTGATTTTGTGGACAAGCCCAGTCCCGGTACAGTCGCAGGCAAACCATAGTGCAAGGATGTTTCACCACCTAACGGATAAACCGCCTGGGATTGTTCAAAACAATGCTTCATTTGCCGAGCCATTTCATCCTGATTTTCCGGTACGACGACTTCCGTAAGTGGCAATGATAATGATTCGTCTGTCACCGGATTATTCCTCAGTTGTACTCAAAATAACCTATTAGGTTGCAACCATCCGACTGGGGTGGGTTCGTTCAAGTCCGCAGGCACCGGCAACGGGCAGCATTTTACGGGGGCTGAGATGATTCTCAGGATTAAATGCAATCCGCAGAGAATTCATGACATCCAGATCATCCGGCGTAAACATCTTTTTCATGAATGCGATTTTTTCGACACCGATGCCATGTTCGCCAGTCACACTTCCACCGGCATCCAGACAGGCTTCCAGGATTTCACCGCCTGCCAGTAAAACTCGCTGAATTTGAGATGAATTTCGTTCGTCATATAACAAGACGGGATGAATGTTTCCGTCCCCGGCATGGAATACGTTGACAATACGGATATCATGTTTCTTGCCAATCTCCATGATCTTCCTGTAGATCTGAGGGATTTGTGTACGTGGAACCACTCCATCCTGAGTCACTAAGCTGGATGACAGACGCCCGATCGCACCAAATGCCTGTTTCCTCGCTCGCCACAAATGTTGCCTCTGCTGCTCGTCTTCAGCCTGCTGTACCTTTCGGGCACCATGGGTTAAGCATAATTCGACAATACGATCCCTTTGGCTGTCCAGACCCGCATCAATTCCGTCAACTTCAATGATTAAGAC
>JAYZPA010000145.1:0-9411 GCA_036150515.1 Planctomycetota bacterium
CCGGACAACAACACAACACCCAAACCCCACATTTGATATTCAGGCAACACATTCGCACTGAGCAAACGCATTTTTTTGATGCCTCGACGTTTGGTAAGCAACTTGTAACCAAACGGAAATAGCTTCCCGTCGATTTCACGAATAATCTCGTTGTAATCAAGCAAAGCGACACATGCACCAATCACCTTGCCTTCAGCTTCAGCAAAGCAGGTGAGTTCCGGTATCAGGAGATGTTTCAGGCTTTTGGCAAGATGTCGTAATTCGGCATCACTAAAGGGAGTAAAACCCCACGTGCCCGGCATCGATTTATTATAGATATCCAGGAAGGTAAGAACTTCCTCATTGAATCGTGTCTTGTCTAACTTTCGGAGCGTTAAATTAAACTTCTTTTTGGCGATGTCAATGACTTTATAGAGTTTCGGGTCGAGCCGATCGACAATATCTGTCGGGGCATAAAATGCAACCATATCCTCACACTTTTCAAATCCATAATCCTCTACCAAATCCTCATAATAAGGGCGGTTATAGGTCATCATGAAACAGGGGGGAGAGTGCCATCCATCGATCAACAAGCCGGCTTCGTAATTCAGACTTGGACTAATCGGCCCACGAATCCAGTGCAGATCCCGTTCAGCCAACCAATTTCGGGCCGTATCAAACAGTCCCGTCGAGACTTCCCGGTCATTAATACTTTCAAACAACCCAAAAAATCCTAACGGTTCTTTGTAGCGGCGAATATGTTCCTGGTTGACGACCGCCTGGATCCGACCAACGGGCTCTCCATCACGAAACGCAATAAACGTCTGAGTTTCATTAGCATCATGGAATGGATGCTTGATAAAACCCGCGCGTTCTTTCACGTCCAGGATGAGTGGCGGCACCCACATATCGTCACCCTGATATATTTTCCAGGGCAAGCGAATGAATTGCTTTTTTTCGCGGCGGGTTTCGACCGGTTTGATCACTAATTCGGGCATAGTCCGTCGGGGGTGAAATCAATCGATAGAATTACGTCCTTAATTCTGAGCCGCAAAAAGGGTATCCGCAGAAGAATAATGAATGTCCGCAGACAGATACGGTAAACCCACAGATACAATCAGCATAATCGGAATATCAGGATGCGGCTGTCCACGTTAGAGCTTATGCCCTTTGTCGTGACGCAGGATACGATCCAGTTCGGAATCCGCTTTGAGATGACCATGTGGCCCTCCCACCTGTTTCCGCTGATCCACAGCATCTTCCATCGAAAGCTCCCCCGTTTGTGCCGGGACAGATTTGGATTTGTTCGATGAAAAATATTTTCCCAGCGGACTACTGAGAATCGCCGGAAGAAATATCAGATCTCCCAATAACGCCGCTGCCAACAACGTCAGCATGAGTACACCAAATCGTTGGGTGGGTGTGAAGGAACTCAAAGCGAATACACTTAACCCCAGACCACCAATCAAGGTGGTTTGTGTCATGGCGGCCGCACAACGTTCATAGGCCAGTGTCAAAGCTCCATGCCGCTGCATCCCCTGATTCAATCCTTTACGGAACCAGGTTAGAAAATGAACCGTGTCATCCACGGCAACCCCCATCGCGACGCTGGCAGTCATCATCGATCCAATATCCAGATCTGCTCCTAGATGACCCATCAAACCAAAAACCAGAATTACAGGAAATACGTTGGGAATCATCGATACCAGCCCACCCCGAACATTAAAAAAGTTGTTCCAGGCCAGTTTCCCGTTTCGCAATAGTACAATCATGACGACAGCAATCATCACGAAGGCCAGTCCAATACTGTTAATCAAACTACTGAGCAATTCAGTTTGAGCTTTGTAGACGATGGGGACGACACCCGTATACACGAGGTCAAATTCGCTGGTCGCTTTCGCGTCGTTAACCGGATCGGCTAAAACAGCCGCAATTCCCTGTTCCTCAAAGCCCGTTAGGTCGACAAACTTCCTGGAGTACCGGGCCATTTTTTCCTTGTCAAACAACGCGTGATCACACAAACAGATAACATATTCATAAGCGTTTAATCGCCGCTCCAAATCTTCATCGGACATCTCACGGAACATCTCGGCTGTTGCTTCATTACCGGGATCAAGCCACCAAAGCTGATTTGGATGACGCGGATGATTATTCAATCCTTTAACCAGCAACAGGTCATTGATCGTTCGTGCAAACAATGTAATGTGATGTACTGTAGCAACATCATCCGTCGGGTCACCGATAATACCACTGGTCGGATTTGCTCCCAGGATGAGAACTTTATTTTTGTCAAAAAAGACATTTTCCTGGTTATACGTATCCGCTCCGTTGCCACGATCTGACTCAAACTGATGTAACAGGTAATTCCGGAAAGCATACGCCTGCTGAATCGGTTTTACGACCGTTTTAAGGCTGTCAATAAATCCTCCATAATTGACGTCATTTAACGCGCCAAGTCTCAGGCTAATACGCCATAATTCATCACCGGACGCAGCTTCATAGGCCAAATAATCTTCATCCTGCAGACGCTGGATATTTTGTTCCAGTAGCGAATTCGTAGTCGAACGCGTTGTTCGTGACGCAGGCCTTGGCAATTCCGGAGCAAACGTAGTGGCGGACATGCCCTGACCAATAATCTCTTGCCCGTCATCACCAAAAACTTCCTCGACAGCAACCTGAATGTGGCTTACGAGTTCCAGCCGTTCCAACACTGACAACTGATATTTCTGATAATTCTGTTCCTCGATCGTGGTGGGTGGATTATCAATGCGTTGTTCACGAGATGGCAGGATGGCATTCGGCTTCACCTGAACGACCATTTCCATAGGCGTTAGTTTTCCAAAGTTCTCTTCCAACCACTCATAGTCGCGAATGATCTTCGCTTCATCATCAAACAACTTGAGTAGCTGGACGGAGGTATTCACTCTCGTCAATCCCCAAACCGAAAAGATCAATAACAGGAATCCCATTGCCAGTACAATCTTGTAATGCCCCATAACCGACTGGCCCGTGAACACCCAAAAACGAGTTAGTAAGGAACGGTGCGGGTCGCGTGTTGCATTCTCCTTCGGTGGAACCCCTTGTTTCTGATCTTCATCCCTGACCGCAAAATGGGGAATCCATAATTTCAAAGCGGCTGGCAGATAGCTAAACAACAGAATTAATGTCGCCAGAACTCCCAGACCAGAGTACAGGCCAAAATTTTTGATCGGCGTGAGGTTACTAATATAAAGCGAAAACAATCCCAGAGCGGTTGTAAAGGATGCAATCGTACAGGGCCACCAACCATAACTCAAAGCACGTTCACTCGCACCTGACTCGCCATTTTCATTCACCGCATCACGATAATAATTCACTATATGGACGGCGCCGGAAATACCCAACACATAGACCAGCGTCGGCATGGATAACAAAATCGAATCGACGATTCCTCCGCTGTAACCGACGATTGCCATACTCATAATGGCACTCACTCCACCGACAAAGAAGACCATGAAGGTCACTTTGATGCTCCGAAAAGTCAGGTACGACAGTCCCACTCCCAGTAGCAATGAAATCCCGACTAATCGACCCAGTGTAATTTGACCTTCTTCGTCAATCGCAGCGTTATCCACCGGGGGCCCGCCCAGACGTAGCACTTTGCCCTCCAGTTTCGGATCGCTTGCCCAGGGTGCCATCGATGGCTTCGATGGCGGGACGATTTCGGATTGAGCGGCCAATGCAATCAACTTACCCCGTGGCTGGTCCTGAATCCCGCGACCCAAAATCCGTTTTAAGTTTTGTTCTCCCAGATCACTCAACGTGACAATGATACAAGTCTGACGAGCCGGCGCTTCGACCTGAATTTCATCAAACCACCGATACCACAGAATGGCTCGCTCATGGGAGGTTGCCTGGAGCAGGGCGGTCGCATCGCCGGAGTAATCTTCTGTAATCGTCTTTGATTTGAAAGCATCAAACTGTTCAACCCAGTCGGTCGGAAATTCAGCCAGCTTGTGTGGAAGCAACAATTGCCGCATGGCGTTTTCAGTCCACTCGAATCCCGCTGGAACGGCTGGCGCAAACAAGGTGCCGGTAAGCCGGTTCAACGCAATCAATTCGGCAACTCGTGTCCGATCTTCGTCCGATAAGTTTTGACCTCGGGGCTTGAGAACTCCATTTTCCCCCGCCATTTCCTCAATCACATCCGGACCAGAACGAACGGAAGTGAAATATCGGGATGTCAGTTTGTTGGGATCGGCATAGAAATCATTCGTTTCACCAGCGCCAACGAAATCGGCGCCAAATTGGTCGACCACTTCTGCTTCAACCGAAGTATCTTTAAGGATTGCCCGGCGAAAGCCACTGCTGGCGACTGAAATCAAATCATCCCCTACCAGACTTCGCCACAAGGTTCCGTCCGGAGTGATGAAATAACGTTGATTGTCGTCACCGGCAAGCCAACGTTCCTCGCGGCCGGAAAAATTCTGATTGAAATCATCCAGCAAATATAGTCCTAATCGATCTGCGGTCTCCCGAGCTCTTACCAACTCCGCCCGGTAGTCGCGTGCAGCCTGAATCACAGATTGTTCCGCAGCACTTAGAGATTCATCCAGCGGTTCACTGGCAGATGCGTCGGCAAAAATAATTTCCTGCTTCAGTTTTTCAACCAGCATAAGGAAACTGGGGTCCGCTTCCGTACAGCCGTCCCAAGTGACCAGAACAAACTGCTCACCTAAAAAATGTTCACCAAACCAATCGAGATCCGCCGTCTCTGGATAATCCGAAGGCAACCAGTTTTTAACGTCATTTTGCATGTTATCCATTGCATTGCGCGCACCGCGTAATGCAAATGGCAATAAAAAACACGCCGCCATTAAAATCAGCAGGGCATTGCTCGCTCCAAAAAATCTAGACTTTCGAGCCAGCAGCGACAATGGTTGGTGATCGGTCAATTCAGATGGTTTTTATAGTCGTGGTTGTGGATTGCAATCAAGGCTCAAGATTCACGCAATGGTGGATTATCTTATACGCTTATAGAAGGTTACTCATCGTATTCTAATTCGTCCATGTCAATGTACGATATTCCACAGCGCGGGTTGACTGCAGGCTTTCTCAAGACTACCTAAACCACCAAAGTACGTAAAAGAATATAAAAAAACTGTATCGGATTTGCTGCCTGACTCGTTTAGGTGATTATTCACAGTGTTTGGTTGCCGTGTTAGGATAAGCACTCTTAACGAACATCCGGATTGTCTTCGTAAAGATACCCTCATCCTTTTTGAACCAGATTTGGAAACAGACATGACCCTGGAAACCAACGATTTCTGCCCCTGCGGCAGCGGAAATAAAATCAAATTCTGTTGTGGAAACGACATCGCCAAAGAGCTTGATAAACTGACGACTGCGATGCAGGGTGAGCAGTACATTGCTTCGATCAAGAATCTGGATCAGTTGCTTGCAGAAAAGGGACCCCTTCCGTGCCTTTATGCATTGCGCAGTGTTGCCTTGCTGGCAACCGGTCAGTTTGAAGCGGCTCGTGAGAACATTGATCAATTTCTGGACATTGCTCCGGAAAATGCAACCGCCTGGGCAGGTCGGGCATTAACAAGCGAGGCAGAGCCCCACAAGGTAATGGAATATGCTCAGAAATGCCTTGAATTTGCCAGTGATGAAATGATTCCGCAACTGATCGTCCCTGCATTACAGGGCCTGACCGATGCTCTGTTTTCGTCCGGGAATGCATTTGCTGGATTCTCTCATTTGACATTGGTATCTGCCATTGCCCGCAACAGCCAGCAAACAACGGCCAAAATGCTACAGTTTATGCAAAATCCGGATTATCCACTGCTGTTGAAACAGCGTTTACCGATGCCTGTCGCGGCCGAAGACAATTCCTGGTACGGCTCCTATGAAGAAGCATTATTACTGGCTCGCCGCGGTGCATGGATGGCGGCGCTGGATCAAATCGAAGATCTCATTGAAACCCACGAAGGAGATCCAACCTTACTTCAAGCGGCAGCCGTATTGAATTCCTATCTCGGCTTAGAAGAGGGCATTCAGGCATGGCGAACTTATGGTGCGACTCTGGATGTTAAATCGGATGCTGCCATCGAAGCCGAAGCCTACGCTCAGATGCTGACCAATCAAAGCGATCCGGACGTTCAGCCTATCCAACGACTTACCTATAGCGTGGACAACATTGACCTGATACAAGAATCACTGGTAGCCAGCAGTCAGGCAAGGATTGTACCCGACCCGGGATTTTCCAATGAAGACCCGGATAATCCGCCACCTCGCAGTCTTTTTGTCCTTACCGATAAGGACCAGCTTGACAGTGGCGCAGAGATCACCCTGGAGCAGGTTCCCATTGCTGTGGCGACGCTGTACCTGTTTGGCAAACAGACCGATCGTGATGCCCGCGTAGAACTGGTTCTCGCCAACCTAAACGAAGAGTCGGCGGCGACATCAACGCTCGAAAAAATCTGTGGAGCGGAGTTAGGAAAGCTGGAGGACACTCAGGATATTTCCATGGTACCGGTCCTGGCCGATGCCCTTGCCTGGAATCCGGTCTTCCCGGATGACACCCCCCAGCAACTCATGCAGAATCTTTCGTTGGATCAACGGGAAATCGGGTTCCGCGACATTTTTCCCACTTTAAAATTAAAAGCCTTTGACGGACGGACGGCCGAAGAACTTGCACTCGACTTCCAACATCGGATCAAAGTTCAGGCCACTCTTTTAATCATCGAATCCAATCTACAGTGCCGTGACTACAAAGCGGACCTGAATTACGTACGTGAAAAACTGGGATTACCCATATTGGAATCATTAGATCCGACAGACGTCGAACTGAATCGAATCGCCGATATCCAACTGGCGCGATATGACGTCACGAAAATGACAACCGACCAACTGGCTCACTGCTACCAGCGTTGTCTGGTCATCGGATTCCGGAAAGGGATCGTGGCCTTAGCGGAAGAAATCTCCACCCGGGATGAGAAACCGGAACATATCAGCCTGGCGGATGTGTATGGATCCCTGCTGGAAACACGCGATACGAATGAACAACGTCTCGAATTGATTGAAAAGGCCAAGCAAGCTGCAGTGGACGCTCAACAATCGCCCGCAATCTGGCTACTACGCGAGATACCTCTGCAACTGATGAGTGGCAATTCTCAAAAGGCCTCCGAATTAATGCAAAAGGTGGAAGCCAATCACATCGAGGAACCGGGAATCCGTGAGCACTTTTACCAGTTGTTGATGCAACTAGGAATCATTAATCCGGATGGTTCGCCAACGGCCGGACCGGCAGCTTCGGCTGGGCAACCCGGGATTATTGATCCAACTTCCTCAGATTCGACAGCGGGAGGCGTCTGGACACCCGGCAGTCAACCCGCTGCTGATCCGGAACCTCAAAGTCAGCCCTCGGAGGAAAAACCCGGACTCTGGATTCCCGACTGATCCCTCGCCATAGAAAAGAGATTTCCACTGATGACCACTCCGGACGACATGCACTGGATGCAACATGCACTGGAAATTGCCCGTCAGGGTCAGGGAACCGTTGAACCCAATCCCATGGTCGGTTGCGTCATTGTCCAAAATGACCAGTGCATCGCCTCGGGCTGGCACCAGTTCTACGGAAAAGAACATGCCGAAATCAGGGCGCTGCAGACACTGCCGGATGGGAAACAGGATCTCTCACAGGCATCTCTCTATGTGACCCTTGAACCCTGTTGTCATGAGGGTAAAACCCCACCTTGCACCCAGGCGATACTCGACGCCGGAATTCGTCGGGTCGTCGTGGGACTCACCGACCCGTTTCCTCAGGTAAACGGAGGCGGGATCGCGGAACTTAGACATGCCGGGGTGGAAGTCATTGAGGGGGTTTGTGAAGATGAGGCCCGGCGGTTGTGTGCACCTTACCTGAACCTGATCGCAAACCAACGTCCGTGGATCACAGCAAAGTGGGCTATGACACTCGATGGAAAAATCGCCACGACCACAGGATCCAGCCAGTGGATTTCCAATCCGCAATGTCGCGAACGGGTCCATGAACTACGGGGACGAATGGACGGAATCCTCGTCGGTCACCAAACCGCACTTGTTGACGACCCGCAACTCACAGCGAGACCAGCCCATACATCCGTGGCCCGGTTGGCCACCAGAATCGTCCTCGCCCAAAATCCACAACTGGTATTAAACAGCCACCTGGTTCAAACCGCGAAACAGATTCCGGTGCTGGTTACCGCCGGGCCCCGGACGGATCACGCGCAGCTCGAACTACTGGAAAAGCAGGGAGTCGAAGTTTTGCAATTTGACGAGGATCCAGCGATTCTCGATGGCCTACTAAGCGAACTGTGGAAAAGGGACTACACCAACCTGCTCGTGGAAGGTGGAAGCCAAATATTGGGTTGCCTGCTCGATCGCAGACTGATTGACGAAGTGCATGTCTTCGTGGCACCCAGTCTCATCGGTGGCCAGCAGGCACCGGGTCCTGTAGCCGGCAAGGGAATGGATCAAATGGCGGATGCGCTTAAAATCCATAATCCTGATATCCAACACTTTGGTGACAATATTTATATCTCCGGTCGCCTGCATACCGAATAATTCCATCTGCCTGAGATTCCTGACTGGGCAGACCGTATCTCGCAGAAGTATAATAATCGCATGGGTTCTCTATTTAACCATACCACCGCCATTGCTTTACTCTTACTCAGCAGTTGTTGTCTGAGTGCCCCGGCAGACGACGAACTGACGACGTTCGTACAGCGTACGGTGCGTGTACTGGACAGCCCGTTATTAAGTCAAAGACAGGCGGCTGAAAAACTGCTGATTGAAACCGGACCCCAGGTGCTGGATCTGCTGCCAGCGGAAAGTACCGAACTCTCAGCAGAAACAAAAAAACGCCTCGCGACCATTCGCCAAACACTTTATTCCCAAATTGCACTCACAACCACGCAACCCACCAAGGTTACCCTCACGGGAGAATTTTCTATCGAAACGGTTTTTCAGCAGTTAAAAGAACAAACCAGAAATGAAGTGGGGATGCAAAATATACCCCAAGCCAGACTCTCGTTGGATATCCGTGAACTTCCGTTCCATCAGGCACTGGATCAAATTCTTGCTGCAGCCAAACTGAAACGGGAACCTTTTCTCGCTCCCCATCCCGGCCAGATTTGGGTCCTGCCCGATCCGGATGCAGCCAAACCAAAAGAAGGTTTTGTCGACTATACAAGTGTATTTCGGATTGCGGCGATTCGGATCGCCTCCGCCCGCAGTCTGGAATCCAATCAAGCCAAACGCTGTAGTCTGACATTGCAAATCGGTTGGGAACCCCGTCTCCGACCACTTTATCTTACGTTGCAGGGCGATCAGTTCTCTGCGACCGATGATACCCAAACCAAGATCCCATGTTTGCTCAACAGTGAACGGACGTTAAGTGTCGAAGGG
>JAYZPA010000146.1:0-8950 GCA_036150515.1 Planctomycetota bacterium
GTATTCAGTGTACTCTAGTAAGGATGATAAAACGTGTTAGCAGCCGAGATTTACGGACCACGTCAAATTCGACTGATCGAAATCGACGAACCGTCTTTGGCAGCCAGTGCTGCTGGAGACATTATTTTTCAGCCGGACTTAGCCTGTTTATGTGGATCCGATTTACTGTATTTCGAAGCGGATAATGAGACCTATGAACCGGTCATCGGACATTCTTTGCACGAGATGATTGGTACTGTGGTCGAAACCAACGGTGAGAAATTCAAATCAGGCGACCGGGTACTGTGTGTGCCTTATCGTCAGGAGGGTCTACAGGAACGGTTTATTGTAACGGAAAATCAGGCGATTCCCGTGGATCCTCGACCACCGGAACGGGAAGCTCTATTAGCACAACCATTAGGCACGGTTTTGTATGCACTACGCCGCTTGCCCAATATCCTTGGCCACAATGTTGCGGTTGTAGGGCAAGGTCCCATGGGTCAGCTTTGGAATTGCGCTCTGAGCCAACTTGGAGCGAATCGGATTGTGGGAATTGATCTGAATTCAGATCGACTTCAGGTCAGTCCTCAGATGGGTGCGACGGACACACTGCATGTGGGCTCAGATCAGTCGGCTGCCGATATTGCCAACGGTGTGCAGAAGATTCTGGGGGGACAGGCACCGGATTTGGTCATCGAGTGTGTTGGCCATCGCGAACAGGTGGTCAATCTGTGTTCTGCGATTTGCAAGCAACGTGGCACGGTTTTCTTTTTTGGAGTACCTCCCAAACACGTTGCGGACTTTGATCTCTATACGTTGTTCTGGAAGAATCAGATTTTATATACGAGTGTCGGCCCGGATTTTTCCATTGATTTTCCGCTGGCGATGCAGTGGATTGCAGAAGGTCGCGTAGACGTCTCTCCCATTATTACGCACCACATGCAGTTGGCAGAAATTCAGGGTGCCTTTGACTTGTTTAGCCAGCGTCAAGACGGAGCGCTAAAAGTGTTCCTTGATTTTCCCGCAGCGCATTCGTCCTGAAGGCGAAGGTTGACCTTGCGTGACCGAATTACCATTTCAGGAAGTCGACAACAAATCGTGTCAGCCCGATACGCAGTGTGTCTCCCTCGTTTAACACACTTTCCTGAATCCGGTTTTCATTAATGAACGTGCCGTGTCGAGAAGTCAGGTCCCTTACAATGACCACTCCCTGGTGGCAATCAATTTCACAATGATGCCGGCTGAGCCACCGGTCCTCGACCATATAATCCACGTTACCCCCACGCCCCAGCCGAACGGGAAATTCCTCAATTCTGATCTGGTTTGTTGATTCCCCGGCATGGGCCGGAGTCAACTGTAGGAAGACCTGATGGGTAACGGTAGAGGGCATAATATCAAAGCGGGTTTTGAAAAATATACGGGTGATTCAATTGCCAGAAGCGGATGTTCACGGAGACAAAAAAGAGTGAACAGGATTTGTATTGGAAATCAAATTAGGTGGGATAGGGTTTGGTGGGAGTTTATTCAGGATACGTTTCTGTGTTACAGCCGTCAACACTTGGTGTGGTCCGTGTGGATCTTGATTAGCATCTCCTGCTTGATACGCTGAAAATCAGGCAAGGATTTCTTTTACGGCATTACCGGAAATATCGGTAAGTCGAAAATCGCGTCCTTGAAACGAGACCGTCATCTGTTCATGATCGATTCCCATCAGGTGCAGCATGGTTGCATGGAGATCGTGCACGGTCACAATATTCTCGACGGCATTATATCCAAGTTCATCCGTAGAGCCGTGGGTGACTCCGCCCTTAATACCCCCTCCGGCCATCCAGACAGAGAATCCTTTGATATGGTGATCCCGTCCGTTGCCCTGAGCCATGGGCGTTCTTCCGAATTCACTGGCAAAGACAATCAGTGTATCTTTTAACAGGTCACGTTGTTTCAGGTCTTGAATCAGTGCCGTGACTCCCTGATCGATCAGTTTTGCTGTATTGGCGCTGGCATTCTTGATACCTCCATGGTGATCCCACCCGCGGTGATACAGCTGGATAAATCGCGTGCCCCGTTCGGCAAGTCGTCTGGCAAGCAGGCAATTTGAGGCGAAACTGCCATCGGCTCCGGACGTTCCATACAAATCCAATGTCGCCTGAGTTTCACCCTGAATATCGACCAACCCGGGTACACTGGCCTGCATCCGAAATGCCATTTCATATTGGCTGATCCGTGTTGTGATTTCCGCATCGTTGACTCGTTCCGCACGGAATCGATTTATTTGCTGGATGGCTTTGACGACGTCAGATTGATTTTCCCGGGTGACACCTGGTGGGTTTTTTACATACAGCACAGGATCTCCCTGCCCATGAAAATGCACACCCTGAAAACGGCTTGGTAGAAAGCCGCTGTGCCATTGCCGGGTTGCGATCGGTTGATCCTGACCTCCACCGGAAGATACGAGTACCACAAATCCAGGCAGATCTTCTGTTTCTGAACCCAGTCCATAGGTCAGCCAGGATCCCATCGAGGGGCGTCCGCTGATGGTGGTGCCGGTATTCATGAAGGTGTGAGCGGGATCATGGTTGATGGCATCGGTTGTCAGGGAACGGATTACGGCGAGTTCATCGGCAACCGTTGCGAGCTTAGGAAAGAGACTGGATAATTCCAGGCCAGACTCACCATGTTTGGCAAAGGGGTGCTGGGGGGCAAGGCATTTGAGTTCTTTGTTTTGTAGTTGTGCAATGGGCTGTCCCTGCGTATACGATTCCGGCATAGGTTTGCCATCCATGGCTGCCAGTTTTGGGCGGTGGTCGAAGGTTTCCAGATGAGACATGCCACCTGCCATGGTCAGAAAAATCACTCGTTTTGCTTTTGCTGGGTGATGTAATTTTCCATTAAGGATTCCAGGCCATCTGGGGACATCCACATCGGTTTCTTTTGCCAGCGCAGACTGCATGATCGAAGCCAGTGCCATGGTGCCGATACCCTGAGCGCCTTTTCCAAGAAAACAGCGGCGGTTTACGGAATTCGATGCTTCAATCACTTTTGATAAATACCGATTCATGGCGACTCATTCACAGGAAAATGGATTAATTACGGGTAATGGATTCATGTAGATTGAACAATATACGGGCAACCGACGTCCAGGCCGCGAGTTGTGCCGTATCCACATCCGCAGGAATAGGTTCACGACCAACCGCTAATAATAATTTGGCTGCCGCCGGATCCGTTTGGTAGTGCAACCGGTGTTTTGCATAGATTTCCAGCAGGATATCCGCTTCCCGATCCGTAACGGAACGTGATAGTGCGGTTTGAAAGGCCCATTGTAATTGTGCGTCCGGGTTGGCACCGCCGCGTTTGAGTATTTGCAGTGCGAAAACCCGAGCAGCTTCCACATAAGTGGGGTCGTTCAACAGTACCAGAGCTTGTTGCGGCGTATTGGAACGGGGCCGTTCAACCGTACACTCTTCGCGACTCGGTGCATCAAATGCCAGTAAGGATGGATGCAGAAACATGCGTTGCCAATGGGTATAGAGACCACGTCGATAAATATCATTTCCGGCGGAAGCCATCCATGTCCGTTTTGGAAAATTCATGTGTTTCCAGTATCCGGGAGGTTGATAAGGTTTCACACTCTCACCACCAATGTCCAAAGCCAACAGACCGCTGACGGCCAGTGCATTGTCACGCACCATTTCCGCATCCAGACGAAACTGAGTTTGTCGCGCTAACCAGTGGTTATACGGATCGCGTTGGATTAATGAACGGGAAGCATTGGATGACTGTTGATAGGTGGATGACCGCACAATGAGCGAAACCAGATGCTTCACATCCCACCCGCTATCAATAAATTCGACGGCCAACCAGTCCAGCAATTGAGGATGGGTTGGTGGAGAGCTTTGGCTGCCAATATCATCCAGAGGTCGTGAAATTCCATAGCCAAAAAAGAGTTTCCACAGACGATTTACAAAGACACGAGCGGTCAGTGGATTTACAGGTTCCGTCATCCAGTTGGCCAGATCAAGACGATTGAATCGACGGTCATCCGGGGGGAGCGGAGGAAGGAAACCGGGGACGGCTGGCTGCACTTCCGCTCCGGATTCATCCAGCCAGTTTCCGCGTGGCAGGATACGGGTCATGCGTGGGGTTGTGGCTTTCGTCATCAAGGTTTTGGGAATCGAGGTGCTGAGTTGCTCAAGTTGTTTTTCAGTGTTGGCAATCAGATCGCGAGCAGGCTTTAAGCCAGAGTAGGTGCTTCGAAAATGGTCTGCAAGTAACTGCTTTTGCTGATCAGAACGTGTATCGGCTTCCGCTAATATTGCCCCGGCGACATCGGCGGTCACCGCGGATTGATCAAAATTGAAATAGAAACCGCACCCGCCACCTCCCTGAGATATTTTAAGCAGTAACGTGTTTTCCCCCGGAAGGAGATTGACTTCAACTTTTTCCTGATCCACAGCGACCCCGCGGGTAATTTTCTTATTGAGTTTTTCCACCCCGTTGACCCATACCCGAATTCCGTCATCACTTCCCAGACGCAACAACAGTTTCGTGGCTTTGGGAGCGGTAAGCGTTCGAAAAAGGTACTGGGCAGAGTTGACCTGAGTGTTTAACGCATGAATTTTCCCGTCCACAAGATCTGTCCGTGTTTTCCAGCCGATGTCACGAACTTTGGTTTCCAGATCGATCATCTGTGTTTCATCAAATACGGATTCATCATGCGCAGTGTCAAAGTTCTCCATGCTCAGCGGACCAAGGTATTGCCATGATGATGAGGAGACACTCTGCCGGGCTAGTTCCCGTAGTTCTAACTCCCACTGGGCTCTCTCTTCAACGAGTGTATCTGCCTGCTGAATCAGTGCTTGTTGATTTTTCGCAAGCTGCTCATTGGCACGTGTAATTTCTTGCTGAAGTTTGGCGCCAATGGCCGGATAGGCGGGTGCATTTCCCACACCCACTTCCGAAATGTCAGAAAAGAACGCCGCAAACTGATAGAATTCCCGGGTTGTGAATGGATCGTATTTATGGTCATGGCATTGAGCACAACCAAAGGTTACTCCCATAAAAACCGATGCAGTATTACGAACTCGATCTGCAGCATATTTTGCCAAATACTCCTTAGCCTGAGCTCCCCCTTCATCGGTTGTTTGCAGCAGCATATTAAAGGCAGACGCGATTTGTTCCTCGTTGGTCGCGTCGGGGATCAGATCTCCGGCAAGCTGTTCACGCACAAAAACATCATAGGGCTTATTGGTATTGAATGCCCTGATGACATAGTCACGATAGGGAGCAACCTGCCGAGGTTTATCGGCATGATAGCCATTACTGTCGGCATATCGAACCACGTCGAGCCAGTACATTGCCATGCGTTCGCCAAACTGAGGTTGTTGCAGTATTTCTGCAACCAACTGATTGTACGCCGCGGGATTCTTGTTATCCAGAAATGCCTGGACTTGCTCCCATGTGGGTGGCAATCCAGTCAAATCAAAACTAAGCCTTCGAATTAACGTGACTTTATCCGCACGTTTACTGGGCGCTAGATTATGGTTTTTCAATCTGGAGATTACAAAACGGTCAATGTCATTTTCGACGGTGGCCTGTTCGACCTCGGGCGGTTCGGGGCGTTCGGGTGTGGTCCAGGCCCAATGATCTTTCCACTCAGCCCCCTGCGAGATCCATCGAGTGATTAGATCAATTTGTTTTTGAGAGATAGGTTTGAGAAAGTCCGCTGGTGGCATGCGATAGTCTTCATCCTTACTGGTGATTCGCTGAGCCAGAATGCTTTTTCTTGGATTTCCGGCAGTTACCAGTGGTTGATCGCGATCGGCAAAGAGATGCGCCTTTTGGTCCAGTCGTAAGTCGGCTTCGCGTGTTTTCGCGTCCGGACCATGACAGGCATAACAGTGATTGGAGAGGATGGGGCGGATGTCCCGATCGAAATCAACTTCCTGAGCGTCGATCGGCTGAATTCCGAAAACGGTTACTAAGAAGGCGATCACGCCAAACAATCTAAAAACCATAGCTATCTCCAAAACGGTCCTACAACAGTAGTTCTATTATGGCATAGAACCTGGATAACCAAAAACCAGATTCAGATTTTTTTCGGGACGACGGAGCATTAGCAGATTTCCCGCCACCATGAACAGGCAGCACCGGGACGTTGATGAACTTAGCAGTTCGAGGCTCAATACAATTGCTGTAGGTGCCCGTCTTTTTCATAAACCCGTAGATGTCGATTGGCTTCGACGTTTTTGAGTACGGTTGTTCCCCCGGCGGGCCACTGGATTTTGATTTCATCCGCTGTGTTGAATTCGCCCATGCCAATATGCACTCGGCTGGGGGATTGTGAAAGAAAATTCACAATGGGGTACAGTTCTTTAAAGACAGTAAGCCCACCCCGACGCACGGATATTTTCGCACCGATTCCGGCGGTGTTACTTTGCTCTCCACGCAGTGAGAGCACAAGCCAATTTGCTTTCGGAAAATTATTTTGGTACACCGCCAGTGCACCGCCTCCTGCCTGGCGTATCAGTAACTCCGGCATCCCGTCCTGGTCAATATCGGTACCGATGACGGTTCGTGAATCGCCTTGATTGTCACTGCCTGAGATGAATGACATATCAAGAAAATCACGAGCACCCGTATTCAGAAAAACCCCATTTCGTTCAAAGGCGCTTAAATTTTCATTCGTATTTGAAAACAAAAATGGATTTCCGATCCAGAATTCTCCATTGGCTTCATCCACGGCCCGTAACTCAGGGACCGATGTACTGCAGTTAAATGGCTGTGACACGACAGCCAGCCAGACACAACGTCAGCCATCGGGTCGAGCCTTGGTGACACTTTGGAAACCCACCGGTGCATAGATTTCCGGATACCCGTCCCCATTCAAATCTGCCGCACCGGTTCCATACGCCCAACCAACGTCATTGACTCCAACCGAGCGCCCGATACGTTCAAAGGTTCCGTCCCCTTGATTATGATAGAGTTCGTTTCCGGAAACGAATTCCTGAAGTTGTTCTTCAATATCGGAGCCATACGTGCTGTAAAGTCCTTTTCGGATATTAGCCACAATACGTTCACCCGCCTTGGAATACATATTTGCCAGATAGGGATCACCAAATCCATCATTGTCGATATCCGTTACGGTGATTCCCATAGAAAAGCCACCATGTTTGTCGGGCAGGTCGGTTTGAGTAAATGTTCCGTCGCCGTTGTTGATGTAATAGTCATTTTTTCCGAATTCACAGGCCGCCATGAAGTCTGGATGATGGTCGCCGTTTGCATCAAACCAAACTGCCGAGAAAGCTCCCGTTCCCAAACCACCTATCTGGGCGTGCTTTGTAACATCTTTGAAGTGGAAATTGCCCACGTTTTTCCAAAGTCGATTTAAGGTGGATCCTGATTCTTCCCGGTTGATCCAGGGTAGCAGTTCTTCTTTGAGAATGATGCCGACTTCCATCAAGTCCAACAAGCCGTCATTATCAAAATCAACAACGTTCATGGAGCCTTTGCGTTTTGCCAAATCGAATTCGAATTCACCGGTCTTGAGTTTGCGAAATCGTTTTCCCTGTTCATTGATGTAGGCAGATTGACCAATAATGAGGTCTTCGAAAGAGTCATTGTTGAAATCACCTACGACGGCCAGCGTCTCCTTGATAAATCGTTGTAAACCAACCTCAATGGTTTGTTCAAGAAACGTTCCACCTGGTTGCCCGACATAAAAAAAGAGTCCATCCAGATCCGTAATTAAAAAATCACTGAGCCCGTCCTGATTGAAATCGATGGCGTAGATACCACCGGTGAGGAAAGGCCGGGTTTCACCTTCCGGATATGAATATTTCCAATTATCGCGCAGTCCCAACGTCGTCATGCCGGTTTGTTTTGTAATTTCGGTCATCAGGAAATCGGGTGCGGTCGCTTGTTTTGCAGAAAAACTTGATGCGCTGAGCAGGAATTCCGTTTGTTCCGGCGTTTCGTCGGTGATCCCTGAAATTCGACAGTTGAATTTCAGACTGAGCTCGGAAACACTTCCGTCCAGAGTGCGTCCGGCCATCGATATCTTGAAGCTACCCCGCCATGGTTCTTCAAATTCCCCACGCGTTTCGGGCGCCATCTGCATTACCTTGAACTCACTTCGCATGAGTTCTGAAAACTGTTCACGCAACTGTTGTATGAAAGCCGTGAACTGCAATCGGTTAAGTGTTTGTAACGGTTGAGACTCATCCCAGATGCGAAATGTGCCAAAGCTGTCCTGATGCTCAATGCCACCCTTCCAATCGAATACGTTTGCTTCAAAGTGATCCGCAAAAAAAGATGCAAAGGTATCCCATTGCTGCTCACTCAGGGCGAGATTGATTTTTGGAAAAGTGAGGTCACCCAGAACAAACCCGCCGAAATGTTCAACGTCCTGCAGGTACTTGGCATCTTCTTCCGGGATTGCCAATGGATCCTGTGTAGCGGTTTCATTGGGGATTGCAGGATCCACGGCGACCGGTTCATTGGGGGTTTGGTCACAGCCCACCGTCCACAGGAGCGGTAGCATCAGGTACATCCCTGCCACCAGAATGTGAAAAATGCGGTTGCAGGAAGTAGCGGAAGAGGCGGTTGGGATGATCATGGGCGCGGGTAGGGAATCATTACAGAAAAGAAGAGTCCGTCTGTAAGTATAGCACGCTACGAAGGTCCGGGATGGGCTAAAACAGAGGGGTTAAAGTACAGCTGATATTTAGCGAGTAAGGTCAATATCGTTCGATCCGGATGTGTATTTACGGTCTAAATGCGTGTATCCGCCGTCGACATGAATGATCTGACCTGTGGTATGTCCGGATCGGACCGAGGCCAGAAAAACCACCATATCGGCGATTTCCTGTGCTGTGGTAAACCTGTTCTGTAGTGGAATGAGTTGCTCGATCGCTTGTCGAGCTGCTGCTGGATCTTCCGCCTGATCTAACAGTTCGGCATAAAGGGGTGTCCA